>CAZKVP010000023.1:0-11434 GCA_964556215.1 uncultured Phycisphaeraceae bacterium
GTCTTCGAGTGAAACCCATCCTCCTCCTCCCCGCCATCGCCCTGCTCTTGGCCGCATGCTCCGCGCCGCTTCGCGCCGGTTCCGTCCAACCGGCCGACGTGCCGGCTGAAGACCTCAAACTCACCTACGACGCCCCCGCCGCCGGCGATTGGATGCGCAAGGGATTGCCCATCGGCAACGGGCACATGGGCGCGATGGTGTACGGCGACGCGCAGCGCGAGCGCGTCCAGTTCAACGAGGAAACGCTCTGGACCGGCGACGAGAACGACACCGGCGCCTTTCAGAACTTCGGCGAGGTGACGGTGGGGGTGGATGGGGCTGGCCTGGCGTCGGACTTCCGCCGCGAGTTGGACATCGGCCGGGCCGTGCAGACCACGGCCTACACCAAGGGCGGCGTGCGCTTCACCCGCGAGGTGTTCGCCAGCTTCCCCGGCAAGGTCGTCGTCATGCGCTTTTCGGCCGACAAGCCCGGCGCCCTGTCGGCCACGGTGGACCTGGCCGACGCGCACGGGGCCAAGACCGTGGCGCAAACCGCGGGCGGCGTCGCTGACTTGCGCTCCTTCGGTGCGTTTCCTGCCCATGATTACAAACTGGCCGGGGTGAAAAAGACCTGGAAACCGCTTGCCCGCGAGGCGCGCCTGCGCGTGCTGCCCGTCGGCGGGAGCGTGGTGGCGCAAGGCGGCGTCCTGCGCGTGGAAAAGGCCGATTCGTTCCTCGTCGTGCTGTCCGCCGCCACCGACTTCAAGCAGGACCGCGCGGCCGACTGGCGCGGCGCGGCGCCGGCCGGCGTCGTGGCGGCCAGGCTCGACGCGGCGCAAAAGGCCGGATTCGGCGCCCTTTTGGCCGCGCACTTGGCCGACTACCAAGCCCTGTTCAACCGCTTGTCACTCACCCTGGGCGCGGCCGATGCCAAGCCACCGGCGCTCACCACCGACCGCCGCATCGCCGCCTACCGCCTCCATGGGCCAGACCTTGGGCTTGAGGCGCAACTTTTCCAGATGGGGCGTTACCTGCTCATTGCCTCCTCGCGTGAGGGCGGACTCCCCTCGACCCTGCAGGGCAAGTGGAACAACAGCAACAATCCGCCGTGGCGCAGCGACTATCACGCCGACATCAATGTTGAGATGAATTACTGGGCCTCCAACGCCACCGGCCTCAACGCCTGCTGCAAGCCCTACAACGAGTGGATCGACTCGACCCGCGCTGTTCGCACTGAGGCCACGCGCCATGAATTCAAGATCCGCGGGTGGGCCGTCCGCGGCGAGAACGGCGCCTTTGGCGGCGGTTCATGGCGGTGGCTGCCGGCCTGCAGCGCGTGGTTCCTGCAAAACTCCTTCGACTACTGGGCCTTCACCCGCGACGACGCCTACCTGCGCGAAAAACTCTATCCCGCCCTCAAAGAGGTTTGCCATTTTTGGTTCGACTCCCTCAAAGAGTTGCCGGACGGCACGCTCGTGTCCCCGAACGGCTTTTCTCCGGAACACGGATCGAAGGAGGGCATGGGCGTCTCCTTCGACCAGCAGCTCGTCTGGGACCTTTTCACCAACACGATGGAAGCCGCCGACGCCTTGGGCATTGACAAGGCCTTCCGTGACGAGGTGGCGTTCAAGCGGGAAAAACTGCTCAAGCCGAAAATCGGCAAATGGGGCCAGCTTCAGGAGTGGATGGAGGACCGCGACGACCCCAAGGACACGCACCGGCATCTGTCGCATCTGATCGCCGTGTATCCCGGCCGTCAGATCACCCCGCGCGGCACCCCGGACCTCGCGCGCGCCGCCCGCACATCGCTCGACGCCCGCGGCGACGCCGGCCTCGGCTGGGCCACCGCTTGGAAAATCAACCTCTGGGCACGGCTCCACGACGGCGACCGCGCGCACCGCGTCTTTGCCCGCCTCTTCCGCCCCGTCACCGACACGGGCATCAAATACGACGGCGACAGCGGCGGCCTTTACACCAACCTGCTCGACGCGTGCCCGCCCTTCCAAATCGACGGCAACTTCGGCTACACCGCCGGCGTGTGCGAAATGCTGCTCCAGTCGCACGCGGGGGAAATCGAACTTCTGCCGGCTCTGCCCAAGGCTTGGCCCACGGGCAAGGTCGCGGGCCTTGGCGCCCGCGGCGCCTTCACCGTGGATATGGAATGGGCGCAGGGGCGTTTGGTGAAGGCCACCCTGAGGTCGAAGATCGGCGGCTCGGCCGTCGTGCGTTGGGGTGAAAAGACGGTGAAGGTCACCGTCAAGCCGGGTGAATCCGTCGCATTGACGGCGGATGCGTTCCAATAACACAAGCGGCTTCTTTTTCTCTTCTCCATGAAACCCATCCTTCTCCCCGCCATTGCCCTGCTCCTTGCCGCCTGCGCATCCGGTATCTCCGGATGCGCCGCCTACACCGTGGTTCCCCCGCAACCCGCGCAGCCGCTTGCTGTGGAAGCTGGCCTGCCCGGCACGCCGCCCAACGCCCCGGCGCAAGTGGAGTGGGATGCGTCCGGCGGCAACTTGCGCCTGACCTACCACGGGCGCATGGTGTTCCAGGGCCAAGTCACCGGGGGCAAAGCGGAATTGACGAATGCCGTGACGGCCGGGCGCGGCGTGGAGCAGCGGCTGACCTTCACGGGCAAGGGCCTCAAACTGTCGGCGCTCGCCCACGGCAGCGAGCAAATGCTCGCCGCCGAAACCCGCGGTGAGGCGCAAAAGAAATTCCCCCTGGTGCGCACCAGCCATGGCCAGAGCTTCAACCTGCGCAACAACGCGGTCTACGACCGCAAGTGGGACTGGGAATTGGCGGCCGAAGCCGGCGCCGCGCGCCTTGCGCCGGCGGGCGAAACCGCCGGGTCGCGCGACTTTTCCTTCACCGTCTCCGGCGACAGGATCGAACTGGTCTTCCGCCCGCGCTTCTACCAGAAGCACAAGGGCATCGCCTTCTTTGAGCCGTGGACCTACAAGGTGCGCGAGGATTCCATCACCGGGTGGAGTTCATGGTTCGCTTTCCTGCGCAATTGCTCGCAGAAGGATTGCGACTCGCTGCTGGCGGTGTGGAAGGACAAGCGCATGGCGGATTTTGGCTACAAGTTCATCCAATTGGACGACTGCTACCAGAACGAGTTGGGCAAGGGGCAGGACCGCCCGCGCTTCCCCGGCACCAATCAAAGTTACCCCTCACGCGGACCGGCCACCTGGCTGGATTGGCGCAAAGACCATTACCCTGCCGGCATCGACGGCTTTGCCGCCTCCTGCAAAAACGCCGGCTTCGAGCCGGGTCTGTGGGTGGGCGCGCACATCACCGACAACGAAACCATCACCCGGCACCCCGACTGGTTCATCCGCGACTCCGCTGGCAAGCCGTTCGTGGGCCCGTGGATCAGTTGCGCGGTGGATGCCACCAACAAGGATGCGGTGGACGCGCTGGTGCGCCCGACTTTCGCCGGCATCCGCAAGGCCGGCATTCCGTACGTGAAGATCGACCTCTTGCGCCATTATCTCTACGACAACCTGAACCACAACACGGCCTATTGCTCCGAACACGGCGTCACCCCGGCGCAGATGTTCCGCACCTACCTGGGCGTGGCGCGCCGGGAATTGGGCGCAAGCACCTTCATCCTCTCCTGCTGGGGCGTGTTGCCCGAAGGCGTCGGTTTGGCGGATGCCTGCCGCGTGGCCGGCGACGGTTACGGCCCCGTCTCCATGCAGCAGTACAACGCCTGGAATGGCATCGTCTGGCGCAACGACCCGGACATCTGCGACATCGCCCCAAAGTTCAAGGGCGTGGGCGCCGGCAATGTCACCAAGTTTGAACCCACCGAAGTGGTCGAGGGCGACACCGTCATCCGCCCCGCGCTTGCCTCCATCGCCGGCGCCATGCTGATGCTGGGCGACAAGCCCGAGGTCTACCGCTTCGACCGCAACATCGAGGGCGCCAGGCGCTCCTCGCCGGTGCTGTTCAGCGTGCCGGGCCAGCTTTACAACTTCGATGAAAGAAAGTCCGACGCCTTGGTGCGCGTCCCGCGCGAATCCATCAAGTCCGGTACTGGCGTGGCCCCGGGCGACGCCGACCAGCACGGGGCCATCTGCCCATGGTGGCTCAACGAATTCAACATCCAGGGCGTGGGTCAATGGGCCGTGCTGCACCGCGTGAACTGGGGTGCCCCGGCGCCGGCGGCCACCGTGGCTTTCGCCGATATCGGCTTGGAAGCCGACGCCGACTACCTCGTCTATGAATTCTGGACCCACACCTTTCTTGGCATCAAGCGCGGCCAGCTTGAGCTACCCGCCGCCAAAGCCCATGAATTGCGCTCCTATGCCCTGCGCAAGCTGGAAAACCATCCGCAGATCGTCTCGACCAACCGCCATCTGTCGCAGGGCGGCGCGGATTTGGTGGGGGTCCAGTGGAAGGGCCGGACGCTGTCCGGCCGCAGCCGGGTGGTGGTGGGCGACCGCTACGAACTGGCGATCCATGTGCCGGCCAGGTTTGCGCTGAAATCGGCAACGTTCGGCGGCAAGGAAGCGCAAGTCAAGCAAGAGGGCACGCTGCTGCGCGTCTCGACGACGCCCGCCGCGACCGGCGAGGTGGCGTGGGAGATGGCGTTCGAGTAAAACCTGGGAGCGCGGGCTTGCAAGCCCGCTTCATCAGGCATTCCTTATTTTTGAGCGGGCTTGTAAGCCCGCGGTCCCAGAGTTACCGCATGAAACCCATCCTCCTCCCCGCCGTCGCCCTGCTCCTGGCCGCTTGCGCCTCCGGGCTTTCCGCCGGGCAACAGGCGCAACTGGCTGAGGCGGCCAAGACCGCCTATCCCGACGCCGCCCTGCGCGTGCCCTCGCCCGGCCACACCACCTATTTCGTGGACCCGGCCAAGGGCGACGACGCCAACGCCGGCACGAAGGAAGGCCAGGCTTGGCAATCGCTGGCCAAGGTCAACGCACTCAAACTTGCGCCCGGCGACAAGGTCGTCATTGCGCCCGGCGTTCACACCCAGACACTCATGCCGCTGGCGGAGGGTTCCGCGGCCGAGCCGGTGGTCATCCAGTTCCTGCCGGGTGTCCACGCGTTCGAGTCGCCCAAGTTGCTGCGCCGCGCCTACGCCGTTTCCAATTCGTGCGACGCGCCGACCTACCCGATGCCCATCGCCATCTTGGTGGAAAACGGCAAGCACTTGCGCTTTGCCGGCGGCGGGGCGGCGGGGGCCGGCAAGACCAAGATACTGCTGGCCGGTCCGCAGCGCACGGTGTATTTCGTCAACGATCATGCGCAGGATGTCGCGTATGAAGGCTTGGCCTTCGACCTCAAGCGTCCGACCGTTTCGGAATTCCGCGTGCTGGAGACGACGGACAACACCGCCACCGTGCAGGTGGCGCAAGGTTGCACCTACGACATCAAGGACGGCCGCTTCGCCTGGACCGGCGACCTAGGGCGGGGGGCCTTGTTCACCTTGACGCTGGACCCCGTGGCCAACAAGTGCTGGCGCACGGAGCCGCCGTCTTTTGGGAAAGCCGAGGGCCTTGGAGGCGGCAAGGTACGCTTTACCTATGCCAAGGGCACCGGCGGTCTGACGAAGGGATTGCAGTATGTTTCCCGCCTGATTTACCGCGACGTGGTCAGCGCCCACAACGCGCGCTGTAAGGACATCGCCTTCCGGGATTGCGACTTCTACGCCTTTCCCGGCATGGGTATCGTGAGCCAGTTCACCGAAAATCTCACCTTCAGCCGCGTGCGCGCGGCGCCGGAACAAGGCACGATTCGCACTTGCCCGGCATGGGCGGATGTCTTTCACGTATCAAACTGCAAGGGACAGGTGCTGGTCGAGGACTGCCTGTTTTCCGGCTCGCAGGACGATCCGATCAACTGTCACGGAACCTACCTGCGCGTCATGGCCAAGCCGGTGGACAACGCGCTCGCCTTGCGCTACATGCACCATCAGACCCGCGGCTTCGCGCCGTACGCCGCCGGCGACGAGCTTGCCGTGGTGAACCACGACACTCTGCGCGAACTTCCGGGCAATCCGCGGCGCAAGGTGGTGGATTGCCGGCCGCTCGACAAGGGTGGCGTGGAATGGCAGGTCACCCTGGATGGTCCGGCGCCCGCCTTCGGCAAGAATGATGTGGTGGACAACCTCACTTGGCACCCCGATTTGACCGTGCGCCGCAGCCGGTTCCAAGCGGCGCCGACCCGCGGCATCCTGGTCAAGACGCGCGGCAAAACGGTGGTGGAAGACAACCGTTTCCAAAGCTACCGGTCCGGCATCCTGCTGGAGGTGGATGCCAATTCCTGGTTCGAATCCACCTGCGTGCGTGACCTGCTCATCCGTAACAACACCTTTGTCGATTGCGGCATCTTCGTTGATCCGCAGGCTGGTCCGGTCCACGAGAACATCCGCATCGAAAACAACCGGTTCTCCGGCCACGCATTGGGTGGACGCCCGGTCAGGCCGTGCCCGTTCATCGTCGTCAGCGATACCAAGGGTTTGGTCGTTTCGGGCAACCGCTTCGATGCCGACGCCAAGGCATCGGTGCGCATTGAACGGTGCGAAGATGTGAAGGTGGAGAACAACACGGGCCGATGAAAACGTCGAATATTTCCTTTTTTTTGATCCCATGAAACCAATTCTCATTCCCGCCGTCGTCCTGCTTCTGGCCGCTTGCGCCTCCTCTGGATTGTCCGCTGGCCGCCAGGCGCAACTGGCCGAAGCCGCCAAGACCGCCTACCCCACCGCTGACCGGCGCGTGCCCTCGCCAGGACACACGACCTATTTTGTGGACCCAGCCAAGGGCGACGACGCCAACGCCGGAACAGTGCAAAACAAGGCGTGGCGCTCGCTGGCCAAGGTGAACGCCTTGAAACTCGCGCCGGGCGACAAGGTCGTCATCGCTCCGGGCCTCCATACCGAGACGCTCATGCCGCTGGCGGAAGGTTCCGCGGCCGAGCCGGTCGTCATCCAATTCCTGCCCGGCACGCACGAGTTTGCCGTGGAGACGGCCCACCGCCGCCCACTGTTCGTTTCCAATTCCTGCGACGCGCCGACCGAGCCCAAGCCCATCGGCATCCTGGTCGAGAATTCCAGCCACTTGCGCTTCGAGGGGGCGGGGGTGGAGGGGGACAAGAAGACGCTCATCCTTCTGGGCGGCCGCATGGTGGAGGTTTTCAACAACCATGCGCAAGACATCGCCTACGCCAACCTGGCGTTCGACCTCAAGCGGCCGACCGTGTCGGAATACCGCGTGCTGGAGACCGGGAAAGACAGCGCCATCATCCAAGTGGCCGAAGGATCGGATTACGCGGTGGAAAATGGAAAATTCACATGGAAGGGCGATCTTGGTCCCGGGGGGGAACAGGACCAGGATTCCATTCCCGCAGAGGGCCGCGCCTGGCGCATTTGGGGCCAGCATCCCTTGGCGCAGTCCAAGGCCGAGGATTTGGGCGGGCGCAAGGTGCGCCTGACTTTTCCCAGCGGGACCGGCGGATTGATCAAGGGCCACCAGATCCAATCCCGCCACGGGGTGCGCGATTCCGTCGGCGTCCACAACGCGCGCAGCAAGGACATCCGCTTCACCGACTGCGATTTCTACGCACTGACCAACATGGGCTTGGTCAGCCAGTTCACCGAAAACATCGCCTATATTCATGTGCGCGTGGCGCCGCCGGCGGGCACGATCCGCACCTGCCCGGCCTGGGCTGACATCTTCCAGTTCTCCAACTGCAAGGGTGAGGTGGTGGTGGAGGATTGCGTGGGCTCCGGCATGCAGGATGACTTCGTCAATTGCCACGGCACCCATCTGCGCATCACCGGCAAGCCGGCGGAAAACCAGCTGAAACTGCGCTATATGCATCCGCAGACCTACGGTTTTCAGCCGTACATTGCGGGGGATGAAATCGCCGTCATCGGCCACGACAAGCTGCGCGAGCTGCCCGGTAACCCGCGCCGCAAGGTGACGGACTGCCACCAGGCCTCCAAAGACGGCAAGGAGTGGGTCGTCACCCTCGACGGCCCGGCGCCGGCCTTTGGCCAGGACGACGCGGTGGACAACCTCACTTGGCACCCCAACCTGACCTTGCGCAACAACAAGGTGGACATGGATCCGGTGCGCGGCTTCCTCATCACCACCCGCGGCAAGGTGCTGGTGGAAGGCAACACCATCCAGAGCCACATGGCCGGCATCCTGATCGAGGACGACGCCCGCGGCTGGTACGAATCCACCTGCATCCGCGACTTGCTCATCCGCAACAACACGTTCAAGGGCTGCGGCATCGAGATCAATCCGCAGACGGTCTCGAACGATCCCAAGGAGCCGGTGCACGAGAACATCCGCATCGTGGACAATGTCTTCGACGGCGGCGGCATCTCGGCCAAGAACACCAGGAACCTCGTCATCACCGGCAACAGGACGCCGGCCGGGGGCAAGGTGCCGATTCACATTGCGCCTTCGTGCTCCGAAGTGAAAACCGATTGAGTTTTCCATATCCCATGAAAAAAATAATCCTCTCCAACGTCCATCTTTCCCTTGCCATCCTGCCCGAAGTCGGCGGCAAGATTTCCTCCCTCAAAAGCGTGAAGTCCGGCCGCCAGTGGCTGTGGCTCAATCCGCACCTGCCGATTGCAGTGCCGGTGTACGGCGCGTCGTATGTCGAGAAGATGGATTTCGGCGGCTGGGATGAAATCTTCCCCTCGGTCTCACCGGCGCGGATGGAAGGGCTTGACATCCCCGACCATGGCGATTTGGCCGTGCTGCCGTGGCAGGTGGTGGAGCAATCGGCCAACTATGTGAAAATGGCCGTCACCACGCGGTTTGCGCCGGTCATGTTCGAGCGCACTTTGACGCTGGAGGGAGTGCAATTGCGGGCGGATTACCGCATGACCAACCTGGGTGACAAGCCGGTGCCCTACCTGTGGTGCGCCCATCCGTTGGTGGCGTTGGAGCCGGGCATGACGATTGAACTGCTGGCGGGCACGCCGATGCGCATTGACGGCGGGGTCGGGGTGTTGGCCGGCGCGCAGTTTGTCTGGCCGCAGCCGCCGGGCTTGCCCAATTTAAGCCGCGTGCCCGATCCGGCGACACCCGGGTTTGCGCCCTTTGCCGCCAAGCTGTTCACCGCCAAGGATGCGGTGGGCGAAGTGGCCATCGGTGCGCCGGATGGCCGCGAAAAATTGCGCCTGCAATGGGATGCCTCCGACGCGCCGTACCTGGGTCTGTGGCTCAACTGCCGGTGCTGGTCCGGCTGCGGCTCGGCGCCGTACTTCAACCTGGGGGTCGAACCGGCCACCGCGCCCTTTGATGATTTGGGTGCGGCGATGCGGGAGGGGAGCGGTCGTTATTTGGCGCCCGGCGAAATACGGTCGTGGTCGCTGGCGGTGGTGGTGGAATAAGAGGCTTATTTTGCTTCCAACCAATTGTCCCCAATGCCGGTGTCGGCCACCAAGGGGGTGTTGAGTTTCATCGCCCCTTCCATGGTTTCTTTCACCAGTTGCGCCACCGCAGGCGCAAGTTCGGTCGGGGCTTCCAGCACCAGTTCGTCGTGGATTTGCAGCAGCAAGCGGGCTTGCGGGCACTCGGCTTTGAGCCGGGCGTGCAACTCGACCATCGCCTTTTTGATCAGGTCGGCCGCCGAACCCTGCACCACCGAGTTGATGGCCAAACGCTCGGCCTGGTTGCGCTCGGCGTTGTTGCGCGAGGTGATGTTGTCGATTTGGCGGCGCCGGCCCAGGATGGTGGTGACGAAACCTTTGGCTTTGGCTTCCTCCACGCATTGGTCCAGGAACGCGGTGATGCCGGCGTATTTGGCTTTGTAATTGGCGATCAGTTCGCCTGCGGATTTGTTGTCCAAGCCTTCCACCTGGCGGGCCAGGCCCCAGGCCGACACGCCGTAGACGATGCCGAAGTTGATGGCCTTGGCCTTGGCGCGCAGGTCCTTGGACACTTGCGCTTCGTCAACGCCGAACACTTGCGCTGCCACCGCGGCGTGAATGTCCTGCCCTTTGGCGAAGGCGTTGAGCAGGCCGGGGTCGTTGGACAGATGGGCCAGCAAGCGCAATTCAATCTGCGAATAGTCGGCCACCACCAATTGATGGCCGGGCGCGGCCACGAAGGCGCCGCGGATGCGTTTGCCCTGCTCGGTGCGGATGGGGATGTTCTGCAAATTGGGGTCGCTGGAGGACAGGCGCCCGGTGGCCGCGCCGGTCTGGTGGAAGCGGCAATGCACACGGCCGTCGGCTTCGATGGCTTCGTCGAGGGCGACCAGATAGGTGCCGACCAATTTGGTCAGGCTGCGGTATTCCAGCATCAGGCGCGGGACTTGTTTCGCTTCGGCTTCCACTTCAGTTGCGCCTTCGCCGTCGGCCAATTTCTCCAGCACTTCCGAATCAGTGGAGCGGCCGGTGGTGGTCTTTTTCAAACTCTTGAAGTGCAGACGGTCGAACAACACCTCGGCCAATTGCTTGGGGCTGTCGGGGTTGAAGTCGCCGCACAGGTCGAGGATTTGGCGGCGCAAGTCCACCAGTTGCGCCTCGAGTTCGATGCGCTGGGTGCCGAGCACCTGGCGGTCGACGCAAATGCCGGCGTCTTCCATGTCGGTCAGGACTTGCACCAGTGGCATTTCCACCGTGTCGGCCAGCGACTGCATGCCCATGGCGGTACAGCGCTCCTGCAAAATATGGGTCAGGCGCAGGGTCATGTCGGCATCCTCCGCGCCGTAGCGGGCGGCGGAGGCGAGGGGTACCTGGTCCATGGTGCGCTGCGGCGCGTCGGTCTTGCGTTTGGGCTTGGGGCCGATCAGGTTTTCGATGTCGTTGGGTTCCATCCCCAATTCGCCGCGCGCCAGATCCTTGAGCCCCATGCCGGGCGCGCCGGTCAAAAAGGCGCCGATCATCGAATCAAACACCAGCCCGCGCACCTCGTAGCCGGCGGCACGCAGGGTTTGCAAATCGTATTTGGCGTTGTGGGCGCACTTGGGCACTTGCGCGTCTTCAAACAAGGGCCGGGTCAGTTCGATCACGGCTTCGGGCGTGAGATGAGTGTGCGGCTCCGGCGAGCGCATGGGGATGTAGGCGCTGTTGCTTGCGCCTTCGCCCCAAGCCAGGCACAGGCCGACCAAGGGCGCGGTGCGGCCAAGGCCGAGGGTTTCGGTGTCGAAGGCGAGCAGGGGTTTGTCTTGGCGCAGCTTCGCCACCAAGGCGGAAATTTCATCGCGGGTGCGCAGGATGGCTGGGCGGACCGCGAGCATGTTGCTCGCAAGACATTCAGCCTCCTCGTCGGCTGTTGTGTTTTCTGTCGTTTCTTCTGCCGCCGCGAATAGGCCAAAGGCGGCGGGTTCTACTTTCTTTTTGGCGGGTTTGGCGACAGCAGAGGCGGGGGGAGGATTTGCGAGTTGAAAACTCGCGGTCCGCCCAAGCAACTTCTCCAAATCCGGGCGCAGTTTGTTGAAGCCGAGTTGCTTGAAGCGTTCGAACAAC
>CAZKVP010000023.1:11534-14368 GCA_964556215.1 uncultured Phycisphaeraceae bacterium
CTCCAAATCCGGGCGCAGTTTGTTGAAGCCGAGTTGCTTGAAGCGTTCGAACAACGCCTCCGCCTGAATCCGGCCGATGGCGTTCTCGCCGGTGGCGCAACTTTCCAAATCAAAGGCAAAGTCGGCGGTGGTGTCCAGCGTCACCAACTTGCGCGAAATGTCCAGCGTGCCGTCGGCCATCGCCGCTTCGATCTTGTCTTTCTGTGCACCCTTCAATTCGTCGACATGGGCCAGCAGGTTGTCGAGGGTGTCGTAGGTTTGCAGCAGGGTGGCGGCGGTCTTGGGGCCGATGCCTTTGACGCCGGGAATGTTGTCGCTGGAGTCGCCGATCAATGCTTGATAATCGCGGGCTTGGTCGGGGCGGATGCCTTTTTTCGCCAGCAAGGCGGCGGGGTCGATGACTTCATCCTTGTGGGCGTCGTAAATTTCCACCCGGTCGCAAAGCACCTGGTCCAGGTCCTTGTCCTTGGTCACCAGCCGCACGCGCAAGTTGGCATTCGCAGCCGGCAGCCGCACGGCCAGCGTGGCCAGCACATCGTCGGCTTCCAGACCGGGGATTTCCAGAATCGGCAGGCCGAACAGTTTGGCCAATTCCAAAATCGCCGGAATTTGCGCCACCAAATCCTCCGGCGGGGCATCGCGGTGGGCTTTGTACTGCGGGTAGATTTCTTCGCGGAAGGTGGGGGTGCGGGATTCGACCGCCATGGCCAAGTAGTCGGGCCGCTTGTCGGCCAGCAGCTTGAGCAGGTTGACCGCCACGCCGTAGGTGGCGTTGGTCACTTCGCCGGTCACCGGCGACTTCATCGAAGGCGGCAGCGCGTAATACGAGCGGAAGATCAGGGCGAAGCCATCGATGAGGTAAGCGGTTTTCACGGCGGGATTGTACGATGCGCCCATGTCATTCAAGCAAATCCAAGGCGTTTATCTGGCCGACACCGCCCGCGTGATGGGCGAGGTGCATCTTGGCGAAGGCGTCAGCGTGTGGTACGGCGCGGCCATTCGCGGCGATGTGGCGCAAATTCGCATTGGGGCGGGCTCCAATGTGCAGGATTGCGCTGTCATCCATTGCGATAGCGGCCATCCCAATATCATCGGCGAGCGGGTGGTCATCGGCCACAGCGCGGTGGTGCATGGGGCCGAAGTGGGCGATGGTTCGCTGATCGGCATGGGCGCCATCGTGCTTGGCGGGGCCAAAATCGGCAAAGGTTGCCTGATCGCCGCGGGCTGTGTGGTGCCTCCCAACAGCGTGATTCCCGATGGCTCAATGGTGGTGGGCATCCCCGGTAAAGTGGCCCGGCCCGTTTCAGAAAAAGAAAAAGGCTATTTGGCATGGTTACCCAACCATTACATGGAGTTGGTGAAGGAATATGTGGCGCAGCCGAATGGGGCAAGGTTCAAGGCTTGGGATGGGAACCAGTAAAAGGCGGTAAAATCGGCTTTCACGCTTCAATCCCTTTTAAGAAAAAATCTCCATGGCCAAATACGTAGAAGAAGATCTCGACGCCCAGTTCGCCAAGCCCGCCGCCAAGGACAGCAACGGCGCCGACCTTAATGAAGGTGATGCCGTGGTGGTGATCAAAGATCTGCCGGTCAAGGGTGCGGGTTCTTCCACCATCAAGCGTGGCACCACCTTCAAGGGCATTCGTCTGACCAATAATCCGGAAGAAGTGGAGTGTCGTGATAAGAAAATCGGCACGGTGGTGTTGAAGACTTGCTTTTTGAAGAAGGCGTAAAAAAGGAGTATTTATGGTCTAAGTGGGCCATGGTTTGGGATGTGTTATTGTTGATCTTGGGGTTTTTAGTTTGCGCCTTAATGCACTTGTCGCTGTGGCTGCCCATGTTGACCCCGCCGCCGCGCTCCTTAATGGGTGGCGGATAACATTGATTTTTCTCTTTTTATCCCCGCAACGCCTCACCCGCGCAAAGTCGCCAGCCGCGCCCACTCCTCACTCCACCCGTAACACCACATCCTGTTGCTTCGCCGCCGCCCGCGGGGGCGCTGCGGCATTGCGGCCAGTTTCCACCGCCACCTTCACCCCCGCCACATCCAGCGGTTCGGGTTGGCCGTTCACGCGCGAACGAAACGCACCATGCGCTTGGCGGATGCCGGTGGCGGCCCGCAGCGCCCCCACATTGTGCGCCCGGATGCCGCCACCGGGCAGCACGAAACCGGGGCGGCCGGCTTGGCATGCCCGTTGATGCCAGCGGGTCAGGGTGGCGGCGCCTTGCTGCGCGGTGGGGGCGCCGCCGCTGGTCAGGATGCGGGTGAACCCCGCCGACAGCAGTGCGGCCACCGCTTCGTCCGGCCGGCTGGCGGCGTCCACGGCGCGGTGGAACACGCTTTCCCGTCCGGCGCTTTGCGCGATGGCGAGCAGGCGGCCCGCCAGCGGCCAGTCCACTTCGCCAGCCAAGGTCAGGAAGCCGAAGACCAAAGCATCGGCGCCGGCGGCGAGCAAGGCTTGCGCCTGCCCTTCCAGTTCGCGGGCGTCTTCTTCCGACACGCCGAAGGCGTGCCGTCCGGGCGGCGGCACCGGCCGCAGCATGACGGCGACGGCAGCGCCAAGGGGCCTGAGCCGGCGTACGGTTTCGCACACCATCCCGACCGGCGGCGTCAGGCCGTCGCGGGCCAGGTCGGCGCACAACTCCACCCGTCCGGCGCCGGCGCGGACGGCGGCCTCGGCCTCGTCGGCCGACAGCACGCATACTTCGAGCAGGGGTGGGTTTGTTTTCATGCGTTCACCAAGGTCTCCGGTGGACCGATCAGGGAGGCCCTTTCATGGCGCTGAGAATAGCTGGGATGTCACGGGACACAAGGCAAGAATCTCCGGCATGGG
>CAZKVP010000023.1:14468-29337 GCA_964556215.1 uncultured Phycisphaeraceae bacterium
GCGCTGAGAATAGCTGGGATGTCACGGGACACAAGGCAAGAATCTCCGGCATGGGGCCAAGGGGTGGTTTTTGGGAAAAACAAGCGCTGTGGCTCATTGTTTTGGGTTTATGCCCTCATTTGCCGGCCGCTGTCATGTTTTTTCGCTTTTCCACCGGTATTTCCCTTCGTATGTCCCTTTCCGCCCAACCTTCTTTTTTGGGTTATCCTTCCCCTTCACATTTTTTCCACACAGACCCCTTTTTCAGCCCCACCCATGTCCATCCTCGTCAATAAGTCCACCAAAGTCATCTGCCAGGGCCTCTCCCTTTCCAAGCCGGGCGAGGCGCCCAAGGCCGGTGAGTTTCATGCCAATGGTTGCCTGGAGTACGGCATGCAGTTCTGCGATGGCACCGCGACCATGGTCGGCGGCGTGAACCCCGGCCGCGGCGGCCAGAAGGCCTCCAATGGCTTGCCGGTTTTCAACACCGTGGCCGAAGCGGTGAAAGCCACCGGCGCCAATGCCTCGATGATTTTTGTCGCCGCGCCCTTTGCCGCCGACGCCATTTTGGAAGCCGCCAACGCCGGCATCAAGCTGGTGGTCTGCATCACCGAGCACATCCCGGTGCTCGACATGATGCGCGTGCGCAAGCAATTGTCTTTGCCCAAATATGCCGGTGTGACTTTGCTTGGGCCAAACTGCCCCGGCATCATCACCCCCGGCGAATGCAAGATCGGCATCATGCCCGGCTACATCCACACCCCGGCGGCCAAGGCCACCAGTGGCAAGAAGGTCGGCATCGTCTCGCGCTCGGGCACCCTTACTTACGAAGCGGTGTGGCAGACCGGCCAGCAGGGCATCGGCCAGACCACCTGCGTGGGCATCGGCGGCGACCCGGTGCGCGGTTTGAACTTCATCGACGTGGTCAAAATGTTCAACGAAGACGCCGATACCGACGGCATTGTCATGATCGGCGAAATCGGCGGCAGCGACGAAGAAGTGGCCGCCAAGTACATCAAGGAGCATGTCAAGAAGCCCGTCACCGTGTTCATCGCCGGCCGCACCGCCCCCAAGGGCCGGCGCATGGGCCATGCCGGCGCCATCATTTCCGGCGGCGAAGGCGGCGCGGAAGAGAAGTTGGCCGCGCTCAAGGCCGCCGGCTGCTTTGTGGCCGAGTCGCCCGCCGACTTGGGCACCACCATGGCCCGCGCCTTCGGCCTGACGCCCAAAGTCAGCTGAAAATCCATCAAGACCACCCCAAAACCACGCCTGCCGGGCCTCCGGTGCGCGTGGTTTTTTTCAACTGCCTTATGATGCCCGGGTGCCATCCATCCATCCCAATTTGCGCCCGCTTTCCGCCGCGTGGCTGGCCGGGGCACTCCTGTGCGCCGGCCCTGCGCTGGCGGCGGAAGGCCCGTGGCAGGCACGGCCGGAACCGATGGGGGCCAAGGCGCGGCAATTGGTGGAGGCCGCCGCAAAAAGCCTGTCGCCGGAAGAAGCCGCCGCGCTGTTGGCCAAGGCCATGCGCCTGCCAACCAACCAGTGCGCCGCCGTGCTGGAGGCTTGGCTGCGCCAGGATGCGGTTTGCCCCGCCGTCAAGGACGCGGTTTTTGGATGTTTGGCCGACGATCTTGAGGCGCCCATATCGCGCCGGCTGGCCGATGCCCTGCTGTTGTCCATGCCGCAAGGCGGCGGGGCGCGCCTGGTGCGCTGGCAAAAGGCGCTGCGCCGCTTCCACAACGCCGAGGTGCTTGGCGTCCTTGGCGGCTGGGCGCGCGACGTTTCATTGCCCTTTGAGCGGCGGGCGGCGGCGCTCGGGGTGCTGGGCTATTTCCCTTCGCCCGCCAGTTTGGAGGTGCTGCTCTCCGTGCACGACGGCAAGCGGCAGGGGGATTGGGCTTTCCGCAGTTCGGCCAATGCCGCCTTGCGCATGATGTTTTGCCTGTCGTCCGACCCGACGCCGGCGCAATTGGCGGAGTGGCGGACCTTGGCCAAGCGTCGCGATCCGGTGGCCTTCAACCTGTATTTGAAAGACTGCCTGGAGGCCGCGGTGCGCGCCGGGCGCGAAGAGGCGCTGCGCTATGTCAGCCGCATCGTGAAGCAGGAAGACGCGTTGTTTGACGGTGAAATCGCCAATGAGTTGACGGCCAAAGAGGCGGCGGCCAAGGCCCCCAATGACAAGGAATTGGCCGCCCGGGAGCAGGCCGCCCGGGAGCAGGTGGTGGCGCATCTTGAAAGGATGCTGGGCGATCCCGAGCTGGCCGAAGTGCGTTTGCTGGCTCTGGACCTGGTTGACGACCAGGTCGCGCTGGGGCGCCCGGTGTCCGAGCCGGTGCGCGCCGCCATGCGCGCCTGTCTGACCTATTCCATGCCGCAGGTGCGGGCCAAGAGCGTGCAATTGCTCAATATTGTGGGTGACGCACAAAGCGCCCAGATCGTGGCGGCCCGCCTGGCCGGCGACGAGGAGGACCATGCCGAGGTGCTGGCCGCCTGCATGCGCCGGATGAAGCGTGATCCGCAAAGCGCCGCGTTGCCGGCAGTGCGGCGCCTGCTTGACCATCCCGATGCGCTGGTGGCCTCCGCCGCGACCGAGGCGCTGACCGCCTACGGTGAAAACAAAATGCTTGATGAGCCCATGCGCAAGGCGTTGGCCGGCACGCTCCTGGCCCGCATGACGGCCAAAGACGCGTTGCCAGGCCAGTCGCAGATCCTGCTGCTGGGCCAGGTGCTGGATCCGGCCGACCATGCGGGTTGGGAGCGGATGGCCGGCTGGCTTGGCAACACGCACCTGTCTGAAAACGCGCGCGAGGCCGCGGCGCTGGTGCTGGAAAAATCCACCCAGCCGCTGGGGCCGCTGCTGGGCTGCGTGGGGGGCGATGCCAAATTGTCCGAGATCGCCTTGCGCGCGGTGCGTGATCGCGGCCAGACGCGCGAGGACGCGGCCCTCTTGGTGGCCCGCGTCCCGGCACTTGGGGCCGCCCGCGACCTGTGGGCGGACGCCCTCTTGGGCTGGGCCGGCCGGGCCCTGCCGATGGATGTGGATGAAGCCGCTGGGTTGGCCGTCAAAAACGGCGCTTCCGCCGGGTTGGCCGTGCGCATGCTGGGTAAAGTGCTGGCACGCGGCGCCACCGTTTCGGATACGGAACGCGCCGCCCTGCTGATCCACCGCGGTGAAATCCAAGAGGGGGCCGGCGATCTGGCCGCCGCTTTGGAGGACTACGACAATGCTTTCCCCCTGGTGGACGCCGACGGGCGCCCGGCGGTTTTCACCAAGCGCATGCAGTTGCGCCTGGATCAAAACAAACTGGCCGATGCCACCGCGTTGTGGGCCAAGAATGCCGCCGCCGGGGCCGATCCCGCCTGGCTCAAGCCGCCTTTGGTCCTGCTGCTGGCGGCCATTGACAAAGAGGGCGCCAAGACCGGCGATGCACCGGCCCTGCTTGGTCAACTCAAGCAGGCCCTGGCCGGCCAGCCCGCCGCCGCCTTGGCTCCGGAAGTGGATGCGCTGCTGTTGAAATGGGCGCCGCCACCACCGGTGGTGCCCCCGGTCACAGCCCCAGTGGTGGGGCCGGTGGCAGGGCCGACCAAGGATGGTGTCAAGGAACCCGCCAAAGAACCCGCCAAAAAACCGGCCAAAGAACCGGCCAAAGAGATCGCCAAAGAGCCGGTCAAAAACTCCGGCAAGCCACAGGCCAAGGAACCCGGCACAGCGCCCTAGGGTAGAATTCACCCTCCGATTTCTTTTTTTGGATTTCTTTTTTTGGATTCCCTTTCCCGCCACCCATGTCCACGATCATCACCGGCAAAGCCTTCGTCCTTGGCGACAACATCGACACCGACCAGATCATTCCGGCCGAGTATCTTTCCTACGACCCGTCCAACCCCGAGGAGCGCAAGTTTTTCGGCAAATACGCCTGCGTGGGCGTGCCCGAGAAGCAGTCCGGCCTGCCCCAGTGCGGCGTGCCCTATGTGCGCCAGGGGGAGTGGAAGAGCGACTACACCTTCGTAGTCGGCGGCAAAAATTTCGGCTGCGGCTCCTCGCGCGAGCATGCGCCCCTGGCGTTGGCCGAGGCCGGCTCCAAGGTGGTGATCGCCGATTTCTTCGCCCGTATTTTTTACCGCAACTGCGTCAACGGCGGCTACCTGCTGCCGGCCGAAACCCCTGAGCGTTTGATTGACGGCAAAGTCAAAACCGGCGACGAACTGGAATTGAACATTGAAACCAGTCTGCTCACCAACAAGAGCACCGGCGAATCGTGGACCATGAGCCCGATCGGCCAGGTCAAGCCGATCGTCGATGCCGGCGGCATCTTCGACTACGCTCGCTCGGTGGGGATGATCAAATAAAAAGTGGATGCGATGGGCCGTCGCGTGGGAACAACTCTCTAAACAAACAACGCGCGCCGATAAAAACATGTTTATCGGCGCGCGTTGTTTGTTTGGAGGTTATTCAGCCACGGGGTCATTCTCATGCGCTTTAATCGTTTCGGCCTTCTTTTCCCCCGCTTCATTTGCCATGAAATACAGCACCGGCACCGCCATGCGGCTGATCAGCAATGAGGCGATTTCGCCGGCCAAGAGCGAGAGCGCCAGGCCTTGGAAAATCGGGTCGGCCAGGATGACCGAAGCCCCGACGACCACCGCCAGTGCGGTCAAGAGCATCGGGCGGAAGCGCACGGCGCCGGCTTCGACCACGGCTTGGGCCAGGGGCAGGCCCTCGCCGCGGCGCAATTGGATGAAGTCCACCAGGATGATCGAATTGCGCACCACGATGCCGGCGCCGGCCATGAAGCCGATCATCGAGGTCGCGGTGAAGAACGCGCCGGCCATCGCGTGCGCCGGCATGATGCCGATGAGTGAGAAGGGGATCGCCGCCATCACGATGAGCGGGGTCAGGAAGTCTTTGAACCAGCCGACCATCAGCGCGTAGATGAGCACGCACACCACCATAAAGGCCAATCCCAAGTCGCGGAAGACTTCCAGCGTGATGTGCCATTCACCGTCCCATTTGACCGCGGCTTCGTCGCCGGAAACGGGCTGGTTCAAGTGATATTGCGCCACCGTGGCCGTTGCGCCGCCGTAATCTTGCGCGTTGAGTTTCGAGACTTTGCCCATCAATTCAACGATGGCATAGCCCGGGCTTTCAGAGGTGCCGCCCATGTCGGCGGTGACATACACCACATCTTGCAGGTTCTTCCGGTAGATGGCGGCATCCACGGTTTCGTTTTTGATGTGGACCAATTCACGCAACGGAATGAGCGCGCCGGAAGAAGAGCGCAGGCGCAAGGCCAGCAGGTCTTCCGGGCGGGTGCGCCAGTCTTTGGGCAGGCGCAGTGAAATCGGCACATCTTCGCGCGCGCGGTCGGAGTGCAGCAGGCCAACTGCCACGCCACTGGCGGCCATCTCCACGGTGCGGGCGATGTCCGCTTGGCTGATGCCGTGCAGCGCGGCTTTTTCGCGGTCGATGATCAGATGCGCTTGCGGGGCGGGGTCTTCCCAGTAGCGATCCAAGTCCATCACGCCTTCGGTCTCGCGCATGAGCGACATGATTTTTTCAGCCAACTTGCGCCTTGATTGGGCGGTGGGGCCGTAGACCTCGGCGACCAAGGTTTGCAGCACCGGCGGGCCCGGCGGTACTTCGGCCACGGCCAGCCGCGCGTTGTGGCGGGCGGCGATGGCGGCCAGGTCCGGGCGCAGGCTTTTGGCGATGGCGTGGCTTTGGCGGCTGCGCTCGGACTTGCCCACCAGATTGACTTGCACATCGGCCTGATTGGCGGCGCGGCGCATGAAGTAGTGGCGCACCAAGCCGTTGAAGTTGTAGGGCGAGGCGGTGCCGGCGTAAACCTGCGCATCGCGCACTTCGGGTTCTTGGCGCACGCGCATCGCCAACTCTTTGGCGACGGCGGTGGTTTCCTCCAGCGAAGCGCCTTCGGGCATGTTGAGGATGACTTGGAATTCCGACTTGTTGTCAAAGGGCAACATCTTCACTTTGACGGCGCCCAAGGGCACCAAGGCCAGCGCGCCCAGCAGCAGGGCCACGATGCTGCCGAGGAAAACCACGCGCCACTTGCGCTTGGCCAGCAGCGGCTCCATCACGCGGTGATAGAGGCGGGTGAAGAAATCATCCGGCCCCGCGCCGGAGGCTGCGCCAGTGCCATGGGTGCTGTGTGCCCCGTGCGGCGTTTTGCGCAGCAAGCGGACGGCGGCCCACGGCGTGACCATAAAGGCCACCAAGATTGAAAAGATCATCGCCGCCGTGGAGCCCACCGGAATCGGGCGCATGTACGGGCCCATCAGGCCGCCGACAAAGGCCATCGGCAAAATGGCGGCGATGACGGCGAGCGTGGCCAAGATGGTGGGGTTGCCGACTTCCGACACGGCGGCAATCGCCACCTCGGACAATGTGCGCTTGGCGTTGCCGGGCAGGTGTTGGTGGCGCACGATGTTTTCGACCACCACGATGGCGTCGTCCACCAGAATGCCGATGGAAAAGATGAGCGCAAACAGCGTGATGCGGTTGAGGGTGTAGCCGATCAGGTAGAAGACCAACAGCGTCAAGGCCAGCGTGACCGGGATGGCGATGGCCACCACCAAGGATTCGCGCCAGCCCAAGAAGAACAGGATGAGCAGCGAAACACCCAAGATCGCCAGCCCCATGTGGAGCAGGAGTTCGTCGGATTTTTCAGCGGCGGTGTGCCCGTAGTCGCGGGTCACGGCGACTTCCACGCTTGAGGGCATGCTGTTTTGTTTGAAAGATTCGACGCGCGCCAAAACTTTTTCAACCACACCAATGGCGTTGGCGCCGGGGCGCTTGGCCAGGGTGATGGTCACGGCTTGTTCAAAATCACCGGAAGGGCCGGTGTACAGCACCATGTGGGTGGGGTCGGCAATGGTTTCGGCCACGGTGCCAATATCGCGCAGATAAATCGGGCGGCCATTTTTGACTGCAATCACCACGGCGCGCAAGTCATCGGCATCTTTGAGAAAGTCGCCGGTGCGCAGACGGATTTCATGGTTGTCTGCGGTGAGACTTGCGCCTTGGGTGGATTGGTTGGCGGCTGTTAATGCGGCCATCACTTCATGCCCGGACAGGCCGCGCGAGGCGAGGGTCACCGGGTCAAGCGTCACGCGCAGTTCACGGCTTTGGCCGCCGATGAGTTTGGTTTCGGAGACCTGCGGAATTTTTTGGACTTCTTCGCGCAATTGCGCCGCCACTTGGCGCAATTGAACGCCGTCGAGTTTCGCCGAGTGCAGGGTGAGCGCCAGAATCGGCACATCGTCGATGGAGCGGGCCTTGATCAGCGGCGGCGAAACGCCGGGCGGAATGCGGTCCGCATTGGATTGCAACTTTTGGTTGAGGCGCACCAGCGCGGCTTCGACATCGGAGCCAACCTTGAAGCGCACGATGGCCATGCTTTGGCCGGGCGTCGAGGTGGAGTAGACATATTCAGCGTCGGGAATTTCCCAAAGCAGTTGCTCCATCGGGCGGGTGACGCGCTCGGCCACTTCTTTGGCACTTGCGCCCGGCATGGCGACCATCACATCCACCATCGGCACTTTGATCTGCGGTTCTTCTTCGCGCGGCAAGAGGAAGAGCGCGCCCAGCCCCAAAAGGGCCGAGGTCACAATGAACAGCGGGGTCAGGGGGGAGTTGATCCAAGCGGCGGCGATTTTGCCGGCCAGGCCAAGCGGGTGCTTGTGTGGCGGGGCGGACCGCGAACTATCAGTTCGCAAGGCTGTGGCGTCGGGGGAAGATTGCGCGTTTAAAACGCGCGGTCCGCCCCGAGACTTGCGCTTCCAGAGGTGGGTGAGGAAGGTGGGGAGTTTCATTGCGAGGCTCCCTTGACTTCATCCCCTTCATGCAAGCTTAGCGTGCCTTTGCCGTCTTTCCCCGGCAAAATCACTTCGTCCCCGGCCGTGAGTCCGGCGGTGATTTCCACACCCTCTTTATCTTCGGTTCCAGTGCGCACCAGGCGCAAGCGCGCGGTTCCTTTTTCCTTGACCCACACCAGATCCAACTGGCCGCGTTCGATGATCCACGCTTTGGGGATGCGGATATTTTGGATTTCTTCTGTGGGTATCTTCACGCGCGCAAAGGCACCGACGCGGGCGTTCGCATCTGCGGCGAGGTCAAGTTTGACCAAGGTGGTGCGGGTGTCGGTGTCAGAGGCGGGAGCGATTTCACCGACCGTGGCGTTGATGGTTTTGCCTGTGACGGACACCGGCACTTGCTGCCCGAGGCGCAAGTTGGCGATCAGGCTGTCGGGAATTTGCGCCTCCACACGCAGGGCGGTGTTTTCCATTTCGAGCAGCGGCGTTCCCGCGGTGGCCAGATCGCCGACTTCCACGCGCTTGTGGGTGATGACGCCATCAAAGGGAGCGGTCACGGTGGCGTAGGAGAGAAAAGTGGCTGCTTCATCGCGTGCGGCTTTGGCTGCTTGCGAAGCAGCCTCTGCGCTGGTTTTCGCGGCGTCCAAGGCTTTTTGGGCGGCTTCACCACTGACCAGCATGGCGGTGGCGGATTTGAAGGCCGCTTCGGATGTTTCGGCGTCGCGGCGCGAGACGGCGGCCGGCCCCAACTTTTGGATGCGTTCCCAATCGCTTTGCGCCCGCGCCAGTTCCGCCTTGGCGCGGCTGACTTCTCCGGCGGCGCGCAACATTTCGGCGTCCAGACGCGGAAGGTCCGCCTTGGCTTGCGCCAAGCCGGCGTCGGCACGGGCCAGCCGGGCTTCGTTTTCGCGGGCGATGAGTTGGACCAGTTTGTCGCCTGCTTTCACCTTGGCACCGGGTTCGACCAAGAGCTCACCGATTTGTCCGGGAATTTTTGCGGACAGCACGCTGTGCCGCCCGGCGGCCACGGAAGCGGGCAGGGTTTCAAAGCGGGTTTCTTTTTGCGCTTTGAGAGTCAGGGTTTGAACTTCGGTGACATGGGTCGGCTCCGCGCGGGCCGACAACGCGAAGGGAAGCAGGGCGAGGGCTGCAAGTAGGGGGATGCGCATAGGAGGTTCAAGGGTTGGAGGCGCGGACGAAAATTCCGACTTATTTGTTCCACGGACATTTGCCCAGCACAAAAGCCATCGGGCAGAAACCGGTCACCCCGGCGAAGGTCAGGCCGCAACCGACGAACCCGGAAAGGATGTAAAAGCGCGGGTCCACCTGCCAGCCGAGCAAGACGCCGGCCAAAATCATCAGGCCCGCGCCAATAAAGACTTGGCGCTCCAGCGGGATGGGGCCGCATTGGCCGCCACCCTTGGCGGTGCAGCAGGTGGCGGCGGCGGGTTCCATTTCCAGTCCGGCGGTGATGCAGGCGGTGGTGCCACCGGCGACCACCACGCATTCGATGCCGGCGGCTTTGAGTTTTTTGGCCGCCATCGCGGCGCGGGTGCCGCCTTGGCACAGGATGCACACGGGACCGGCGGCATTGGCCGGACGGCTGGCTTGAATGGTTTGGGGCGTGACGGTGTCCAGCGGGATATTGATCGCGCCTTTGACGCGCTGGGCGCGGTATTCCGCCGGTGTGCGCACATCGACCAAATGCAAATGCCCGGTGGACAGGTGCGCACCCAAATCGGCGGGGGTGATGTTTTCACCTTCCAGCGGTGGGAGTGTCGCTGCTTGTCCGCAGGGTTGCGCGCCGCAGGCAGAGACCGGGGTAGAGGCGCAACTTGCGCTTGCGGGGGCAGCGGATGTTTCGCGGTTGAAAATCAAATCGCGCACGCTGGCGGCGCCGGACAGGTTGGACACTTGGACGAAGCCATTGCCGCGCAGGATGTTGGCCGCCACATGCGAACGCAGGCCGGTTTGGCAGGACGCCACCGTGATCTTGCGCGGATCCAATTCGTCCAAGCGGTCGCGCAATTGTTCCAAGGGGATGTTGATGGCAAAGGGGGCGTTGGTAAGTGGCAGACGCGCCACTTCCCCAGCCGAGCGCACATCAACGACTTGATAGCCGGATAGGTTGGCATCCGGTGCCAGCAGCGGCACCAAACCATCCAAATCGTTTTGCGCGGCAAAGGCCGCCATGTGCAGCGGGTCTTTGGCCGAGCCGAAGGGCGGGGCGTAGGCCAAATCCAATTGCGCCAAATCATCCACCCGTCCGCCTTGATGCAGCAAGGTGGCGACGATGTCCAGGCGTTTGTCCACGCCCAAGCCGCCGACCGCCTGCGCGCCCAAAATGCGGCCGGTTTTGTTTTCATAGAGCAATTTCAAAAGCATCGGCTCGGCGCCGGGGAAATAGCCGGCATGGTGGTTGGCGGTGATGTGCACGGCGCGGGCATCCAGCCCCATTTTTTGCGCGGCTTTGAGCGACAGGCCGGTCAGGCCGGCGGTTTTGCCGAACACGCGCACGATGGCGGTGCCCCAGGCTTGGGGTGCGGCGCGGCCGCGGCCGGTGGCGGCGTGTTCGCCAGCCAAGCGGCCGGTTTTGTTGGCCGGGCCAGCCAGCGGCACGCGCATGCGTGAGCGGGTGGGGCCGTAGGCATATTCGGCGGCGTCGCCGACCGCGTAAATATCCGGATCACTGGTCTGCATGAAGTCGTTGGTGGCAATGCCGCCGGAAGTCCCGATTTCAATTCCGGCGTCTTTGGCCAATTGCACATTCGGCCGCACGCCAAGGCCCAGCAGCACAAAATCGGTTGCCAAGCGCGTGCCATCGGCGACGGTCACGGCGCTGGCTTGATCGTTGACCGTTTCAATTTCTTTCAAGCCTTGGCCCAGCACCAAGCGGATGCCGCGCCCTTCCAATTCGCGGTGCAGCGGTTCGGCCATTTCGCGGTCCATCAAAGGCAGCACTTGCGCCTGCATCTCCACCAACGCCACTTCCAACCCGCGCTGGCGCAATTGCTCGGCCACTTCCAAGCCGATGAAGCCGCCGCCGACCACCACCGCTTTTTTGGCCTGTGGCAAAGCGGCCATGATGGCGTCGGTGTCCTCCACATTGCGCAAGGTGTACACGCCCTTGGCGCGAACGCCAGGCAGCGGCGGCACCAATGGGCTGGCGCCGGGGGCGAGGATCAGCTTGTCGTATTTTTCAGTGGAAACCCCGCCCGTCAGGTGATTCTTCACCGTGATTGTTTTGGCGGCGCGGTCGATGCCGGTCACTTCGTGCTTGACCTTCACCTCGATGCGGAAGCGCTTTTCAAACAGTTCCGGTTTGGCCACCAGCAATTTTTCACGATCGGCAATCTCGCCGCCCAGGTGATAAGGCAGGCCGCAGTTGGCAAACGACACATACGCGTCTTTTTCATAGATGACGATGCGGGCGTGCTCGTTCATGCGCCGGGCACGGGTGGCGGCCGAAGCGCCGCCGGCGACGCCGCCGACGATCAGAATGGTGGGGGAGTTGGTCATGGGTGGGTTTTCCTTGAAACGGGGAATCACTTGACGAAGTTTTGGCGGATGCAATCGATCACCGCGGTGCAGGCCGGATTGGTCACGTGGTAATAAGCGCAGCGCGCCTGGCGTTCAACGCTGACCAAACCGGCGGCGCGCATCTTGGACAGGTGCTGGCTTACCTCGGCCTGCGGTTTGGCGACCTGGTCCGCCAACTCACCGACGGCCAGGCGCTTGGCCGCCAGCACCTCGACGATGCGCAGGCGGACGGGGTGCGCCAGCACCTTGAGGGCGTTGGCGCAGTGCAGAAGGGTGTCGGGGGGGATGGGCTTGGCCATGTGTTAAATATATCATGATATTTTGATATGTAAAGAGCGCCGGGGCAGGGTTGGCTGGTGGAAGGACCGCGGCCGCGAGGGAGCGGGCGTGGCATCCTTTCCACCCCCGCTCCCTCACGGTCGCGGTTCCTTGCCGTTCACGCGGCGCGCGGCGGTTGGGGCCTATAATCCCCGCTTTCCCTCCGCCGCCTTTTTTTCCGCGCCCATGCCCTCCCCCCGCACGCTCATTTTCCGCACTGCCGGCACCAACTGTGACCGCGAATTGGCCCATGCCTTTGAGTTGGCAGGCGCATCGTGCGACACCCTGCACATTTCGCAGGTGATCGAGAATCCGGCGCTGATCGCCCATTACGACCTGATCGGCTTTCCCGGCGGCTTCTCCTACGGCGACGACATCGCCTCCGGCCGCATTTACGCCAACCTGATCCGCCACCGCCTGCATGAGCCTTTGCGGGCCGCGGCGGCCAAGGGGGTGCCGATCATCGGCATTTGCAACGGCTTCCAGGTGTTGGTGAAATTGGGCTTGCTGCCCTTCCCCCAAGACGAAGGCCAGCCGGCGACTTTGGCCGACAACACCTCCGGCCGCTTCCAATGCCGGTGGGAAGGGATGGAGGCCGACAGCACCTCCGTCTGCGTGTGGACCAAGGGGCAGGCGCAATTTGACCTGCCCATTGCCCACGGCGAAGGCCGTTTTTTGGCCTCGCCCCAAGTGTTGGCGACTTTGAAAAAGAACGGCCAAATCGCCCTGCGCTACCAAGGCGACCCCAACGGTTCAACCGACCGCATCGCCGGCATCTGTGACGCCACCGGCCGCATCTTCGGCCTGATGCCCCACCCTGAACGCTACACCTTGGGCACCCACCATCCGCAATGGACGCGCCGCCCGACGGAAAAAGTGACGCCGGGTTTGCAGATGTTCGTCAATGCGGTCAATGCGGTGAAGTAAAGTGGCGGCGGCGGCCCGCCTCACCATTACCCACAAGTCGGAGCAATCCGCAAACGCCGAAGGCGTGTAGCGGTTCCAAGGCCCCGAAGGGGCCGTATGACTGTAGCCACGGGAAACGAGCTTTTGTCTACTCTTTCTGCGCCGTGTAAATGCCTTTTTTCCCGCTGATCAGATACGCCCCGAAGCAGGCGACCGCGAAATAGCCGCCCCACTTGGCGCCGAAAATTTCCATGCCCATGAGGGTGCAGGCCAGGGGTGCGTTGGTGGCCGCCGCAAACACCGCGACCATCCCCAGGGCGGCGAATAGTTCCACCGGTGCCGGCTTCAGATGAACGGGATACTGGCCCATGATGCGGTCGGTCCACCAGGTGAATTGGGTCGCCAGCGCGTTGCCCAGCGCCGCGCCGATGAAGAACAGGGGCGTCACTTCGCCGCCCTTGATGCCAGAGCCGACGGCGGTGGCGGTGAACACCATCTTCCACAGCCAGGCGGTGAGGGCCGCCCCGCCGATGAAGAAGCAGGAGAATAGCGTGGTGGCCTGCGGGTCGGGGGAGTCGGTGCCAAGGCCGAGGTAGTCATGGGTGCCGGCCAGATAAACCAAAGCCAAAGTGGCCAAACCGCCCAGGGCGGCGCGCAGCCAGGTGTGGGGTGTGGCGCGCTCCAAAAGGGCTTTGATGGCGTGCGAAAGTTGGACAAAGGCCGCCGCCGCGCAGCCAAAACACAGGGTGGCGATCAATACCTGGAGGGCCAGCAACCAACTCACCCCGGGCAGGCCGTCCATGAAGGGCGCCAAGGCCATGTGGTGCACACCCAGGTGCCTGACGATGAAATCGGCAGTGAACGAGGCAATCAGGCAGGGGATCAGAGCCTGGATTTTCCAATGCTCAATGACGCGGTACTTCGCATGGCCGCGCGTCAAAACTTCCGCGGCAAACACCGCGCCGGCCAGGGGGGTGCCAAACACCCCGCCAAAGCCGCCGGCCACCCCGGCCATCAGCAGCACCGGCATGTCTTTGGCTTGGATGAATTGCCTGAATCGGCGCCCCAGACCGCCGGCAATGCTGCCGCCCATCTGCACGGCGGTCCCCTCGCGCCCGACCGAGGCGCCGGTCAGGTGCGCCACCAAGGTGCCGGCCAAAACCAAAGGCGCCATGCGCGCCGGCACGCCGCCGCCGGGCTGGTGGATTTCTTCAATGATCAGGTTGTTGCCTTGGTCCGACTTCTTGCAGGAAACCTTGTAGATCAGGGCCATCAGCGCCACGGCCACCGGCAGCCACCAGATCAGCCACGGATGCATGAACCGCAGGTTGGTGGCCCATTCCAGTGCGTGCAAAAACAGGGCGCAGGCGGCGCCGACCAGGAGTCCGAGCATTGATGCCAACAGCAGCCACTTGAAAAAGTGGCGGATGGGGGAGAGGCGGTTGTCGGGGGCCGTGGTCATGGGAGGTTGGGTTTGCCTTGGCGGGGGCGTTGCGCCCTTTGTTTTTCGAATAATTGGCGCATTTGCGCCGCCGCAAAGCCGGGGAAGGCCACGCCAAGGGCAATGCCGATGCGGGTCAAAAGATGCGGCCAGACTTCCACCTTGGGTTGGCGCAAACTTTTGAGGATGGCGCTCGCCACCTGGTCGGCGGTTTGTTCCATCCAGGCCGGGGTGTTGGAATTGCCGGCTGAGCCGGAGCGGGTGAAGAATTCGGTCTTGGTGCCGGTGGGGTAAACACATGACACGCTAAAGCCTTCATGCGCCAATTCGGCGCGCAGGGCCGAGGCCACCGAGTCTTGGGCCGCCTTGGTCGCGCTGTAATGGCCGTAAGAAGGCAGGCCGACCTTGGCCGCCGCCGAGGCGCAAATGAGGATGTGCTTGAGGCCGTTTGGCGTGGCCCGCAAATGCGGCATGGCGGCCTGCAGCAGGTTGATCGTGCCGAAGTAGTTGGTCTCGAACATGGCGCGGATTTCAGCATCGGTCGTTTCGAGGATCGTCCGCAATTGGCCGTAGCCGGCATTGCAGTAGATGGCGTCGAGGCGGCCGAATTGCGCCATGGCAGCGGCCACCCAGGCATCCACCTCTGCGCGCGAGCCCACATCGGCGGCAAACAGATGCAATTGCGCCTGCGGAAAGTCGGCGCAGATGGCGGCGGCGGTTTTTTCCAGTCCCGGCAAGTCGCGGGCGCACAGTGACACGCGCATGCCGGCGGCCACGCAGGCGCGGGCGGTGGCGGCGCCAATGCCGGCCCGGCCGCCGGAGATGAGGATGACTTTGTCGTGGAGTTGGCGCATA
>CAZKVP010000023.1:29437-40107 GCA_964556215.1 uncultured Phycisphaeraceae bacterium
AATGCCGGCCCGGCCGCCGGAGATGAGGATGACTTTGTCGTGGAGTTGGCGCATAGGGAGAGGATGATATTCTTTCCCCATGCCCATCACCCGCGCCCAGTCCAAAGCCATCGACCTCTACGCCCAAAATGAATTGGGCTTACTCACCCTTGTGTTGATGGAAAATGCCGCCATCGGCGCGGCGGACATCGCCAAAGGCATGCTGGCGGCCAGAAGCGAGCAGGGCCAACCCGCCACCAAGGTCGCCATCGTCTGCGGCGGCGGCAACAACGGCGGCGACGGTTACGCCATGGCCCGCCACTTGTACGCCGCCGGCCTGTTGGTCGGCGTGTTCGCCGCCGTCAATCCCGAGGATTTGAAGGGCGAGGCGAAAATCAACGCCATCGCCACCAGCCGCTGCGGTGTGGCCGTGGTGCGCTGCGATACGCCGGAAAGCTTGGCCGAATGCCTGCCGGTGTGGGCCGGCGCCGATTTGATCGTCGATGCGCTGTTGGGAGTGGGCTTCGCGGGCGGTGAAGTGAGAAAGCCGATTGCCGACGCCATCCGCGCCATCGAGGCCGCCAAGGCTGGTGCCACTTGTTTGGATGTGCCTCAAGGCGGTTGCGGCAAAGCCGGCGGCTGCGGTTGCGCTTCCACCCAGACCCTTAGCCCAACCGCCGCGCGCAAGGGGCCGTGGGTGTTGGCGCTGGATGTGCCGTCGGGCTTGGATGCGGACACCGGTTTGGCGGCGACGCCCACGGTGAAGGCCGATGCGACGGTCACTTTTGTGGATGCCAAGGTGGGGATGAACGAGGTTTATGCGGCGGAGTATGTGGGGCAGGTGTTCGTTGTCGGCATTGGATTGCCGGCGGGGGTGGTGGGGAAGGCGATTAAATAATCTTCCCCGCCGCCGCAAACCCCTTCGCCGCCGCTGCCATCGTGTGCTGGTATTCCTTCTCCCCATGCTCGGTCGAAACAAACCAAGATTCAAACTGCGCCGGCGCCAGCAGCACACCTTCGTCGCGCATGGTGCGCCAGAAGGCCCCGTAGCGGTCGGTGCGGCAACGCTCGGCGCTGTTTTCCCAGCGTTCGATTTTGTCGCCTTGCGTTTGCACGAAGAACAAGCCAAACATCGAACCGATGGCGCAAGTGGAAACGGGGACGCCGGCTTTCTTCGCTTCGATCGCCAAACCTTCGGCCAAGCGCTTGGCGGCAGCCGTCAGTTGCGCCTGCACGCCGGGTTGGGTCAGGCCTTCCAAAGTTGCCAAGCCGGCTACCATCGCCAAAGGGTTGCCGGACAGCGTGCCGGCCTGATACACCGGCCCGGCAGGCGCAATTTGGTTCATCAGGTCGGCCCGGCCGCCATAGGCCGCGCAGGGCAGGCCACCGCCGATGACTTTGCCCAGGCAGGTGAGGTCGGCTTTGACGCCAAAGCATTCATAGGCGCCGCCGACCGCAATGCGGAAGCCGCACATCACTTCGTCGAAAATCAGCAGGGCGCCGTTTTCATCGCACAATTGGCGGATTTTTTCCAGATAGCCGGGCTGCGGCAAAACCAGTCCCATGTTGCCGGCCACCGGCTCCAAAATCATGGCGGCGATCTTGCCGGGGTTGGCGGCAAATACTTGTGCCACGGCTTGCGCATCGTTGTAGGGCACGACCACCGTGCCGGAAGCCACGGCTTTGGCCACGCCGGGGGAGTTGGGCGTGCCAAGCGATGCGGCGCCGCTGCCGGCGGAAACCAGCAATGAATCGGTGTGGCCGTGGTAGCAGCCCGAGCACTTGATGATCAGGTCGCGGCCGGTGGCGGCGCGGGCCAGGCGCAAGGCGCTCATCACCGCTTCGGTGCCGGAGGAGACGAAACGGATGCGCTCCAAATTCGGCATGATTCCCAGCACGCGGGCAGCCAGTTGATTTTCCAACTCGGTGGGGAAACCGAAAGAGGTGCCAATATCTACTTGCACCTTGAGTGCGGCGGCCACCTTGGCCGGGGCGTGGCCCAAGACCAACGGGCCCCACGACAGCACATAGTCCACATAGCGGTTGCCATCCACATCGGTCACCCACGCACCCTTGCCACTGGCCAAGGTGACCGGCTCGGCGCCCACGGCTTTGCCAGAGCGAACCGGGGAATTGACGCCGCCGGGCATGAGTTTTTGGGCGTCGGCGTGGAGGGCTGAGGAGCGGGGGAAGGTTTTGGGCATGGGGAAGATTGTAGAACGAGCCCTGAGCGCAAGCTCAGGGGGTATACGTAACACGGCCAGTCATCCCCTGAGCTTGCGCTCAGGGCTCGTTGTTTGAGGGCTCGTACAATTTCCCCATGTCCACCTCCATCACCGTCGCCCTCAAAGAATGGGCCATCGTCACCGACCTGCTTGCACAAGGCAAGTGCGCCTTATTGCTGCGCAAGGGCGGGATTCATGAGGACGAAGGGCCGGGCCGCTTCCACTTGGAGCATGACTGCTTTGGCTTGTTTCCCGCCTGGGAGCATGAGCGTTTGGATTGGATCAAGCCATCCTGGTTGCCAAAGCGTGAAAAACTGAAGCTGGCCGACGGCCATTTGGCAGTGCCGGAAACACTGGCGTTCAAGGGTTACGGCGAGGTGGCCAAAGTGTGGCAAATCCCCTCACGGGCGGCCTTTGACAGCCTCGATGAGCTGCACCCCTGGGCCAAACCGCAAGTGGACATGCGCTTCAATTACAAGCCGGACCGCCCGCTGTATTTGGTGGCGGTGCGGGCTTATGCCTTTGCCGCACCGGTGATGATTCCCAATCGGCCGTCTTTTGCCGGTTGCCGGTCGTGGGTGCCGCTCGAAGGGGAAGATGCCCTGTCCACGGCCGGGGCCACGGCGGCCATGAGCGAGGCGGATTTCGCCAAGGTGTTGGCGCGGGTGGATGCGGCGATGCGGTAAAACGAGCCCCGAGCGCAAGCTCGGGGGATGGGCGTTGTGCTCACAGGAATCTTTCGGCCATCCGGCGGGCATCCCCTGAGCTTGCGCTCAGGGCTCGTGGTGTGGAACGGCGGCGCTGCCGCCTATAATCCGCTCCCTATGCAAACCATCCACATCCAAAATGTCAAAATCGGCCGCGATGCGCCACTGTCCATCATTGCCGGCCCGTGCCAGGCCGAGTCCTATGAGCTGTGCATGGAAATCGGCACCGCCATGCGTGACAAGTGCGCCAAGTTGGGTTTTGGCTACATCTTCAAGGCCTCGTTCGACAAGGCCAACCGCAGCAGCATCCACACCCCGCGCGGCCCCGGTTTGAAGGCTGGTTTGGATCTGCTGGCCAAGGTCAAAGCGGCCCTGGGCACGCCGATCACCACCGACATCCACGAATACGACCAAGCCGAGCCCGCCGCCCAAGCCGGCGTCGATTTGCTGCAAGTGCCGGCCTTCCTGTGCCGCCAGACCGACCTGTTGGTGGCCTGCGGCAAGACCGGCAAGGCGGTGAATGTGAAGAAGGGCCAGTTCCTTTCGCCGCAAGAAATGAAGAATGTCGTCACCAAACTCACCGAAGCCGGCGCCGCCGATCCCAAGGCTGGCATCATGCTGACCGACCGCGGCACCTTCTTTGGCTACAACCGCCTGGTCAACGACTTCGGCGGCGTGGTGGACATGATGGATTTTGGCTGGCCGGTGTGCTTTGACGCCACCCACTCCACCCAGCAGCCTGGCGGCAATGGCACCAGCACCGGCGGCCGCCCCGATCTGGCGCCTTATCTGGCCAAGGCGGCGGTGGCGGTGGGGGTGCAGTGCTTGTTCTTGGAAACCCATCCCGAGCCGAGCAAGGCGAGTTCGGATGCGGCGACGATGTTGCCGCTTAAGCGGACGCTGGTATTGTTGGATGAGGTGGCGCGGGTGAGGGAGGCGGTGTAAGGAGGGTCGGCTTTAGCCGGCCAGTTTGATGGAAAAAATGCGAAAGACCCAAGGGCTGACGCGCAATGACCGTCAGCCCTTGGGTCTTTTTTTGTCGTAAGCGCAACTGGTCGGCTAAAGCCGACCCTCCTAAACCACCTCCAACTTCGCATACTCCGCAATCAGCGTCTTTCGCCCGTAAGTCAAAAACTCCACCACCACCTTGGTATGCCCGCTCATCGGCATCACACTTGCCACTTTGCCGGTGCCGAAGTCTTTGTGTTTCACCCGCATGCCGGGGCGCAACTTGCCGTCGGAGTCGTCGTAAAACGGTTCGTGGCGCAATTCGCCGTCGTCCACCGGTTCGTCCTGCCAGCCTTGGGCGCCAATTTGTTGCAGGCTGGCTTTGGGCAATTCGCGCAAAAAGCGGCTGGGGATGGTGGCGCCGAATTGGCCGAACAGCGAGCGGTTTTCGGCGCGCGTGATCAGCAGGAATTTGCGGGCGCGGGTGATGCCGACAAACAGCAGGCGGCGCTCTTCTTCAAGGGCGTCTTCGTTTTTGCCGGTGCTTTCGGTGGCGCGTTTGTGGGGCAAGAGGCCGTCTTCCAGGCCGACGATGGCCACGGCGTCGTACTCCAGGCCTTTGGCGGCGTGCAAAGTCATCAGCGTCACCACCCCACCGGAATCAGGGGCGGAGGCGATGGCGTCGGAGTCGGCCACCAGGCTGACTTTCTCCAGGAATCCCATCAGTTTTTGCGCCAGACTCGGCGGGCCGGAGGGCGGCGGGGGATCGCCTTCCAGGGTGGGCAGGCCGAAGGGGTCGTCAAACGGATCGCCGCCCAGCGGATTGCTGTCGATGATCAAGGAATCTTCATACAACTTGGCCGAGTTCACCAGTTCGGACAAGTTGGCCAGCCGCTCTTCGTCGGGCATTTCGGTTTGGGCGCCGTAATAATCTTCCAGCCCGCTGTCGCGCAGGATTTCTTCGACGAATTCGGCCAGCGATTTGTCGGGCTTGGACAAAAAATTGGGCGCTTCGTCGCTGGCAATGCCGGTGAGTTCTTCCACGCCCGCCATCTTGCGCCACTCGTGGAGCAATTGGCCGAAGGTTTCGACCGCCTTGGCGGCGCGGGTTTTCAAGGTGGTGTAGAAGCGGCTCTCTTGGATGATCTGGCCCAGGGGCAAATGCGGCGCCAACGCCTTGAGTTCCGCCACCGTTTTGTCGCTGATGCCGCGCGAGGGGGTGTTGATCACCCGCTCCAGCACGATGTTGTCGGCCGGGTTGGCCACCGCGCGCAGATAGGCGATGGCATGCTTGACTTCCTCACGGTCGTAAAAGGCGGTGCCGCGCGCGACTTTGTAGGGCACGCCGCTGTTGCGCAGGGCGTCTTCCAATGCGCGCGAGAGCGAGCTGGTGCGGTAGAAGCAGGCGCATTGGCCCCAAGGGACGGCGCGCTCGTCGTGCAATTCCTTGAAGCGGTCCACAATCAATTGCGCCTCGTACTGCTCGTCGCGGCAGGCCGCCAGGATCGGCTTTTCGCCGTCGCCGGCGGTGGTGAACAGTTCCTTGTGCTTGCGGCCCTGGTTGTGCTTGATCAGGTCGTCGGCGCATTTCAAAATATGGCCGTGCGAGCGGTAGTTTTGCTCCAGGCGGTAAATGGCGGCGCCCGGGAACACCCGCTCAAAGTCGAGGATGTTGCGCAGGTCGGCGCCGCGCCAGCCGTAGATGGACTGGTCCGGGTCGCCGGTGGCCATCAGGTTTTTGTGGCTGGCCAGCAACTCGGCAATGCGGAATTGCGCCTGGTTGGTGTCCTGGTATTCGTCAATGAGCACATAGCGGTAGCGGGCCGACAACGCCTCGCGCACATCGGGGTGCTCGCGCAGCAGTTTGACGGTGAGCATCAGCAGGTCGTCGAAATCGGCGGCTTTGCTGGCCGACAATTGCGCTTGGTATTTTTCATAGACCGCCGCGATCTTTTTCTCGTAGAAACCGAAGGCGTCTTTGGTGTAATCCTGCGGCGAAAGCAGGCCGTTTTTGGCATTGCTGATGGCCGCCAGCATGGTGGCGGGCGGGAAGTTCTTGACATCAAATTGCAGCGACAAAATGGCGCTTTTGACGGCTTTTTTCTGGTCATCCATGTCCCAGATGGAAAAGCCCGGCGGCAGGCCGACCCGCTCGCCGTATTGGCGCAGCACCCTTGCGCAAAAAGCGTGGAAGGTCGCCAGGGTGGCGGCGCGGGCTTGGCGCTCGGAGAGCAACTTGCCCATCCGGTTGCGCATCTCTTCGGCCGCTTTGTTGGTGAAGGTGATGGCCAGGATTTCCCACGGCGCCACGCCAGCGCGCAGTACCAAATGGGCGATGCGGCTGGTGATGACCCGGGTTTTTCCCGAACCCGGGCCAGCCAGCACCAAGGCCGGGCCGTCGATGTGGATGACGGCGGCGCGTTGGGGTTCGGTCAGGCCTTCGAGCAGGGGGTCGGTGGAGGAAGCGGGGGGCATGGGTGGGGGATTGTATTTGCTGGCTGCCCCAAAGAACCGCGACCGTCAGGGAGCGGGTGTGGAATAGGCCCCACGCCCGCTCCCTGACGGTCGCGGTTCTTTCTTCGTTCGCACGATGCGCGGCAATTGCGGGCTACAATGTCCCCCCATGCCTGCCGTTTCGCTTGCGCCCGCCGCATCCCCCGCCCTGCTTGCCCGAACGGAAGCCCATGTGGGGGCGTCCATGGCTTTGTTCGAGAGGGAATTGGTCAGCGATCTGGCGTGCGTGAACGAACTGGCCCGCCACGTGGCCCGCTACCGGGGCAAGATGCTCCGCCCGCGCCTGGTGGTGCTGACGGCGCTGGCCCTTGATGAGAATCTGGGCGGCAAGGCGCCCGCCGTGGAAACCTTGGCCGCCGTGGTGGAGATGGTGCACATGGCGACCCTGGTGCACGACGACATTCTGGACGAGGCCGATGTGCGCCGCGGCGGGGCGACCATCAATGCCTTGCGCGGCAACGAGGCGGCGGTGATGCTCGGCGACTGGCTGATCAGCCACGCCTACCACTTGTGCGCCTCGCTTGACGATCAGGTCTTGAGCCGGGCGGTGGCGGCGGCGACCAACACGCTGTGCGCCGGCGAGTTGCTGCAAATTTCCCACCGCAACGATTGGGATCTTTCCGAAGCCACCTATTTCGACATCATTGGCCGCAAGACCGGCGCACTGACGGCCCTGAGCTGCCAGTTGCCCGCCATGCTCGGCTTGGGCGATGCGCAGCAGGCGGGGAAATTGCGCCATTTTGGCTGGGAGCTCGGCGTCGCCTTCCAGGTGGCCGATGATTTGATTGACCTGACATGCAGCGAAGCCGAGGCCGGCAAGAGCGTGGCCCGCGACCTGGCCGAAGGCAAATTGACGCTGCCGATCATTCACGCGCTGGCGCAAACGGAACCCGGCGGCCGGTCCGCCTTGCGGTCCGCTTTGGATGTGCTGGCCGGCCTGGTTCCCGGCGACGCCGCCGCCGCCCGCGCCGCCGTTGCGCAGGCGGTGGCGGCGCATGACGGCGCGGGCTATGCCTCCATGCGCGCGCAGGAGCGTTTGGAATCGGCCTGCCGCGCATTGGAAGCCGCCATCCCCGATTCCCCCGCCCGCCGGTTGCTGCTGGAAAAAGCCGCCGCCGTGCTGGGGCGCAGGCGCTGACACAAACCCACTTTCAGGAGAACCGTTCCATGTCTTCCCCCGATCTGACCGCTTTGGTTCCCGACTTCGCCGCCCGCGCCCTGGCCGCGCTTGGCGAGGGCTCCTGCGTGGTGGGTGCCGAGGGCCAGCTGGTCTGGGGCGGTCCCAAGTTCATGGGCAGTTCCGCCGCCATGCAGGACCAGATCCGGCGCGCCTGCCAGCAATTGCTGCGCCTGCACGCGTTGGACGCCACCTACGCGCATTCGGCGTTGGAGGCCCAGCGCCCGATGATGCTGCAGGTGGACGACCGTTTTCTGGAGGTGCGCTGCGTGCCGTTTGCCTCCGGCTTGCAGGGCGAGCGCAAGGATTGGGCGGTGGCGGTCATCATTGACGCGACCCGCCAGAACCGCCTGCAGGCCAAGCTGGATGCCATCAACAGCGCCGGGCGTGAGCTGGCCAAACTCGACGGCGATGCCGTGCGCAACCTGGCCCCGACCCAGCGGCTGAAAATCCTGCAGGAAAAGATCGTGCGCTACACGCGCGAACTGATGCACTTCGACCATTTCACCGTGCGCCTGATCGACCGCAAGAGCGGCAAATTGGAGGTGGCCATCGCCGAGGGGTTGCCGGCCGAGGCGCTGGACATCGACATTTACCCGGAGCCGGTGGGCAACGGCATTTCGGGCTATGTGGCCGCCACCGGCCGCTCGTACATCTGCCGTGACACCGAGAAGGACAGCCGCTACATCATGGGCATGTCCCATTCGCGCAGCAGCCTGACCGTGCCGCTGATGCACAACGACGAGGTGGCGGGCATCTTCAACATCGAGAGTGAAAAAGTCGGCGCTTTTGACGAGGACGACCGCCAGATCGCCGAGATTTTCGGCCGCTACATCGCCTTGTCGATGAACATCCTCAACCTGCTGGTGGTCGAGCGCTGCACCACCAGCAACCGCGTGATGGACGGCCTGATCCGCGAACTGGAGGAACCCCTGCGCGTGGCGCGCGAAGACATGGAGGTGCTCAAGCAGCTGCAAAACACCGGTACCCCGACCATCGGTGAGCCGCTGGCCCGGGTGGCGGCCCATCTGGCCGGCATGGTCGAGGCCGTGGCCCGCGCCAAGGCTGGCCCCACCAGCGTGACCGGCGCGCAGAACCTGGCGCCCGGGCAGGATCCGTTGCTGGTGGGCAAACGCATTTTGATCGCCGACGACGACCCCTCCATCCGCAAAACCCTGGCCGCGGTGTTCGGCGAAAAAGGCGCGATGGTGGAGTTGTGCCAGGACGGCTACGAAGCCTGTTCGGCGCTGGACAAAGCCTCGTACGACATGGTGATTTCCGACATCCGCATGCCCTACCGCAATGGCTACGAAATCTACGCCGCCGCCCAGCGCTGCCGGGCCGGTCTGCCGGTGGTGCTGATGACCGGCTTTGGTTACGACCCCAGCCACTCCATCGTGCGCGCCGGGCAGGAAGGCTTGACCAATGTGCTGTTCAAGCCGTTCTCGATTGATGTGCTGCTGGAAGAGGTGTGCAGGGCGTTGGGGGCGGCGAAGTGAAAACATTTGACACCCCTGCCAAAAACACCCCCCGTCTGGCCGCCGCCCTTGCCTTGCAGGCGCAGGCCGAAGCCTGGCCCGACACCTTTCCCGCCGAGCTGGACATGACCGGTTTGTCGCCGGCCGATGCGGGCTTGGCCACCATGATTTACCGCACGGCGATGCGGCGGTGGGGGACTTTGGGTTATGTGCTCGATCAGGCCTCAAGCGCACCGTGCGTCACGCTGTATTCCGGGGTGCGGGCGGCCTTGCTGGTGACGGCGACGCAATTGCTGTTCATGGACGGCGTGCCGGCCTATGCGGCGGTGGACGAGGGCGTGAAGTTGGCCCGCCAATTGGGCGACCCGCGCGATGCCGGCCGCAGCGCCGCGTTTGCCAATGCCGTGTTGCGGCGGGTGGCGGTGTGGGCGGGCGAGCGGACCCAAGTTGATGAAGTCTGGACGCCGAGCGCCGACCGCATTCCCTTGGGGCTTCCCGAAGACGGTTATTTGCGCCTGACCGAAGCTATCATGCCGGCGCCGACACCCTTGCTGCAACATCTGGTGGCTGCCACCAGCATGCCGCGCCCCTTGGTGCAGGCTTGGCTTGAAAAGTGGGGCGAGGCTGGCGCCACCGCCCTGTGCCTGCAAGGCCTGACCCAGCCGCCGGTGATCGTGGCGGTGGAGCCGGAGTTGGAGCGATTCTCATCTGAACTCTTTGTCGCCCACGACACCGAGGGCTTTGTGATCTGGCAGGGCGGCATGGCCAAGTTGCCCTCGTTTTTGGCCGAGCATCCGCTGCGCCGGGTGCAAGACCCCACCGCCTCGCGCGCGGTCAAAGCCACCACCGCCATCCAGCCCAAACGCATCCTGGATTATTGCGCCGGCCGGGGCACCAAAACCAAGCAGCTGACCCAGCTGCACCCCGATGCGCTGGTGTTTGCCACCGACATCGACCCCAAGCGCCGCGCCGGCTTGCGCCAAGCCTGCGCCAAATTGGAGAATGTGCAGATCCTGGAGCCGGAGCAAGTGGCGCTTGAGGCGCAATTTGCGCCCTTTGATCTGGTGGTGTTGGATGTGCCCTGCTCCAACACCGGTGTGCTGGCCAGACGGGTGGAAGCGCGCTGGCGTTTCGGCCCGTCGAGCATCGGCGCCATCACCCAATTGCAAAAGAAAATCGTGGCCGAGGCCAAGGCCTGGGTCGCCCCCGGTGGCCACATGCTTTACAGCACCTGCAGCATTGAATCCGGTGAAAATGCCAAGCAATCCCGTCGCATCGGCGGGGTGGGCGGCGAAATCATCGATGAGCATTTGACCCTGCCGGCCCACACCGGCGCCGCGCATGTGGACGGCGGTTATCACGCGCTGGTGCGCATGGGGTGAGCGGTCAATCCAGCAATTCTTCGTTGCGGTCCGCCTTGGAGGAGCCCGAATCCTTGATCATGCCCAGCGGCGCATGCTTGATCAGCGCGCCTTCGCGGGGATAAGCGTTTTTGGTCGGCTCCATTTTCAGCAGCGAGACAATCACCAGATCGTTGCCATAATCATCAGGCCAAGCCGGCAGGATTTCCAGGGCATCGGTGCCCAAGATTTGCAGGGCGTCGCTGGCGTCGTCCAGTTCTTCGGCGACCTTGGGGCCTTTC
>CAZKVP010000024.1:0-21934 GCA_964556215.1 uncultured Phycisphaeraceae bacterium
CTTCACCAAGGCGTGGTGGTTAATGTTTCGATGGTGAAAGGTTGAATGATGGGGCGTGAGCGCGAGTTCAAGGCTCATTTTTGCAGCGGTTAGAATCCACATCCCCATGTCCCTCCCCCCCCTCGACGAAATCCAATCCACCTTCGCCTTTCTCGATTCCTGGGAAGACCGCTTTCAATATGTGATTGACTTGGGCAAGCAATTGCCGGCCCTCCCCGAGCACGAAAAGTGCGAACCCAACCGGGTGCATGGTTGCCAGTCGTCGGTGTGGTTGGTGATGGAGCCGGGTGAAAACGGGGCCTTGGCCATTCGCGCCACTTCGGATGCCTTCATCGTTTCCGGCCTGATCGCCATCCTGCTGGCCTTTTACGCGGGTAAAACCAAGGCGCAAATTCTGGCCGCCGATGCGCCGGGCTTTTTCAAAGAATTGGGACTGGCCGAGCATCTGTCGCCGACCCGGCGCAACGGCTTGTATTCCATGATCGAGCGCGTGCGCGCGCTCGCGGGAGCGATGTCATGAGCGAAATTCCCGCCCACATCCGCGGCGACGGCGCCAGCAAAGAACCGGCCAAGCCGGCTGCGGGCAGCAATGCCCTGCGCATCTTTGATTCCGGCAAGAAGAAGGAAATCGCCCCGTCACCCACGGAGGAGGCCGGGGTGTTGGGCAAGATCATCGACGCCATCAAGACGGTGTGCGATCCGGAAATTCCGATCAATCTCTATGACCTGGGATTGATCTACAAAATCGACTTCAAGCCGGAATCCGGCATCGTCATGATCGAGATGACCCTGACCAGCCCCAACTGCCCGGTGGCCGATTCGCTACCCAACGCCGTGCGCGAGGTGGTGCGGGGGGTCGAGGGTGTCAACCACTGCGCGGTGAAGATGGTGTGGGAGCCCAAGTGGGGGCGCGAGAAGATGAGTGATGAGGCGTTGCTGGCGTTGGGGTTGATTTAGCCTTCAACGAGCCCTGAGCGCAAGCTCGGAGGGTCATGGTTGTACTGTGTATATCCCCTGAGCTTGCGCTCAGGGCTCGTATGTTGCAAAAAATTGATCAAGAAAAACCCACGCTTGCGCGTGGGTTTTGTTTGATGCTGAGTAAACTCAGGCAACCACTAATTGAAATTAGCGACCGCCGAAGCCACCGCGGCTGCCGCCGCCGAAGCCGCCGCGGCTACCGCCGCTGCTGCCGCCGCCGAAGCCGCCGGTGCGCGGACGGTCTTCTTTGGGCTTGGCTTCGTTCACGACGAGCTTGCGGCCTTCGAAGTCCTGGTCATGCAGCGATTCGATCGCCTTGGTGCCGGATTCGGCAGCGGCGAAGGTCACGAAGCCGAAACCACGGCTGCGGCCGGTTTCGCGGTCCTGCATGACGATGGCGTCGGTCACTTCGCCGTAGTTGGAGAAGAGGTCCACGAGACCTTCGGTGGTGGTTTTGAAGTTGAGGTTGCCTACGTACAGTTTCATCGAAATCTTCCTAAAACGAAGTGAAGCGGATGCTTCACGGGACTTGAAAAAGGCAGCGGAGTGCTGCCACATGAAGGGGGAGTGTAGTCGAAGCGGGGGTATTCTGTCGCATTCTTTTTTTCGTGCTATCCTGCCGCCCCCTCTTTTTGGGGTTTTCCCCCTGTTTCCCACATCCATTTTCAGGTATTTTCATGGCCACCGGTATTTCGCGTCGTCAACCTATTGTGGAAACCGGTTTTGGTCGCCGGCACGAGAGTTTGCCGCCGTCAGAAAACGGCCATTTGGATCTCAAGACATGGTTCCCGGAAGACTTGCGTCATTTTCCGGTGGAGATGGAATTGGGCTCGGGTCGCGGTACGTTCTTGGCCCAGCAGGCGCCGTTGGAGCAGAGCAAGTTGTTTGTGGGCATTGAATGGTGCAGTCCGTATTACCGTTATGCCGCCGATCGGGCGCGCCGCTTGAATCTGCGCAATGTGCAGATGCTCCGCGATGACGGGCCGTTGTTCATCCAAAAATATCTGGCGGACAAAACCATCGCCCAGTTTCATTGGTACTTCCCCGACCCATGGCCCAAAGCCAAGCACAACCGCCGCCGCACCTTTCAGGAGGGATTTTTGCGCGAGTTGCACCGGGTGCTCATGGATCCGGTGCCAGGAACTTCGGACACCGGCTGCATTCGGGTCGTCACCGATCACCGTGAGTATTGGGATTGGATGGAAATCCACGCCGACCGCGTGAGCGACATCTACGAGCGCCTGGACTACGTGCCGCCGGCGTCGGCCCTGCCGGGCGAATGGGTGGGCAGCAACTTTGAGCGCAAGTACAAAATCGAGGGGCGCGTCTTCACCGGGATGATCCTGCGCAAAAAATGAATGGGCGCCTTGCGCGGGGCAATCATTTCGCCCGCACGATCAAAAGCGGAATTTCCGTTTTATGGCGCACTTTTTCGATGGTACTGCCGTAGATGATGTCGCCGATCAGACGGTGGCCGTGGGTGGTCATGGCAATCAGGTCGCAACCCGAAGTTTCGGAAAGTTTGAGGATTTCCGTCGGCGGGTCACCCATGGCCAGGCGTGATGCCACCTTCAGTCCCTGCGCGGCCATCTCCGTCTGGCGCCGCTCCAAGTAGGCGCGGTCGTCGCGCATTTCTTCGGATTCGGCCAGGTCGAGTTGGTTGTAGTTGCGCGCCGCCCAGCCGTCGGCCACATGCACGAGCAGCAGCGAAGCACCGCACAATTTGGCCAATTGCGCCACCTGCGGCAACAGGCTGTCGTCGGCGGCGGTGTGGTCGAGGGCGACGAGGATTTGGTGGTACATGGTCGGTCTTTCAAGAATGAAGTGGAACGCCCCGCCCGATTTTAGCCGCCGGCGATTACTTTCCACGCATCGTGGACTAGGCCGGGCATGCCGTAAAGGTCCAAGGCGGTGATCACGATGGCGCTGCCCCAGCCGGTCACCAGCAGGAAGCCGCGCAATTTCCATTGCCCCATGCGCTTGGAACTGCTGGCGAAAATCAGCAGGGGGAACATGGCGAACGGCAATTGCAGGGCCAGCACCACCTGGCTGAGCACCAGCAAATCGTTGGCGCTGCCCTCACCGCGGATGCCGATGACCAAGACCGCCGGCACGATCGCCAGCAGGCGGGTGATCATGCGCCGCGCCCACGGCGAAATGCGCCAGTGCATGAAGCCTTCCATCACCACCTGGCCGGCCAGGGTGCCGGTCACGGTGCTGCTCTGGCCGCTGGCCAAGAGGGCAACGGCGAACAGGGTGCTGGCCACGGCGGTGCCAAGCAGGGGGGCCAGGGTCAGGTGGGCGATTTGGATCCAGTCGCTGTCGGCGCTGAATTTCACCACTTCGCCGCCGGCCACGGTGACGCTTTCCTTGCCGAAAAAGACCAGTGCCGCCAGCACCAAGATCGCCGCATTGACGAAAAAGGCGAGGGTCAGCGCCACTGAGGAATCAATGGTGTTGAAGCGCAGCGCCTTGCGGATGGAGGCGTCGTCCCGTTTGATCTGCCGACTCTGCACCAGCGCGGAGTGCAGGTAAAGGTTGTGCGGCATGACGGTGGCGCCGATGATGCCGATGGCCAGGGTCAGCATGCCGGCCCGCCGGAAGCCGGGCGTCAGCATGGCGTGGCCCATCTCCATGAAACTGGGCTGCGTTTTGGGCAGGATGAAAATCTCGATGAAATAGCAGCCGGCGATGGTCGCCACCAGCAGCAGGACAATCGCCTCGATGGTGCGCACCCCCAGTTTCTGGAGCCACAGCAGCAGCAGCACATCGCTGGCGGTGATGATCACCGCCCAGAACAACGGAATGTGGAACAGCAGGTTGAGCGCCACCGCGCTGCCGAGCACTTCGGCCAGGTCGCAGGCGGCGATGGCGAATTCGCACATCAGCCAGTTGGGCCAGCGCGTCCACTTGGGCGCGAAGTCGCGGCAGCATTGGGCCAAATCTTTGCCGGTTACCACCCCGAGCCGTGCGGAAATGATCTGCATGAAAACCGCCATCAAACTGGCCAGCCCGACCACCCACAGCAGGTCGTATTTGAATTCCGCCCCGGCCGCCAAATCGGTGCCCCAGTTGCCGGGGTCCATGTAGCCGACGCTGATCAGGATGGCCGGCCCGACAAACGAGCGCAATTGCCGCCAGAAGCCGGCTTGGTGGGGCGGCACGGGTACCGTGCCGTGCATGCCTTCCAGTGAGACATGGCTGGCGTCGGGTGCGGCGGGGTGGTCAGGGGAGGAGGAGGGCATGGGGGCTTGCGTAGGGATGGCCAACTTATTTAGTCAAGACTAAATAATAATGAAGTTAAGACGAAAGTCAAACAGGCTGCGATGGAGTTATAACAATCGTTATAATGAAGGGGTCCTCTTTTCCAAGGAGAATTCCATGCTCAAAGCCAAAGTGACTCAAATCGGTAATTCGCTCGGCATTGTGTTGCCCAAAGAAGCCCTGTCGTACCTGCATGTCGCCAAGGGCGATGATGTGTTTTTCGTGGCCGAATCGCCGGGGGTTTATCGGTTGTCACCCGCCGATCCCGAGTTTGCCAAGCAGATGGAAGTGGCGGAACGGGTGATGCGCGAAGACCGCGATGTGCTGCATCGGTTGGCGCAATAAACAAGGCCCCGCATGCAAGAACCCATCTGGATTACGGAGCAATTGGCCAAAACCGTCCACCATGCGCAATTGGCGCGGCATGGGGGGATGGATGGTGTGCGCGATGAAGGCATGTTCGCCTCCGCCATGGCACGGCCACGGCAGTTGTTTGCCTATGGCGATCCGCCGCCGGATAGGTTTGCGCTGGCGGCTGCGTATGCATTTGGCTTGGCGCGCAATCATCCGTTTTTGGATGGCAACAAGCGCACGGCTTATGTGGTGTGCCGCACCTTCCTGCAATTGAACGGGGAAGATATTCAAGCCACGCGGGAAGAAAAATATTTCACCTTCCTCGCCCTGGCCGCCGGCGAACTCACCGAAGATGCCTTGGCCGCCTGGCTGCGTGCCCACGGGTAAAACGAGTCCTGAGCGCAAGCTCAGGGGATACACACCATGGCGGGGCTAATCCCCTGAGCTTGCGCTCATGGCTCGTTATCTGAACAGCGGCTGCGCCGCTTATGATTTCCACCCATGGCCACCCCCACCTATCTCGCCGGCGATATCGGCGGCACCAACGCCCGCTTCGCTCTGGTTTCACCTAATGCCTCCGGCGTGCCGGTATTGCGTGAGGCCTGCACCTATTCCACCACCGGCGGCGTGGTGGAGGCGGTCGCCAGGTTTTTGATCGAGGCCGGCGAGCCGGTGATCGCAAAGGGCGCTTTTGGCATTGCCGGCCCGGTGGTGGACGGCCGCTGCCGCATGCCCAATGCCGGGTGGACCGTGAGCGAGGCGGAATTTGAAACCAGATTCGGCTTCCCCCTGCGCCTGCATAACGACATGGTGGCCAATGCGGCCGGCATCGCCCATCTGACCCAGGGGGATTTCAAAATTCTGCATGCGGGCAAACAGCGGGTGGGGCACCGGGCGTTGCTGGCGCCGGGCACCGGTCTTGGCAAAGCCCTGCTGGCTTGGGACGGCACTCGCCATGTGATTTTGGCCGGCGAGGGCGGCCATACCGATTTTGGGCCGCGCAACACCACCGAGGACGCGCTGGTGGAATATTTGCGCGGCCAATTCGGCCGGGTCAGCGCCGAGCGGGTGGCCTGCGGGCGGGCCCTGCCCAATCTGTATCAATTCTTGAAAGACACCGGTCGCGCGCAGGAACCGGAATGGCTGCGGTCCATGCTGCTGAGCGTGGCCGATCCCGGCCCGGTGCTGTTCAAAGCCGCCTTTGAACGGCAGGAGCCCATCGCCCAGGAAGTGTTCCGCCTGTTCGCCAGCATTCTGGGTTCGGAGGCCGGCAACCTGTGCCTGACCGGCATGGCGGTGGGCGGTTGCTATCTGGGCGGCGGCATTCTGCCGCGCTTGGGCGATTGGCTGGTGGATTCCGGCCATTTCCTCAAGGCCTTCCTCGACAAAGCCCCGCACCAAGCGGTGGTGGCGGACATCCCGGTGCGCATCATCACCAATCCGCAAACCGCGCTGATCGGCGCGGCCGGCTTGGCGATCAGCCGTTGATTTCCATGTCGTAAATTCTCACCTGCTTCCACCAAGCCTTGCAATTGGCGATGAAGGCTTTGTGGATGGCATCGGTGGTTTGGTACGCCGTGTGGTCGTCCAAGGTTTTGAACACCACCGAGCAGGCATAGTCATAGGTGGCATCCACCACCGGGCGCGGCGGGATGGCCGCCGGCACGCCCCAGTGGCCGCCGACCGCAGTGGGGGTTTTCATCAGCGCGGCCAATTCGGCTTCAAAAGCCTTGCGCTGTGCGGCGGTGACGGAATCGTTAAGCCAGAAGAAGACATTGTGGATGAGCATGGCGGCATTTTAGGGCGGCCGGGCAGGGTTGCACAGCCGGAAAAGTTTTCCATTTCAAGCCTTATCCCCTTACGATGCAGCCCATGGAAATCCTTATCCTTGGCACCGGAGACGCCTTTTCGCGGCTGCATTACGGCAGCAGCGCGGCATTGCGCGCTCCGGTTGAGAGCGGGGGTGGGGTGATGCTGATTGATTGCCCGGACCCCATCCACCGGGTGTTGCATGAGGCGGGGGCCAAGGCTGGCGGCCCATGGAGCAACCTGCGGGCCGATGCCGTCACGGACATTTTGCTGACCCATCTGCACGGCGACCACAGCAACGGCCTAGAGTCGTTGGGTTTTTACCACCGCTTGCTGCGTCTGAAGTGCGAGAGCGAGGGCCGCCCAGCGGCGCCCACGCCCCGGTTGTGGACCAGCCAACAGGCCGGTGCCCAGGTGTGGCAAAAATTGGCCCCGGCGATGGCCGGCGCACTGGGCCGCAGCTTGGCTGATTTTTATGATTTGCGATTGCTGACCCCGGGCCAAACGGCCGAAGTCGCCGGCTTCAAGATCGAGAGCCGGGTGACCACCCATCCGTTGCACTGCTTGGGGCTGCGCATCACCGACCCGGCCGGCGCCATGCTGGGCTGGGCCGGCGACACCGGTTTCGAGCAGGCCCATTTGGATTGGCTGGCACCGGCCCAAATGATCGTGCACGAGGCCAACGAGCCGCCGGCCCACACTGACATCCGGGAACTGGCCAAACAGCCCGAAGCCTTCAAGACGAAATTGCGCCTGCTGCATTTGCCGGACGACTTTGACGCTTCTCCTTACGGCTTGATCGGGCTGCAAGACGGTGATGTGCTGCGCTTGTAAGGCCCCGTCGTTTCCGTGAAATGCCATGAAAAAATGCCGTCCCATGGCGGCATTTTTTCATCGGGAGAAGAAGACTTCCCTTTAGAAATTCCAGATCAGGCTGGCTCCCAGGCTTTCCTGGTGGCCTCCATTGGAGGAACCTACCGAGCGGTAGCTGCGGACGTTCACCGAGGCGGTCATGCCGCCGGGCATCTTCACCGCCGCCGCGGCGGTCAATTCAACCGCATCGTCGGCGAGCGCGCCGAGGTAGGTGTTGAACGCGGTGTTCGACGCGCCGGCGAAATGGGTGGACACCACGTCGGAATCGTTGTTGCTGAGTTGGTGGTGCCAAGCCGCGCCCACGCTGGGAGTCAGCGTGAAGCCGTCGCCCAAGTTGAAACTTTGGGCGAAGTCCGCGCCCAAGGTGGATTCAACCGAGTGGGTCTGGTGTTGCTGGTAGCCCAAGGCCAGGCCCGGGGCCCCCGGCAGCGATTCCTCCGACGCCCGCACTGTGTTGTTCACGTACGACAGGCCGGCATAGGGGGTCAGGCGCGCACCATTCCAAGGCTCCGCCTTGTAGCCCAATTCGCCGGAAACGTGGGTTTCCATGCCGCTGACGCTGCTGGTTGCGGTCAAATTGGCCGCGGTGATGCCGTGGCGTTCGTTGTCGGATTTGAGCCAGCCGATGCCGGCATCGCCGGCGACATAGAAGGGCAATTCATCGCCCAATTGCCGCGAAGCGAACAGATCAAGGCCATAGGTCTTGCCGTCGGCCTTGCCAAGGCCTCCGCCCGAGGTGGTGTCGGTCATGTCGTAGGTGAACGACATGCCGATGTTTGCATACGGGGTCAACTGCTCGTAAAGGCCCGCGGTGAACAGGTCCCCGTCGGCCGTCGACTTCTGGACGCCGGTATCCTGGGCGTCGCGGTTTTCCTTGGTGTGGCTGGCACGGATGAAGAATTGCGCCCCCAGCGCCTCGTCATCCGACAGGTCACCCGACTGCACGTCGCTTAGCGCGGTGGCGCGCAGAGCCTTTGCCGCCGTACCGGCGACCAGCATCTCTTCGTCGCCAAGCAGGGATTGCGAGAGCCGCAACATGTTTTGCCCGCGGTCGTGGGCATGGCGCATTGAGGTCGCTTCCATCGTCGCGCGGTCGTGCCCGCTCAGGCGGTCAAGCGCGCCGTTCAAGGCCGCGTCGGACAATCCCATCAGGCGGTCGTACTCCGCGCCCAGATCCGGGCTGGTGCCGGGTTGCAGGACGGCCATGTTCAGGCCGCCGGCTGTGGACAGTTGCTGGGGGGTTTGCCCGGCACTCGGCGCCAGGAAGGTTCTCAGGACGCCAAGCAGAACGTCATCACCCTCGGTGCGGGTGATCCAGCGCCAGCCGTTGGCCAAAGTTGCGCTCAGGGAGTTGTCCACGGCGAAGGAGCCGGAGACCGGGGCATCGGCATGCACCACGGTTTGCATCACGCCGGGCGCGAAGCCCGTTGCCGATGTGGCCGCGATTTTTGCGCCGGGGAGGATGGTGGCCCCCCCGGTGTTGAGCAGGGATGAGCCATCGGACAGCAGCAGCGTGCCGGTGTTGAGGAAGGCCAGGGAGTTGGCGGTGGTCACCGTGCCGGACAAACCCAGGGTGCCGCCCACCGCCAGGGTGCCGTTGCCGGTCAGGCTGTTGGCGGCGCTCAAGTTGAGGCGGCCGTCGCGGTTCACCTGGAGCAGGCCGTTGTTGGCGGCGGAGACGAACGACAGCAGGCGGGTGTTGGCCGCGCCGGATCCGTCACCGATGGCCAGTGCGCCTGCCGCGTCCACCGTCACCTGGCCGGTCAAGGTGGCGGAGGTGGCGAACACCAGCGCGCCGTCATGGACATCGGTGGTGCCAGCGTAGTCCACCGTGCCGCTGAAGGTCTGGGTGCCGGTGCCGGCCTTGGCCAAGGACAACGTGCCCGCGCCTTCGGTGAGATTGCCGGAGAACACGGCGGACGCGTTGTTGCCGCCGGTGGCCAAGGTGGCCGCGCCGGTGCTGTTGGTCGCCGTGCCGCCTCCGGCCAGCGAGCCGATGGCTTGGCCGAAAGCCTTCATGTCCAGCGTGGCGCCGGAGCTGACCGTCACCGCGGAATTGTTGCCGAAGGCGTTGACTGCTCCAGCCACCAAGGTGCCGGCGACGACCGAGGTGGCGCCGGAATAGGTGTTGGTGGCGGCCAAGGTGGTGGTGCCGGCGCCGGCTTGGATCACCGCGCCGGTGCCGCTGATGGTGCCGGCCACGACCAGACCCGCATCGCTGCGGCTGAAAACCAAGGATCCGTCGTTCACCACGGTGCCCGAACCAAGCGAACCGGTGCTGCCGCCGGCGCCAACCCGCAAAGTTGCGCCTGCGCTGAGGATGGTGCCGCCGGAGTAAGTGTTGTCGCCCGCGAACACCATATTGCCGCCGGCCACCACCGCGACCGCTCCGTTTCCGGCGTTGTCCTTGATGATGGAATTGACGGTGAAGGTGGAATCCGCGTTGGCATTGGCGAGATTGAGGGTGGAGGCGCCGGAAGTGCCGGCGGTCAGGAAGCCCTGGTTGGCGGCCTCGCCGATGGTCAGCGATTTCGCCGCCGTGGTGATCAGGATGTTGGCGTAGGCACTGGCCGTTCCACCCATCACCAAAGTGTCGTTGACGGAGTTGGAGTTCATCTTGACGACCGAAGCGGTGGCGCCGGCGGTCATGAGCAGCGAGTTGAGGGTGGTGGTCGTGGCGGCCAGCGTGTTGGGCGCGCCGATTGATCCGCCCTCCAGAATGCGCACATCTTGGGGCGCGTCGCCGTTGGGGATCACCACGGTGCCGCCATTGGTGCCGGTGTAGACATCGTTGGAGACGCCCACCCACTGCACCACGTACTTGGTTCCGCCGACATCCTGAACCGAGGCCCAGGTCGATCCATTCCACAGGGCGGCGGTTCCGGCCAATTGGGTGTGGCCGTCGTTGGTGCCGGCCTCCGAGGATGTGAGCAGGCGCGCGCCGGCCGCGGTGCCGGTGGCTCCGACGAAGTTGACGGTGCCGGAGGTGAACGAAAGGGTGCCCAGGTTGATGTCCATCGTGGTGGCGCCGTTCTGCGCCAACTGCAGGGTGGAGGCGTCGGAGAGGTTGGTCAAACCGTTGAAGGTCTGGACCACGCCGTTCTGTCCGGCGGTTCCGGTGATGAGCACCGTGCCGCCATTGAGGACCAGCGAGGAAGACGCGCTGAGGATGTTGGCCGCGGGCGCGCCGGCGGCCGAGAAGTCAAGCGCAAGCGTGCCGCCGCTGACGGTGGTGGCGCCGGTGTAGGTGTTGGCGCCGGTCAGAGCCAAGGTACCGGAGCCGGTCTTGGTCAAGCTCTTGGGGCCGCCGTTTTCATTGATCACGCCGGAAATGGCGAGGCTGCTGCCGGTGCCCGTCACCGAGACGTTCAGGTTGATGGTCAGCGTGAGCGGAGCGCTGATGGCCTGGGTGCCCGTGGCGGTGATGCTCGCCGTCGTCGCACCCACACTCGCCAGCATGCCCGCGCTTGTCAACGCGACGCCGCCGCCCGCCAGCGTGATGCCGCCACCCGTGCCTTGGGCCACGATGTAGTTGCCGGCGCCGGTGAAGTTGATGGCGTTGAGGTTGGCGTTGGCGCCATCCAGAGTGACCGTGCCGCCGCTGCCGGTGAAGGTGGCGGTATCCATGCCGATGAATGCCCCGTCCAAGCCGGCGGCGACATGCACGCCGGCGTTGGTCGAATCGGTCCAATTGGCGTCGGTGGCGAAGGACCCGGAGCCCGCGGTCCAGTTCATCAGTCCGGAGTAAACCTGGCCGGCGGTGGTGATGGCGCCGGGCGCGCCCACCGTGGTGGCGGTGCCGTTGGAGAGGCCGGCCACGCCGTTGGCGTTGCTGGTCAGGGTCAGGGTCGCGGTGCCGGCCAGATTGGCGGCGGCCGAGGTGTTGACCGAGAAGCCCAAAATATCGGTGGTGGCGCCGCCTGCGCTGGCCGCCAAGCCGGTGAAGCCGGTGGCCGTCACCGCAGCGTTGCCCGTGGAGACCGATACATCCAAGGAATCCTGATAATTGGCGTCCGTCACCGTTTGGTTGCCCACGGCAACGACCCGGTTGGCCGGGGCCGCGCCCACATGGAGGTTGCCGAAGGCCAAGGTGCCGCCGGTGTACTTGGCTTGTGCCAAGTCATAGGCGGTTTGGGTGACCGTTGCGCTTGCGGGGGCATTGGTCCAGGCGTCGGTGCCGGTGTTGGTGATGCTGACGGTCTTGGTATTGACTCCGGCCACGGCGGTGTAGGTGCCGGTGCGGCTGTCGGCGCCGGCGCCGGCGGCGCGGTTGCCGATGGAAAGTCCGGACACACCGGCGGCGGCGAGCGAATAGGCCGCGGAGATGGAGCCGGCGGGGGCCGTGTTGGACACCTGCACGCCGATCGTCCGGGTGCCGGTGCGGACATTGATGCCGTCATAGGTGGCGTCCACGTCCAAGGTCACGGTGGCGCGGTGCTGCGCATCGAGTTCATTGGCGGTGACGGAGCCGTATTTGAGGACATAGTTGGCATCCAGGCCCGTGACCGTGCCGAAGGTGCCAGTCAGGTTGCTGCCATGCACCAACTTGTAGATGCCTGCGGAAGAGCCCATGCCCGTCAAATCCAAGGTGTTGGCGGAACCGAGCGCCGCGGCGCCGGAAGTCGTCAGTTGCGCCGTCCCGGTCTGGTTGGCGGCCATTTTCAGGGTGCCGCCGGCGGTGCCGAACGACAGGCTCTTGGCGCTGCCGGTGAAAGAGGCCATGTCGAGCGTTCCGGAAGTTGCGCTTCCGCCAATCGTCAGGTCCGAGTTGGCCGACAGGGTGTTGTTGCCGCCCATGGCCAGCGTGCCGTTGGCGATGGAGGTCGCGCCGGAGTAGGTGTTGGAACCGGTGAGGGTGGTGGTGCCCGCGCCGATCTGCCTGACGGATCCGGCGCCGCTGATGTTGTTGGAAACCGTCATGGCATTGCCGCGGTCAAAGGCCAAGGTGGCGTTGTCCACCACGTTGCCGGAACCGAGAGAGCCGGTGTTGCCGCCGTCGCCGACTTGCAGGGTGCCCGCACTGATCGTGGTGACTCCGGCGTAAGCGTTGTTGCCGGAGAGGGTGGTGGTTCCGCTGCCGGCCTGGACCAGGGAGCCCGCGCCACTGACGGCGTTGGAGACATCCAAGGCCGCGTCGTTGCGGTTGAAGACCAGGGCGCCTTCGTCGTCCACATTGCCCGAACCCAGCGAGCCGGTGCCGCCGCCGGCGCCGATCTGCAGGGTTCCGCCGGAGGTGATGGTGGTGCCGCCGGAGTAGGTGTTGTCGCCGGCGAACACCGCGCCCGAGGCGCCGACCACCATCGCGACCTTGCCGCCGCCGGCGTTGTTCTCGATGACGGAATTGATGGTGAGGGTGGATCCGACGCCGGCGTTGGCCAGGTTGAGCGTGGAGTCGCCGGAGGTGCCGGCGGTCAGGAAGCCCTGGTTGGCGACCTCGCCGATGGTCAGCGATTTGCCGCCGGTCGCGATGGCCATGTTGGCGTTCGCGTTGGCGCCGCCGCCCATCACCAGGGTGTCGCCGGTGATCAGGTTGGCGTTCATTTTGACGACCGCGTCCGTCGTACCGGCCACCATCAGCAGCGAGTTGAGGGTGGTGGTGGCGGCGGCCAGGGTGTTGGGCGCGCCGACCGATCCGCCTTCGAGGATGCGGATGTCCTGGGCCGGCGTGCCGTTGGGGATCACCACGGTGCCGCCGCTGCCGGTGCCGGTGTAGACGTCGTTGGAGACGCCCACCCACTGCACCACGTACTTGGTGCCGCCGACGTCCTCGATCGAGGCCCAGGTCGAACCGTTCCACAGGGCCGAAGTGCCGGCCAACTGGGTGTGGCCGTCGTTGGTGCCGGCATCAGAGGAGGTGAGCAGGCGCGCGCCGGCCGTGATGCCGGTGGCCCCGGCAAAGTTGACGGTGCCGGAGGTGAGCGAGATGGCGCCCAGGTTGATGTCCATCGTGGTGGCGCCGTTCTGCGCCAACCGCAGGGTGGAAGCCCCGGAGAGGTTGGCCAAACCGTTGAAGGTCTGAACCACGCCGTTCTGCCCGGCCTTGCCGGTGATGAGCACGGTGCCACCATTGAGGACCAATGAAGAAGATGCGCTGAGGATGTTGGCGACGGGCGCGCCGGCGGCCGAGAAGTCAAGCGCAAGTGTGCCGCCGCTGACGGTGGTGGTGCCGGTGTAAGTGTTGGCGCCGGTCAGGGTGAGCGTGCCGGAGCCGGTCTTGGTCAACGCCTTGGCGCCGCCGCTTTGGCCAATGGTGCCGGAGACCGTCAGGCGGTCGCCGGCGCCGGTGACGGCCACTTGCACGTTGTTGGCCAGGGTGAGCGGCGCGCTGATGGCCTGCGTGCCGGCGACCGTGATGCTTGGCGTAGTGCCGGCCAAGGTGAGGCTGCCGTCGCTGCCCGCAGCCAGCGTGTAGTTGCCGACGCCGGTGAAGGTGATGGCGTTGAGGTTGGCATTGGCGCCGTTGAGGCTGACCGTGCCGCCGCTGCCGGTGAAGGTGGCCGTGTCCACGCCGGTGAAAGCCGCATCCAGGCCCGCCGCGACATGCACGCCGGCGTTGGTGGAGTCGGTCCAGTTGGCGTCGGTGACGAAGGAGCCGGAGCCCGCGGTCCAGTTCATCAGACCGGAGTAGACCTGACCGGTGGTGGTGATGGCGGTGGGTGAACCCACCACGGTGGCCGCGCCGTTGGAGAGGCCGGCCACGCCGTTGGCGTTGCTGGTCAGGGTCAACGTGGCGGTGCTGGCCAGGCTGCCGGCGGACGCGGTGTTCACGCCGAAGCTCAGGTTGTTGGAAGTCGCGCCGTTGGTGCTGGCACCCAGGCCGGTGAAGCCGGTGGCGGTCACCGTGGCGTTGCCGGTGGTGGCCGAGACGTCCAGGGAGTCCTGGTAGGCCGCATCGGTGACGGTCTGGTTGCCGAAAGCCACGGTCTGGTTGGCCACGGAAGCGCCGGCGTGGACGTTGCCGAAGTCCAAGGTCGCGCCGGTGTATGTCGCCGCGGCATAGTCGTAAGCGCCGCCGGTGGTGGTGATCGCGGCGGGCGATCCGGCCACGGTGGCGGTGCCGTTGGAGAGGCCGGCCACACCATTGGCATTGCTGCCCAGAGTCAGATTGGCGGTGGCGGCCAGGCTGCCGGCCGTGGCGGTGTTGGCCGCCAAGGTCAGGTTGCTGGAAGCCGCGCCATTGGTGCTTGCCGCCAGGCCGGTGAAGCCGGTGGCGGTCACCTTGGCATTGCCGGTGGTGGCCGACACATCCAGCGAGTCCTGGTAAGCGGCATTGGTGACGGTCTGGTTGCCGATGGCCACGCTCTGGCTGGCCACGGCTGCACCCACGCGCACATTGCCGAAGGCCAAGGTGGCGCTGGTGTATTTCGCATTGGCATAGTCGTACACACCACCGGAGGTGGTGATCGCGGCAGGGGATCCAACCACGGTGGCGGAGCCGTTGGAGAGGCCGGCCACGCCAGAGGCGTTGCTGCCCAAGGTCAGGCTGGTCGTGGCGGCCAAGCTGCCGGTCGTGGCGGTGTTGGCCGCCAAGCTCAGGTTGTTGGAAGCGGCGCCATTGGTGCTTGCGCCGAGCCCGGTGAAGCCGATGGCGGTCACCTTGGCGTTGTCAGTGGTGGCCGAGACATCCAACTTGTCCTGATAGGACGCGTTGGTCACGGTCTGGTTGCCGATGGCCACGGTCTGGTTGGCCACAACGGAACCTTTGCGCACATTGCCGAAGTCCAGGTTGCCGCCGGTGTACTTGGCGTTGGCATAGTCATAGGCGGTCTGGGTGACCGTTGCGCTTGCGGGGGCATTGGTCCAGGCGTCGGCGCCGGTGTTGGTGATGCTGACGGTCTTGGTATTGATCCCGGCCACGGCGGTGTAGGTGCCGGTGCGGCTGTCGGAGCCGGCGCCGGCGGCGCGGTTGCCGATGGAAAGTCCGGACACACCGGTGGCGGCAAGCGAATAGGCCCCGGAGATGGAACCCGCGGGGGCCGCGTTGGAAACCTGCACGCCGATCGTCTGGGTGCCGGTGCGCACATTCAGGTTGTTGTAGGCGGCGTCGGCGGCCAAAGCCACGGTGGCGCGGTGCTGCGCATCGAGTTCGTTGGCGGTGACGGAGCCGTACTTCAGGACATAGGCGGCGTCCAAACCGGTGACAGTGCCGAAGGTACCGGCCAGGCTGCTGCCGCTGACCAGCTTGTAAAGGCCGGCGGACGTGCCCATGCCGGTCAGGTTCAAGGTGTTGGCGGTGCCCAGGGCCACGGCGCCGGAAGACGCCAGCTGAGCGGAGCCGGTCTGGTTGGCGGCCATTTTCAAAGTGCCGCCCGCGGTGCCGAAATTCAAGCCGGCGGAAGAACCCGTGAAGGTGGCCATGTCCAATGTGCCGGCCGAACTTGCGCCGCCGACGGTCAAATCGGAATTGCCCGACAGCGCACTGTTGGCGCCCAGCGCCAATCCGCCATTGGATATCAAGGTCCCGCCGGAGTAGGTGTTGGAGCCGGTCAAGGTGGTGATGCCGGCGCCGATCTGGCTGACGCCGCCCGAGCCGCTGATGGCATTCGACGCCGTCATGGCGTTGTTGCGGTCAAAAGCCAACGTGCCGCTGTCCGCCACGTTGCCGGAGCCCAAGGAACCGGTGTTGCCGCCATTGCCGATTTGCAGTGTGCCCTGGCTGATCGTCGTGAGGCCGCCGTAGGTGTTGGTGTTGTCCAAGGCCAGCGTGCCGGATCCGGTTTTGGTCAGGGCCACCTGGCCTGAACCGTTGTTGGCAATGGCCGCGTTGACGGTGATGTTGTTGGTTGCGTTGAAGGACAGGGTGCCCGCCGCGTTGGCGGCTCCGCCGGCGGTCAAGGTGCCGCCTTGCGCCACCGAGGTGCCCAGCACCAGGTCGGAGCCGGCCGCGGCCACGATGGCGCCCGCTGCGCCCATGCGCAGGATGTTGGCCGTGTTGGCGCCGGAGTTGGTGATGTCCACGGTGCTGGTGCCGCTGGTGTAGGCGTTGAGCAAGGTGCCGAAGTCGGTGGTGCCGACGGAAGCCAGGCCGACGAAGCCGGTGCCGGTCAGGCCGGTGCCGTTGCCGCCGGTGCTGATCAGGCGCACATTCGCGCCGGCGTTGTTGGGGATGGTGGCGTTGCGGACATAGTCGCCCGCGGAGCCGGAGGTTGCCAAGATCAAATCGCCCGACGCGTCGGTGCCCACCAGGTTGGCGCCGCTGTTGGTGGTGACCGCACCTGAAAGCAGCGTGGCTTGGCTCAGGTTGCCGGAGGCCTTGATCCAACTGGCCGCCGCCACGATGTTGGAAACATCCAGTGCGGCCCCGCCGCCGTTGGAGCCCAATGTGCCCAAGTTCACCGCGATGCCGGAGGTCCAGCCGGTGCCGCGCAGCAGCGTGCTGTGGGTGCCGCTGGCCAGGGTGGTGGCGCCGAAGGTCTGGGTCTTGGCGGTGCCCAGGTTGTCAAAACGCACGGTGCCGCCGGCGAGCATCAGGTTGTCGCCGGAGGTGATGATGTTGTTGCCGGCCGTGTAATCAAGCGCAAGTGTGCCGCCCGAGACGGTGGTCAGGCCGGTATAGGTCTGGGCTTTGGTGAAGGTCTGGACGCCGGAGCCGACTTTGATCAGGCCGCCGGTGCCGCTGATGACGCCCGCATAGGAGGCGCTGGCGGTGTTGGTGCCCAGGGTCAGGGTGCCGGCGCCCAAGGTCACGTTGCCGCCGTTTGCGCCGCCGCCGGCCAGGGAGCCGATGCTCTGGTCGAAATTGTTCAGGTTCAGGTTGACGCTGGCCGCATTGGCCAAGGTGACCGCCGAGTTGGCGCTGAAGGCATTGGCGGCGCCGCCCTTCAAGATGCCGTTGTTGACGGCGGTGGCGCCGGAATAGGTGTCAGCGCCGGAGAGGGTGCGGGTGGAGCCGTCGCCGCTGAAGGTGAGGCCGCCGATGCCGGAAATGTTGCCGCTGAAGGTGACATTGCCGTAGCCGCCGCCCATGTTGATGGTGCTGTTGGCCGTCACATTGATGTTGCTGGCGATGGTGGCGCCATTGGGGCCGGGACCGGTGCCGGTGATGGAGCCGCCGTCAAGGACGATATCCTTGGTCAGGCTGAAGGCGGAGGCCCAGCGGTTGGTGCTGAGGGACGCCCCGGAATGGATGGTGATGGACCCGGATCCGCCAAGGGAGGTGTTCTGCTGGCCGCCGGTCGTCCAATAGTCCGTCATGAACTGCAGGGTGCCGGCATTGACGACGATGTCGCCGGCGCTGGTGGAATTGACGCCGTTGAGGATCAGGGTGCCGTTGCCGTTCTTGGTCAGGATGTGGCCGGCCAAATTGAACACGCCGTTCTGCCCGGTGGTCGAACCGATGAGGATCGCGCCCTGCGCGTTGGTGTTGGAGACCAGCAGGTCGCCGGACAGGGTCAGGCCTTTGAGGGTTCCCAGGGTCGTGCCTCCGTTGATCAGGGCGCCGGCCGCGCCGACGCCGGTGCCGGTCATGGTCACCATCGGGGAGCCGCCGCCAAAGCCGTTGAGGTTCAGCGTGGTGCCAGAGGCCATGTTCACATTGGCCGAGCCCAACGCCGAGGCGGCGCCCACCTTCAGGGTGCCCACCGAGACATTGAGGTTGCCGCTGAAGGTGTTGCCGGCGCCGGACAAGGTCAGGATGTCGGAACTTGCGCCCGCATCCTTGGCCAGCGTTCCGGTGCCGCTCAAGGTGCCGGACAAAGTCTGGTTGCCGGTGCCGCTGAGGCGCAAGGTGCCGTTGTCCAGGATGTTGCCCGCATAGGTGCCCGCGGAGCCCAGCGAGCCGGTGACTTGCAGATTGGTGCCGCTGCCGACCGTGGTGGAGCCGGTGTAGGTGTTGGCCCCCTTCAATAGGATCGGACCGGCGCCGCCGGCCACCAGCGACACCGCGCCGCCGCCGGCGTTGTCGGTCAAGTTGGCGTTGACGGTGAGATTCGAGGCCGCGTTGGCGTCGGCCAGGTTGAGGGTGGAGGCGCCGGAGGAGCCGGCCGTCAGCGTGCCTTCGCCGACGGCCGTGCCGATGGTCAGGGATTTGCCGGTGGATGCGATGGCCAGATTGCCGTTGGCGCCGGCCCCGGCGCCGACCACCAGCGTGTCGCCGGCGGAATTGGCGTTCATTTTGATGACCGATGCGGTGGTGGCGGCGTTCATCATCAGCGAGGCCACGGTGGTGGTGGCCGCCGCCAGCGTGTTGGGGGCGCCGACCGCGCCGTTTTCAAGGATGCGCACATTGCTGTTGGTCCCGCCGTTGGGGACGACCACGTTTTTGCCACCGGTGGTGCCGGTGTAGATGTCGGTGTAGGTGCCCGTCCACTGGACCACATAGTTGACTCCGCCCGAATTCTGCACCGATGCCCAATTCGAGCCGTTCCACAGGGCGGAAGCGGCCGAAAGCTGCGTCAGGCTGTCGTTGGCGCCGGCAGAAGTGCTGGTGATCACGCGCGCACCGGCCGCGGAGCCGGTCAAGCCGGTGAAATTGAGCGTGCCGGACCCGAAGGACAGGGCGCCCACGTTGATGTCCATCGTGGTCGCGCCGTTTTGGACAAGTTGCAGGGTCGAAGCGCCCGTTCCGGAACTGAGGCCGGCAAAGGATTGCACCGTTCCGTTTTGGCCGGCCTTGCCGATGATTTTCAGCGTGCCGCCATTGAAGATGAGGGCGGACGAGGTGCGGACGATGTTGGTGGCGGGTGCGCCGGCCGCCGAGAAGTCCAGTGCCAAGGTGCCGCCATTGACCGTCGTCGCACCGGTGTAGGTGTTGGCGCCGGTCAATGTGAGGGTGCCGGTATTGGCCTTGATGAGCGAGCCGGTGCCGGAAAGGATGCCGCTAAATTGGTTAACCGCCGCGTTGTTCACCGTCAGGGCGACGGCCGCGGATCCATTTTGCAGTTTCATGCCGCCCCAGGCGTTGCCGGTCAATCCGCCCACGGTGGCGGCGCCGATGCCGGAGGCATAGGCGACCTGGTCGGTGTCGGCCGTCGCGGACGACACCGGGGCCAGGTTGAGTGTGGCGTACTGCAGGGCGGTGGCGGCGCCGATGGCCAGCAAAGACGTGCCTGAAACGCCCACCGCGGTCACGGTGCCGGAATAGGTGTTGGCGGCATTGTTGAACCACACCTTCCCGACGCCATAAGTGGAGTTGTTGCTTTGGAGCGTAAGAGCGCCGGATCCGGACACCACGCCGTTGAGGTTGATGTTGCCGCCGTTGTAGGGGTCGGGGGTGTTGGTGGAGAAGACTCCGCCACCGGCTCCAACCGACACGGGGCCGCTCAGATTGAGCGTGCTGAACCAACCGTTGGCCGCCACGGTGCCACCGCCAAGGACCACGCGATTGGCAAGCGTGAAGATTGCATAGTCGCTGCCGCTGGTGGAGAACCTGCCGCCCGTGTTGACGATTAAATCGCCTTGGCCGAGGGTGGCGGAGGCCGAGGTCAGCTGCAGTGTGCCGGCGTTGACCGTCGTCGTGCCCGCATAGGTGTTGGCGGCCCCAAGGATGGTGGTGCCGGCGCCGTTTTGAACCACGTTGCCGCTGCCGCTGATGAGCGCGGACACCGTGAAACCATTGCTCCGGTTGAATGCCAAGGTGCCGTTGTCGATGACGTTGCCCGCGCCGACGTTGCCGGCATTGCCGGCGTTGCCGATTTGCAGCGTTCCGCCGGCATCGATGGTGGTGTCCCCCGCGTAGGTGTTGGTCCCGGTGAACACCAGTGTTCCGGAACCCGACTGCCGCAACGTGCCGTTGCCGGCGATGGCGCCCGAAACGATCACCGTGTCCGAACGCTTGAACACCAATTGGCCGTCGTCGTCGACGGCACTGGCACCGAGGCTGCCGGTGGTGCCGCCGTTGCCCACCTGCAAGGTGCCACTTTGGATGCTGGTGGTTCCCGAATAGGTGTTGTTGCCCGTCAAAATGGTCGTGCCGGTGCCGGTTTGCGACACCGTGCCCTTGACGGTGATGGCTGCCGCCACCACCAATGAACCGGATTGATGGAAATCCAAGGCGCCGCCTTCCAGGGAGACATCCCCGGTTCCCAACCGGCCGCCGTCGCCGATTTGCAGGATGCCCGCGGATATGTGGGTGGCCCCGTAGTTGTTGGCGCCGGTCAAGGTGGTGGTGCCGGCTCCCGACTGCAGCAGGGCGCCCGCTCCGGAAATGGCGCTGGAAATGGCCAGGGCGTCGCTGCGGTCAAAGGCCAGCATCGCCCCGGAAGCCACCGTGGTGGCACCGGAACCCAAGGTTCCGGCCGCGGCGCCATTGCCGATTTGCAAGGTTCCGCCGTTGACGGTCGTGGTGCCGGTGCGGCTGTCGGTGCCGATGTAGACCAAGGTGTTGGCGTCGTTCTTGGACAAAGCGCCGGCACCTGAGAAGACATTGGAAACCGTGAGGTCATCCGACCGGTTGAAGGCCAGGCGGCCGGCCGCATTCACCGTCACCGCGCCGGAGCCCAGGGTGCCGGCCGCGGCGTCGTTGCCGACCTGCAGGGTGCCGGCCGAAACGGTCGTGGCGCCATAGGTGTTGGTGCCGGTCAAAACCGTGGTGCCGCCGCCGACTTGCGCCACCGTGCCGGTGCCGGAAACGGCGTTGCTCACCGTCGCGGTGTCCGAACGGTTGAACGCCAGCGTGCCGCTGTCGGCCACATTCGCCGTGCCCAGCGTGCCGGAGGCGCCGCCGGCGCCGATCCGCAGCGTGCCGCCGGCCAGGATGGCCGTCGCGCCGGAGTAGGTGTTCGCACCGGACAGCGTGGTGGTGCCGATGCCGTTTTGCGTCACGGCACCCGCGCCGGAAATGACCGAGGATACGGCCAGGCCGGCGTCGTTGCGGTTGAAGACCAGCTTGGTGCCGGCCTCCAACGCCACCGCGCCGGAGCCCAGCGTGCCGGTGCCGGCGCCCGCGCCCACCTGCAAGGTGGCGCCGGCGACCACGGAGGTGCCGCCGGAATAGCCGTTGTTGCCTGCCAACACCACAGTGCCGCCGCCGGTGCCGCCGGAGACCAAGAGGGCCGTCGTGCCCGTGCCGCCGTTGGCGATGACCGCGTTCACGGTCAGGCCGTTGGCCGCCGCCGCGTTGTTGGAAACCAAACCCAGGATGGAATTGCCCGAGGTGCCGCTGGTCAGTGTGCCCTGGTTGGCCGCCGTGCCCAAGGTCAGGCCCTTGGCCCCCGCGCCCACCGCGACGGCGCCGGATGCGTTGGCGCCGTCGCCCACGATCAAGGTGCCGCCGGTCATGTTCACGCTGGCGCCGTGGCCGGCGGCGGACATCAGGAGCGAATTGACGGTGACGGAGGAAGTGCCCAACGTGTCGGCGCCCCAGCCGGCGGTGGCTTCGTTGATCCGGACATCGGTCGCGGCGCCCGGCTGGATCACCGTCGGTCCCGGGGTGGTGCCGTTGTAGATGTTGGTGTAACCGGTGTAGGCCTGGATATAGGTGCCACCCGCGCCGTCGGAGATGCCCGAGTTGGCCGCCCAGTCGGTGCCGTTCCAGGTGGCAAAGGCGCCCAGCCGCTTGTCGGCGGCGACCGCGCCGCCGTTGACCGTGGTGAAGCTGAACCAGGCGCCGGAACCGGCGCCGGGGGTCGCGCTGGTGGTGCCACCCTGGAAATCCAGCGTGGCGCCCGTGCCGACGGCGATGTTGCCGAGGCGCAAGTTCAGCGTGTTGGCGCCGTTT
>CAZKVP010000024.1:22034-38881 GCA_964556215.1 uncultured Phycisphaeraceae bacterium
GCCCGTGCCGACGGCGATGTTGCCGAGGCGCAAGTTCAGCGTGTTGGCGCCGTTTTGCGTCAGTTTGAGCGTGGAGCGGGTGTTGTCCAAAAGCGTGAGGCCATTGACCGTCTGCGCATTGGTTGCGCCGCTCTTGCCCTGCCATTCCAGCGTGCCGCCGCCCATGGTCAGCGCGGAGGCGGAGGACAGGATGTTTGAAGCGACGGCGGCATTGGCGAAATCCAAACGCATCGCGCCCGTGCCGATCTTGCGCAAGCCGCCGGTGCCGGTGATCGTGCCGGCATAGGTGGTGCTGGTGTTGTCGCCGCCGACCGTCAGCGTGCCGGCCCCCATGGAAACGGCGCCGCCGGCGGCGCCGCCGCCCGCCAAAGACCCGATGGTCTGGTCGAACCCGTTGAAGTTCAGGGCGACGCCCGCGGTGTTGTCCAGCGTGTAGGCGGAAGCGGTGCCCAGCACATTGGCCGCGCCGGCAAACACGTTGCCCCCGGAAATCCGGGTGGCGCCGGTGTGGGTGTTGGCCCCTTCCAAAGTCACCATGCCCGCCCCCGTCTTGGTGAGCGCGCCGGCGCCGCTGATGGCGCCGGTGAGGTGCACGTCGCTGGCGGAAGCCGTGTCCAGCACTTCCAGGGTGGAGGCGGAATCCACGGCGATGTTGTTGGCGATGTTCATCCGGTCCTTGAGCTTGATGCCCAGGGCGCCGATGTCGAACGCCGCGTAGTCGGCGCCATTGGTGGAGGTGGCGCCGGTTTTGATGCCGATGCCTTGGGTGGTCCAGTTGCCGTTGGTGTGGGCTCCGACGCCGCCGGTGCCGCGGTAGACGCGCAAATCAATGTCATACCAGCCGTCAACGGCGACGGCGAGGGTGGCCGGAGTGGTGCCGGCGGCCGTGGTCGGGATGTTGCCTCCATCTGTGCCCGTGGTGGCGGTGCCCCATCGGTTGTCATTCAGAAGCACCGTGCCATTGACCTTGAGATAGGCACCCGCGTCGAAACTTTCCCCGAAGCTCCACTGGCCCGCCGTCAGGTAAACCTTGCCCGTGTAGGCGTAGGTAGTGCTGGCCGGCACGACATTGCTGCCGGATGCGTTGCGCAGCGGACTCAAGTCGGTGGTGTAGCGCCCCCCGGAGACGGCGGCCGTGCTGAGCGAAGAACCGCCGATGCCGGTGCGCGTCAACCCTTGCCCTTGGTCGATGGAGAGCGTGCCTCCCGTCAAATGGACATCGCCGGAACCCAGGTTGTTGAAACTCTTGACCCGCAGGGTGCCCGCCGCGATCTTGGTGCCGCCGGTGTAGTCGTTGCCGCCGGTCAAAGTCAGGGTGGCCGTCCCCTGCTTGGTCAGGCCAAGGGCGCCCACGGGACCGGACATCCAATAATCGTCGGCATACGAATCCACGAGGGTACCGCCATAGGTCCCGTCATGGCCCTGATTGACGATCAAGGAGGCGGGGGAAGATCCATGGGTAACGGTCTGGGCTCCATTGTTGTTGATCGACCCGGGGGCATTGACGATCATCGCCGTGCCGGAACCGCTGGAGGACAGGTCGCTGACCGTGCGGTCGTAGCCCGTCAGGTAGAAGGCGCCGGTGTCGCCGGCGGCCACATTGAAACGCAGCACGTTGTTTCCCTGCAGCGAGGTTGCGCCCACCACATGCAGGTCGCCGCGCTGGATCTCGATGTCGCCGGTGAAGGTGTTGACGGTGTCGGTGACCGTGCGGCCGCCCAGCGTCAAAGTCTTTTGCCACAGGTTCCCGGAGTCGCCATACAGCGTGATGCCGCCGGCGCCGGAAATGTCCCCGGTGATCTGCGACCGGCTTTGGTTGGTGATGACATGCGAACCCGCATCCAATTGGATGTTGGGGCGAAGGGTGGTTCCGGAAGCCAGCCACAGTTCCGGATTGGCCGTGGATCCCGTGGTGGAAGAAAGCCGCAGGGTGCCCAGCGCCAGATTGCTGTCCTCGCTCCCGTTGACGGTGGAATCACCGGGCGCCACCAATCCGCTGATTTGCGACAATCCGCCGAATTTCAACGTGCCGCCGGCCACCTGGTAAGTCGTTCCGGCATCCAGGCGCAACGATGCGTTGTAAGCATTGCTCGCGATGATCTGGCCGGTGAATGTCTGGTTGGCCGTCTGACGCACCAAGCCGGCGTTGATGCTGAGGTCGGCGTTCCAGGTGGTCGCCCCGCCGAGAACCAACGTTCCCTGGCCGTCCTTGTTCACGCCCTGCGAATCCGTATTGCCAATGCTGGCGGTGGTGTCGACGCTCCCTGAGACCGTCAACTGTTTGCCGGCGGAGACGGACCAGAACTGGTTCTGGGCCACCTTGAGGGTGGAGGCGATGGTGGCCGATGCCTCCGCCATGATGCCGCCGGCGTTCAGCGTGAGCGTTCCGCCGGTCAGGGTGTAGGCACCGGAGCCCACCGGCTTGAAGGCGACGCTGTTGGCGGTGACGGCCCCGTTCAGCGTGACCGTGCCGGCCGCGCCGCCCGTCCCAAATACGGCGTCTTCCGCCTGGGTCCAGTTTTGGTTGTCCAAGCCCGTGCTGACACTGTGCCAGTTGTTGCCGCCGCCGGCCGTCCATGTGCCCGACCCGTCCTGGGCGCCGGCGGTACCGCCGTTGGCGTCAAACTGCCAGCCGATCACTTGCGCCCCGGTGAGGGATTGGACTTGAAGGTTGGCCCAATGCCCCAGGCCATCCACCCCGTTGCCGAGGTAGGTCAATTGGTACCAGGTGGAACGGTAGCGGGCCGGATCCTGCGGATGGTTGGCGATGGTGTAGGAGTGCAGGTCGGCGTTTGCCCCGGCCACTTTGCTGCCGTCGTCGAGGTTGTGGCCCACTTTCGAATCGACCACGAACATGTTGTTGCCCACGTCCTTTTCCAGCAGGGTCTGCCCGACGGCCAGGCGGCCGAGGTACATGCCGTTGAGTTCCACCCCCACGCCGGAGACTTCGCCGTTGTTGGAATAGCCCGGCAGCGTGTCCACGCCGCTGCGGTAGTAAAGGTCAAACCGCTGCGTGTAGTCGACCCAATGCCCGGTGCTGGTCGAGTCAAAATGGAAGGCCTGCCCCTGGCGCGTGAACGACGCGTCGTAATAGACATTTTGATAGCCATGGGCCACCCCGTACTTCACGCCGGATCCCGAAGCGGCGCTGACCACCACCGGCATGTCCACCATGTCGTCGTACAGTTTCACCGTATTGGTGGTGCCCGGGGTGTTCAAGGTGCTAAGGTTGGCGAAGTGCGAGCCATCCATCCACCCCAAGCTTCGTTTTTGACGCGGAGTCAACCCCGCGCCGCCGCCCATCACGCTGTAGGCCCCGCCGTAGTCGTGGAATTCCGCGCCGATCGGGGAATAGACGGGATTGCTGCTGGCCGGCGCCACATCGTAGGTCTTGGTCGCGTAGTTGTAGACATAGGACGGGACGTTGGGCGTGACCACCAGCGAATGCGAGTGGTTGAAACTGAGGTTGTGCCCGACTTCATGCAGGACGGTGCTGGAATTCGTGTAGAGGTACCAAGCCTGCCCGCCGCTCGTACCCGGACCGGGCACCGAACCCAGGCCCGCCGCGCCGGCGTCGATGACGGGGTTGTCGATCAGCGCCTGTTGGCCCGGCTGGTAGAAATTAAGTTTGAAACGGTAGTCCGCCGCATTGACGCCAAGGCCCGGCAAATAGGCGGCCTGGGCGGCACTGGTGTCCCACGCCGTGCCGTCCGCCTTCGGCGTCACCGGCACATCCACGATTTTGACGTCAAAATCCACCTTGCCGCCCGACTGGGCGGCATAAAAAGAACGCAGGGAGTCCGCATTGCGGGCCAGCGTGTTGTACCACACCCCATCGCTTCCGGCCCCATCGGTGGCGTGGTACATGTCGGGCGCGGAAATGTCGTGGTAATACAGGATCAGCATCGTTTGCGTGCCCTGCGTGCGCGTCACGGGGGAAGCCGCCCCCGCAAACACCCCGTTGGGATCCACCGTGTGGGTGTAGGCGTAAGTCCCGTCCGAGCCGGTGGGGCCGGAGGCGATCGAAGGCTGCACATCCGTCGGCAGGTGGTTGGCATAAGCCTGCCCGCCCCCGCACAAGGCCGCGATCATCGCGGCCGGCAGCACCAGGTTCCTGAGCCCCATCCGTTTCAGGACCACTTGGTAGGCATCGACCAACATTTGATAAGCGCGGGGTGTTTGGCCGTACATGGAAAAACCTCTGGAGAGGAGCGGAAGGTTGTGGGTTGGGCTGTCGTGATTCTGGTGAGGCCATGGCGGGGCTGGAGTGAAACTCTGCTCCCGGGGAGCGGAGTTTTACCGCAGGGCGGCATGAAACACAAGAAAAAAAAAGAGAAGAAACGCAGGGCGGCTCCCGTCATTTTTTGTCCGGCCTCCCGGGGATCGGCCGATAATGACCGGAGTTCCCACTTTTCTCTTTTGCGCATCACTTCATGCCCTGCCTTTCATCAAGATTCAGCCGACTTTCAAAAGCAACTCTTCTTTTTTCATTGAGTTGCATATCGTTGGTCGCGTTCGCTCCGCAGGCGCGCAGCGCCACGCGCGACCAGGATGGCGTCACGCCCGTCGTCAATGCCTCCCTGCAGGCCCAATTGGCCGCCTATCTCGCCAAGGCTGCGCCCAAGGGCGTGGACATCAGCGTGACCCTGGTGGATGTGCCGACCGGCCAAGTGCTGGCCGAGGTGGAGGGGCAGCGCCCGATGGCGCCGGCCTCGAACCTCAAATTGGTGACCTCCGCGGCCGCATTGGATGTGCTGGGGCCGGACTTCAACTTTGAAACATTGCTGCTGTCCCGTCCCGCCGCCGCCGGCGCGTCTGACCGTCGTCCCGCCTTGGTGGTGGTGGGTGACGGCGACCCGGCTTTTTTCGATGTCAAAACCCTGGCCGCCGCCAAGCTGACCCCCGAGCAGGTGGTCGGCGCATGGATCGAGGCGGCGCAGAAAGCCTCGCCCGCCGGATTCCGCGAGATCATTGTGGACGATCGCGTGTTTGATACGCAGGGTGTTCCGGAGGGTTGGCCCAAAAACCAACTTGATCGGGCTTATGAGGTGGCCGTTTCCGGGCTTAATTTCCATAACAATGTGTTTGCCGTCACGCCGCGTCCCAATAAAGCCGGCGGAGTGGATGTGGATGTGTTTCCTTTGGGTGATTTCATCACGGTGCAAAACACCGCCCGCGCCAGCCGTGACCGCAAGAGTCAGCAATTCATCGTGGCCCGCAGCGGCAACACCTTGAAAATTGCCGGGGTGGTGCCTTTTGAACCCGACGAGCCCTTTCTTCCCACTTTGCCCGATCCCGCGTTGAACTTCGGGCAGTGGTTGGCCGGCAAATTGGCCGCGCAAAAAATGCCAACCGGCCCGGTGCGCCGGGCAGCGGGCGACGAGCCCAAAATCGGTGCCGGCGACGTGGTCATCCACAAAATCCAAACCCCCATTCAAGCGGTCCTCAACCGCACCAACCGCGATTCGTACAATCTCTACGCCGAATGCATGCTCAAGCGGTTGGCGGTCAAAGCCACCGGCTATCAAGGGTCGTTTGACGGCGGCTGCAAGGCCGTGCGCCAAGCCATGGGCAAGCGCCTTGGCGAGGGTGCGCTGGCGGGCTACCACCAGATTGATGGCTGCGGCCTGTCCAAAGGCAACCGGGTGACGACCCGCATGATGGCGCAACTGGTGGCCTCGGTGCTGCGCGACCCCAAGATCGCCGCCGCCTACCGCACCAGCCTGGCCCGCCCGGGCATGGAGGGCAGCACCTTTGAACACCGGTTTCAAAAGGTGAAATTGACCGGCGAGGTGTACGGCAAAAGCGGCTACATCAACGGCGTGTCCGCCCTGGCCGGGGTGCTGGTGCGCGAGAAAGAAGGCAAAGCGGTGGCATTCTCAATCCTGTGCAATGCGACGGGGCCCAAAGTGGAATTCAGGAATGCGGATATGAAGCGGATTCAGGAAGAGGTGGTGAGGATTTTGGATTCGGAGATGGAATAGGGGGCCAAAAGGGTTGTTTTCAGGCCTTTTGGCCGGGTTCACGCATCTTGCTTCACTTCATCGTGTTCTTAAGCACCCGCAACTGGATCGGCAGGGCGAATTGCATGTCTTCGTGGATCAGGTCCACTTCTTCCACCGAGCCGCCAAAGCGGGTGAGCAGGGTTTGGACCAGCTGCTGCACCAAGTCTTCCGGGGCCGAGGCGCCGGCGGTGACCAGCACGGTGCGGATGTTTTCAAACCAGGCGTCCTGCAGTTCGCTGGCATCATCCACCAGGCGGCCCGGGGTGCCGACATTGCGGCTGATTTCGGTCAGGCGCACCGAGTTGGAGGAGTTTTTGGAACCGACCACCAAGGTCAGGTCGGCACGCGGGGCCAGCTCGCGCACGGCTTGCTGGCGGTTGGTGGTGGCGTAGCAGATGTCTTCTTTGGGCGGGGCTTCGCAGTGCGGATACTTGCGCTTGATGGCGTCGATGATGATTTTGGCGTCATCGGTCGAGAGCGTGGTTTGGGTCAGGTAGACCAGCGGTTGGTCGGGTGCGAAAGTGGTGTTTTCCACATCTTTTGGTGATTCGACAATGGTGATGGCGCCGGGGGCCTCGCCAAAAGTGCCTTCGACTTCATCGTGGCCGGCATGGCCGACCAACAGGATTTTGCAGCCCTGCTTGGCGTAGCGGCGGGCTTCGACATGCACTTTGGTCACCAGCGGGCAGGTGGCGTCGATCATGCGCAGGTTGCGCGCCTTGGCCCGTTCGCGCAACGCCGGTGAAACGCCATGGGCCGAGAACACCACGGTCTGGCCGGCGGGCACCTCGTCGATGGATTCGACAAAGGTCACGCCCTGCGAGATGAAGCGGTCCACCACATGCTTGTTGTGGACGATTTCATGGAACACATACAGCGGGGTGCCGATGAGTCCGATGAGTTCCTGCACAGTGTCCACCGCCATGTGGACGCCGGCGCAAAAGCCGCGGGGTTTGGCCAAAAGGATGTTCATGGGGGGATTGTAAACGGGGCGGCAAATGCTTTCGAACGCTTTGATTCAAGACTGATGCGCCCATGATTCCGGTTTGGTGTCTTCTTCCGGTTCAGCTTTGTCTTCCAGCGTTTCGCGCACCGCCACTTGGGCGCTGGCATACAGCTTGATCAGGCGCTGCCACAGCAGCAAGGCGGTGAGCCCGATCGCCCCAAGCAAGGCCAGCAATACGGGCCATTTGGGCAGCAGGGTGAGCATCAGAACCAGCACCCAGCCGCCCATGGCCAGCAGGCACAGGCCAAAGCCGGTTTGCGAGAGCAGGGCGCGCATGGCTTTGAGCCCGTTGGGGGAGCGGCTCTGGTTGCGTAAAACCATGAAGTCGGCCAGCAGCATCATGGCCGCCCGCGTTTTGCGCAGGGCCGCAACCAAGATGGGCAGGGCCACCAGGCAGGTGCCCGCGAGCAAGCCCGAGCGCGGCCAAGCCAACCAGGCCGGCCAGCCCTGCGGGGCGGGCCACTTTGCCTCCAGCCAGGGCGCCAGCAAAATGGCGGCGGTGAACAGGCCGGTGATCAGCACCATGTTGAGCAGCACCTGGAACGCCATTTTGCGCAGCAGCGCCCGCACCATTTCCGCCGGGCCGGCGGTGTGCTCCTGGTTGAACCAGGCGTGGTAGACGCGCAGCAGGTTGGCCAGGGCGGGGGGCATGCGGCGGGTCAATTGCGCGGTGAGCGGATCGGCCGCGCGCGAGAGCCAGGGGCCGCAGACGGTGGTCAGCAGCGCGACGGCCACGGTGGTGGGATAGAGGCTCGCGTTGGTCACTTTCAACTCGGTGCCCAAGGCCGCAATGATGAAAGAGAACTCGCCGATGGGGGTCAGGCCCGTGCCCACCCGCAGGCTGGTTTTAAGGTCGTGCCCGGCCACCAGCGCGCCCGCCGCACCGGTGAGGATTTTGAACACCACGGCGGCCGTGAACAAGAGGCCGATGGCCGGGGCCAAAGGCGGCAGCAGGGCCGGATCCACCAGCATGCCGGTGGCCACGAAAAACACTGCCCCAAACAGGTGTTTGAGCGGCGTGACCAAATGGTCGATGCGTTGCTTGAGCGGCGTTTCCGCCAAAATCGCCCCGGTCAAAAAGGCGCCCATCGCCACCCCGATGCGCAATTGTTCGGTCAGCAGCGCCGCGCCAAAGGCCAAGGCCAACACCACCAGCAGCAGCACCTCGCCCTTTTTCACTTTCGCCACCACGCGCATGAGCCAGGGCAGGACCAGCAATCCGGCCACCAGCGCCAAAATCAGCAGCGCCCCCAAGCCGAGCATTTGGCCCGTCACTTCGCCAACCTTGACCTTGCCCGTCACCGCGGCCGTGGATAGGGCGGCGATCAGCCCTACGGCCAGCACGTCCTGCCAGATCAAAATGCCCAGGATCAGGCGGGCAAAGGGCTCGTTTTCCTGCTTGGCGTCGGTGAGCAGCCGCACAATGATGATGGTGGAGGAGATGGAGAGGGTCGCCCCCAAAAACATGCTTTGCATGCCGCTCCAGCCCATCAGCCGCCCGGTCCCGTAGCCGGCCAAGGCCATCAGCACGGTCAGCACGGTGGAGGCCAGAATTGCCGCCCACCCCACTTTGGCCAGCCCGCGCACCGAAAAGTGCAAGCCGATGTGGAACAGGAGGAACACCACCCCCAATTGTGCCAAGAGATGGACGGATTGCTCGTCCTTGACCGCCACCGGAACCCACGGAAAATGCGGCCCAACCAGCACCCCGGCCAAAATGTAGCCCAGGACCGCCGGTTGCCGCAGCACATGGCACAAAAGTCCGGCCAGTGCGGCCGCGCCCATGACCAACGCCAGGTCGGAAAGAAGGGAGTGGGTCATGGAGGCATTGTGGCAGGGCGCCCCCCGCCGGACAACAAGTTGTTATTATTTCCGCCCCACCCGCGCCCAGGTGGCGAAATTGGCAGACGCACCACCTTGAGGTGGTGGCGCCGTAACTGGCATGGAGGTTCGAGTCCTCTCCTGGGCACTGGCCGCTTTTGGAAGAAAGCGGAAAAGAACGGAAACCCCTGCATTTGTAGGGGTTTTCTTCTTTTCAGGCAACGGGTCGTCTGGACCCTCCCACCCCCCCCTTTCCGGGCCTTTCCGGGCTATCTCCGGGCCAAAATTGGGACACCCTTTTCGGCTTCTGCGACCGCTTATTTCTGCCAACGAAAACCCGCCCAAGGAATAGCCTCGGGCGGGTCATCAATCGGAGCGGATCAGGCTACGAGGCGCAGTTCCGGCCCCGGCGTGGGGGATTCGGGGGGCTGCTCCGACGCCGGGACGGTACTTGCCGTCTCAAAGCGGGTCGCCGACCGGTAGTGATCGTCGGTCGCCCTGCGATAACTGGCGGCAGCCACGTCTTCCGTATGCCCGAGCCATTCGTTGCACAGGTGGCCCGGGAACTTGTCCGCCAATTCAGTCGTCCGGGTTGCCCGCACGTTTTGCCACAGGCGCTTCCAGGGCTTTAGACCGGCCCGGGTGATCATGGCCTTCAACGCCTTGCCCGCCCACTGCGTGGTCTTTCCCGCGTAGCGAGGCACGAGCGGATCGTGGAGGGATGCTTTGTCCTTGTCCGGGAGATCCAGAAGTGCACGACGAAGTTCAGGGAACAGTGGGAGAACCCGCTTGTCCTTCCCCTTGTTGGCCGTCTTGGGCGACAGGACGGTCAGGCGTCCGGTCTCGAAGTCCACGTGCTCCCACCGGAGCAGTAGTGTTTCACCGATCCGCAAGCCGCCCCAGCGGGCAAGGGCGAAGACCATGGCGAGTTGCTTATCCGTCGTCCGGCAGATCTCCATGATCTTCTGTGCCAAGGTCTTGGACTCCCAGTGCAAGTTGTCGTGGGTTTGTTTGGCGCCCCAGGCATTGATGGTTTTGCGCGCGGTTTCGGCATTGTGTTTGAAATCCAAGTTTTGGATGTTGCCGGTGCCGTAGTAGGTATCTGCGTTTTTTTGGAAGGCGGTCACAAAGGGCCAGGTTTGCTCGCCGAACAAGGCGCAGGCAGAGTGGAATTCGTAGCGATTGAGTTCGGTGCGCAGCAGGTTGATGCGGTCGACGATGTCTTTTTCCGCCCGGAGGGCGTTGTTCAGCGACTGCCAGTCGCGGGCGGCTTCCCGGTTGGCCTTCATTCGCCTTTCCACGGCTGCCGTTTGTTTTTCTGGTCTTCCAACTGGCTGCACAAAGGCGCCAGTTTTTTCGCGATCATTTTGGCTTGCGCTTCATCCGCCCCGGCGCCGGCGGCCAAGTCGTCGGCGATCGCCCGCACGCCCTGGTGCAGCGACAGCAGGCGTCCTTGCGCATCCGGCTTGGTCCGCAGCACGGCGGCGAACTCGTCGGCGGTCTTGCCCTTGGCGCCTTCGGCCAGCATCGCCAAGGCGACATAGGCTGACCATGGGCTGACGCATAGGTTTTCGCCCTTCGCGGCCTTGGCCGTTTCCAAGTAAAACTGGACGCCGAAGGCGGCGCAAGCTTGGCCGGTGGCTTTGGCTTCGGCGCTGGACGCGGGCGGGCTGGGCGCCGGGTCGCCCGCGCCGCAGAGGGCCAGTAAGGCAACGGCCAGCAAAGTCAGTGGGTGGCGGATAGGCATAGCGATTGTGGATGAGGGGGTGCGGATGGATGTTATCGCACAGGCGACGCGGCGGGAAGGAATTTATTAGGTTGGTTGGTCGGAGGTGTGTTGCGTCAACTTAAGTAAAAACCCGCGCTCGCGCGCGGGTTTTTCTTAAGGAGGCTGATTTCGTGCGGGCTTGTAAGCCTGCGGTCCCAGGTTTACCGCGCGTATTCCACCGTGCGCATTTCGCGCATCACGCTGATCTTGATTTCGCCGGGGAAGTTCATCTCGTCAGACACCTTCTTGGCGATGTCGCGGGCCAACACATGGCAGTTCACATCGTCCAAGCGCTCGGGGTCGACGATCACGCGCAACTCGCGGCCGGCTTGGATGGCGTAGACCTCGCGCACGCCCTTCATGGCTTTGGCGATGCCTTCCAGCTGTTCCAGACGCTTGACATACTTTTCCAAGGTTTCGCGACGGGCGCCGGGGCGGGCGCCGCTGATGGCGTCGGCAGCCATGACGATGGCGGTGTAGGGGGTGGTGTGCGGGATGTCGTCGTGGTGGCCGCCCACCGCGTTCAAGACTTCTTCCTTCTCGCCGTTCTTCTTGCAGAACTCCATGCCGATGGCCGGGTGGCCGCCTTCCTGCTCGTGGTCCATGGCCTTGCCGATGTCATGCAGGAAGCCGCAGCGGCGGGCGATGGCCGGGTCGAGGCCGAGTTCGGCGGCGATGACCTGGCAGAGGTAGGCGACTTCCAGCGAGTGGCGCAGGATGTTCTGGCCGTAGGAGGTGCGGTAGTACAGGCGGCCCATCATTTCGCTGACGCGCGGGTGCAGGCCGTTGAGGTTGGCTTCCAGGCAGGCGTCTTTGCCGAACTTGATGATCTTGGCGGTGAACTCGTCGCCGACCTGCTTGAAGATTTCCTCGATGCGGGCCGGATGCACGCGGCCGTCGTCGATCAGGCGGCGCAAACTCTCGGCGGCGATGGCGCGGCGCACCGGGTCGAAGCACGAAATGGTCACCACACCCGGCGTGTCGTCGACGATCACATCCACGCCGGTGATCTTTTCAAAGGCGCGGATGTTGCGGCCTTCGCGGCCGATGATGCGGCCCTTCATTTCGTCGCCGGGGATGTCCACGCTGGCGGTGGTGCTTTCGGCGGTGTGCTCGCTGGCGTAGCGTTGGATGGCCTGCAGGGTGATGCGCTGGGCCTTTTCCTTGGCTTCCTCTTGCGCCTGCTCGGTCACGCGCTTGATGACGGCGCCGGTTTCGTTCTGGCATTCGCGCTCGACGGCGGCCAGGGCTTCGCGCTTGGCATCGTCGGGCGAGAGGTTGGTGATGCGCAGAAGCTCGTTGCGCTTTTCGCCTTCAAAACGATCCAAGGCATCCTGGCGGCGCTTGAGCAATTCCTGTGCGGAGGCGAGTTTGTCGGTGATGCCGGCCTCGCGCTTGCGCACATCGGCTTCGGTGTCGCGGATCTGTTTCTCTTTGCCGGCCAATGACTCGCGCTCCTTGTCCAAGGTTTCTTCGCGCTTGGTCAGGCGGTCGGCGCCGTCCTTGACTTCTTTGCGGCTGGCTTCTAATTCTTTGCGGGTGGATTCGGTTTCCTTGGCGAAGTCGGCGCGCAGGCGCTCGGCGTCTTCGCGGGCCTTTTGTTCGGCCTGTTTGAGGGCGGCCATGGCTTCACCATTGGCCTTGGAGACAATCTCATCAGCCTGTTTTTTGGCGGCGGCCACCGCGCCGGAACCGGAGGATTTGAGCGCGAGATAGGTCCCGATGGTGCCCACCAACAGGGCACCGACACCCACGGCCACATAAATAACAGGGGATGACGCATTGGCGCTGGCATCAGCCTGTGCAAGCAAGAATAAAAACATAACGGCCCTTTAAGTAAGGGCACTTACAGCAAGCAGAGACGGACTCAACACGGACTTCTGACAGGCCAATCCAAGATCTTTTCAGCAGGGCTTTGCCAGGCGGGCCAAGGGCGCGCGCAGGGATGTAACTTGAGAAAAGAGAAAGGATCGCATGTTGGGCGGCCGCCAAAGGGCCGGGGAAATCAGGGGAATCTGCATCTGCCCGGAAAGTGCCGGGGAGAGAAAGAAACGGTGCCCGCAACCTAAGGAAGCGGGCGATTGGGCGGCCATCTGTCAAATTGCCACGAAAAGGGGACTGGCGGGCAAGTTGAGGCGGGCCGGATAAAGAAAGGAAGGGACGCCTTCAATCAAGAAAGCGACCATGTGCGCGCATGGTAGCGAATGGCCGCGCCGCGTCAAGATTGGGACAATGCATGAGCCATGGCTGGCAAATCGTCAGCCCTGGCCCAGTGAATGCGGCCGCCATGGGGGTTTCCGGACTCCACCAATGCCCTCAGGGCTGGCACATCTGCCACTACCAAAGGTGTTTTATTGACAGCGAAATAAGGCAAAAAAACAGTTTGTGTTGCATCCGGGCCATCGGGTGAAGTCAGTGCCAAAACCGCACGACAATCGGGTGCGTCAATCCAGGGGTAGGCGGCGCGCGCATCGGGCACCAAACGCTCGGGCTGACCGAGGTTGGAGGTCAGGCGGCGGGCGTGGGCCAGGCCGGGCTGGTCAGGCAACAGGCAGAGGTGATGGCGTGGCGGGGTGTGTGGTGGGGTGCCCTGCATCACCTCCAAAATGCCCACGGCACTGGCCCCTTGCCATGCGTTGGCGCGGGCGCCCAGCAGCAAAAAGGCGGGCAAGGTGGCCGGTGGTTGTGCAGGGGGCACAGGCAGTGCGCCCACCATGGGCAGTGTCACACCCTTGACATCCAGGCGCGCGCGTGCGGCATCCAAGGCGCCGCCGGCGAGCAAAGCCTGCGGGGCTTGCAGTGCAAAAGGGCGCCAGCGCTGCAGGCAGGCAAGCAGGCGCAATTCGCGCGGCGTGGGGGCTTGCAGCAGCATCAGGGTGGCCGGCACGCGGGGCAACCGCAGGTGGGCCAACAGCAATGCGTCCACCGACCAGGCGGTGATGGCGGTCGGGTTGAAAGAAGCCAACAAGCACCCGCCGGCGCTGGGCGCCAGCCAAGGTTTGCCAAGCGGCGGGGCCATCGCCACATCAACTTTCAAGCCGGCCAAGGCCGCCATGCGCCGTAGCGGCGCACCGCCGAACAGCACCACTTTGCCCGCGGCGTCGCCGCTGCGGCACGCCTGAATTTGGGCCAGGGTTGCCGGGCAAGCAGCCGGGCCGGCGGCGTCAAGCAGGTGGAGCATGGGCATCAGTTGTTGGTCAGGTCGGTTTTCTTCTGCGGCCGGTGGTTGTAGAACAGTTGGGCCAGGTCCAAGCCGGCCTGTGCGGCCAACTTGGTTTCGGCCTCGGAATTGGCGCTGCGGCCGCTGGCGGACAGGTCGCGGGCGGTGATTTCGCTTTGAATCACGAAGCCGGTCTGGCGGATGTTGTCGCCGTCGGGTGAAACGGGGAACACGCAGGCCCCGGTGGCGGTCTCGTACGCCTTGACCGACAGGGTGACCTGGGGTTGGTAGATGTTGTCGGCCAGTTGGATCTGCGCCGCCTGGATGTTGGCATAAACGACGGTGTCGGCGTGCAGCGCGGCGCCCAGCGAGGCGGCGGACACGGCTTTTTCGCCTTTTTTCCCGGTCCAGCGGTTGCCCAATTTGGCGATGGCATCGCGGACCTTGGCATCGTCAACCACTTTGAGGCCGCCATCGGCCGCCAAGTGATGGCCGGCGGCGGACGCAATGGCCGCCGTCAGGGCTGGCGAGGTGGCCACGCCGAGGTAGTCATCCACGATGACCACCACTTGGCGTTCCTTGGGGATTGCATACTGCGCATCGATTGACATCGAGGGCCTGAAAAAAACAAAGGCCGTGCCGAGGAAGTTGCAGCCGCCAAGCGGGGCCAGCAGGAGGAGTGCCGCCAGGGAGGCGGCATGCTTGAGCGGTTTCATCGGGTTTCCTCATGGTCGTAAAAGGCGCCGGCGGTGTCGCGCGAAAACAATTGGATCAGGTTGAACCGCACCTTGCCCTCGGTCAGGTCATTTTGTCCGTCGGGCAGACCCACGGAAGAGTGCTGCATGGTCGGATATTGGGTGGTGACCGACTGTGAAAAGGCATAGGTGTTGTTTTCGCCGGTTTCGGCCTCCAGTACCTGGATGCTGCCGCTGGCCAGGCCCTGCAGGAGGTCGCTGGAGGCCCCCTCTTCATGGGTGCGGAAGTCTTGGACGTCCACCCACACCAAGCGGTCCACCCCCAGCGCTTTTTGCACGGCGGAGGGAGGCTTGATCATCCAATAGGGATTGGCGTCAACAAAGGCCTGCACCCGGCTGTAGGGCACCATCTTGATGCCTTTGATGTTGGCGGCCATGCGGCGGGTGATGGCCCGGCCGATGTCGTGGCCGGCGTCAGGGTCAAGCACTTGGCTGGGGATGGCGACCACCACCGCGGCCGAACGGCCTTCCATCCGGTGGTATTGCGCCTTGACTTGCACGATGTGACCCAACGGGTCCCAGCGCAGGGCTTGGCAGGCGGGCAACAGGGCCAGGCTTGGCAGGGCAAGCGCGGCCAGAACAAGGGCGAAGCGGGGGGGGGGCGGCATGGGGGGCATCATAGTAGACAGGGTGCCTCCGGCGCGCGGCCGTTTTCAGGGTGTTTCAGGGCAGCGGGAACGGCGCGTCTACTTTACAATCAGCCGCCTTTTACCCAACCCCCATTTATGTTGCCACTCCCGGCCCAATTTTTCGTCTCCGTCTGCGTCATCTTGGTGGTTTTGAACGTGATGCTCGGCGGCACCGCCTACCTCATCCTTTTGGAGCGCAAGGTCGCCTCCTGGGCCCAGGACCGCATCGGCCCCAACCGCACCGGCTTCGGCTTTGGCCAGAAGAAGTTGTGGGATGCGCTGCACATGAAGTTCATGAACAAATTCCGCTTCCTTGGTTTGGGTCAGGCGCTGGCCGACGGCCTGAAGTTGCTGTTCAAGGAAGATTACACCCCGCCGCACACCGACAAGTGGCTGTTCACCCTGGCTCCGGCCCTGGTGATGGTCCCGGCCATCATCGGCATGGCGGTGATTCCCTGGGGCGGCCAGTGGGATTTCCCCGGCCTTGATTTGTTCGGCCATCACTTGGTGGACAAGGGGATGGTGTTCGTCGCCGCCGCGCCGCTCAATGTCGGCGTGCTTTACCTGCTGGCGGTGGGCTCCATCGGCGTTTACGGCGTGACCATCGGGGCCTATGCCTCCAACAACAAGTACGCTTTTTTGGGCGGGTTGCGCGCCACCGCGCAGATGCTCTCGTATGAGGTGCCGATGGGCCTTTGCGTCCTGATCATGATTCTTTACTACAAGTCGCCCGATGCGTTTGACATGGTCTACGGCCAAATCGGCGCGGCCGGCTCCACGGCCACCGTGTCGGCGGGGCAGGCCTGGGGCGTTTTGGCCCATCCGCTGCTGGCGGCGGTGTTCTTCACCTGCGTGCTGGCCGAGTGCAATCGCGCGCCCTTTGACTTGGCCGAATGCGAGCAGGAACTGGTCGGCGGCTTCCACACCGAATACGGTTCGATGAAATGGGCCATGTACTTCCTGGGCGAATACATGCACATGATCATCGGCTCGGCTTTCTTCACCATCCTGTTCCTGGGTGGCTGGGAGCCGGTCCCGTTCCTCAAGCTGATCCCCGAGGCCTCCGGTTGGATGGGCCTGTTGTGGGTGGTGGTCAAATTCGCCGTGTTTGCCGGCAAAGTCACCTTCCTGCTATTCGCCATGATGTGGGTCCGCTGGACCCTGCCGCGTTTCCGCTTTGACCAGCTGATGCGCCTGGCTTGGACCAACCTGATTCCCATGATGTTGTTGGCGTTGCTGGTCAACGGCGCCTTGGTGGCATGCCATGAGCACCATTGGTGGGTGCATTTGGCATCCGATGTGGGGGTGGTGGCCCTCAGCATGGCGGTGGCGCCCCTTTTCCCCAAGGGGCCGGCGGTCAATCGCAAAGTGCCGTTGGCCGGCTCGCGTTTTTGCCCGCTGCCCGACAGCCAAGCCAAGGCCTGAGGCCCTTGGCCGCGCCTGCCGGAAAATTTCAATAAAACATTGCCCCTTTGCCGGGGGCGACATAAGATGCGGCCAGCCTTTGGGTGCGCCGGCTGGCGCCCCGCTTCCGGCCACGTCAGACCCCATTGCCATGATCAAGTTCAAATGTGACTTTTGCGACCAGCGCCTCGGCGTGCCCGATGATTTCATTGGCAAGCGGGTGCGTTGCACCAAGTGCCGCGCCGTCAACATCGTGCCCACCAACGAAGAACGCATCGCCAAGGACGCCGTGCGTACAG
>CAZKVP010000025.1:0-17271 GCA_964556215.1 uncultured Phycisphaeraceae bacterium
GCGCGTTTTGATCGGCGCGATGCTGGTTGGATGGGGGTTGTTCAATTTCATCGAGGGTCTTATTGACCACCAGATTCTCGGCATTCATCATGTCCTGCCGGGAAGCCCGCACCAGCTGCTTTGGGACATGCTGTTTCTGGCTTTTGGAGTCGTCCTCATCATTGCGGGTTGGCTGCTGATCAAGACCCGGCGCGCCGCCACGGTTGTGGTGCAGCCCTGCGTGCCGGCAGAGTGAAGGGCATGCCTTGAAGCGGGACAAAGCGATGGGCTAGTGTTCGTGGAGACGGATTCAATTCTTCGCGCTTTGCGCGCAAAGTCCGAGCGTTTGGCGCACCTCGCGCGCGATCATGAGTTCTTCGTTGGCGGCAATGACGCGCACCGTCACCCGGCTTGCGTCCGTGGAAATCACGGGGGCGTTCGCCGCGTTGCGTGTTTCATTGATTTCAATGCCAAGGAACCGCACATTCTCGCAAATGCGCGCGCGCACGCGCGGTGAATTTTCGCCGATGCCCCCCGAGAAGACAAGCGTGCCCAATCCTCCCAGCGCGGCGGCAAAGGCGCCGATGCGCTTTTTTGCCTGGTAGCAAAAGATGGCGATGGCTTCCGCCGCGCGCGCATCGTCGGCTTCCTTGGCGAGCAGATCCCGCATGTCGGAACTGGTTTCCGAAATGCCAAGCAAGCCGGAATGGTGGGTGATCATTTCATGGAACTGCGCCATGGTCATCTGCTCGGTGCGTGCGAGATGGAGTGCCAGCCCGGGATCCAACTCACCGGAGCGGGTGCCCATCATCAATCCCGCCATCGGCGTGAAACTCATGCTGGTGTCGATGCTTTTGCCGTTGCGCACGGCGGCCATGCTGGAGCCATGGCCAAGGTGCGCGAGGATCACGCGGTCTTGGTTTGTCCTGCCGTCGATCAACCGGCTGAGTTCTTCCATCAAGAAGGCATAGGCCAGTCCGTGGAATCCGTAGCCATGGATGCCCTTGGCCTCCAGTTTTCGGGGTACGGGCAGCAGTTTGGCCACGCGCGGCATGCTGCGGTGAAAGGCGGTGTCGAAGCAGGCCACTTGGGGCAGTGCGGGGAGGTGTGTTAGGAATGCCTCGATCAGCTCAATCTCGCGGGGCAGGTGATCGGGCGCAATCAATTCAATGCGCCGCAATTCATCCACCAGTTCCTGGGTAATGCCCTCGGGCTCGGTGCGCTGCATGCCGTGGGTCACCCGGTGCCCCACCGCCACGACCAAATCAAGCCTGCCATGTTCTTCGAGCCATTCCACCACGGCATGCGCCACTGACTTGCGGTCAAAGGCCGTCATTTTGCGCCTTTGATACTGTTTTTCAGACTCGTTGATGAATGTTAAAGAGCAATCATCAAGGCCAATGCGGTCCATTTTCCCATGGGCGATGCGCTCCAGGGGTTGATCAACCCGATACAAGGCAAACTTGATGCTTGACGATCCTGCGTTGATCGCCAGGATGCGTTGGTCAGAAGGATTCATGACGCTCTCCTCCGCGCTTAAGGAAGCGGGAGAGATGCGCAACGACCGGAGGGGTTTTCCACATAATTTGACGCGAACAACCCCACCAAGAAATGGTGATTTTATGCATGATATTTTTTCGTTTGCTGGCGCCAAGAAAACCCAGGCGTGTGTTGAACTCCAAAAACCGACGGACCGACTCAACAGGCGTGTGACCCGCACCCATCATAGGGCCGTCGCGTAGATATGCAACTTTTTGCACCCCCGGCAGACAGTTGATGTAAAGTTGCATGGCCGGGTCTGCCAGCCGCCGCTTCTTTTCCGCGGATTACGACCATGATCGAACCTTCCAGCATGAACCTTGCCCACTATCCGGTCAATGACTTCGGCCCGGTCATGAAGGGGATGGTCATCGGCGGGTTGGGCATCTTTCATGTCTTTCTCGCGCAGTTCGCCATTGGCGGCGGGATGCTCATGGCCTATTTCCAATGGCTGGCCATGAAGGGCAAAGAGCCGGGCGCGCGGCCGCTGCTTGATTCTTATTTCAAATATCTGGTGCTTGTTTCGTTCGTGACCGGCGCGGTCACGGGGGTGGCGATGTGGTTCACCGCCATCCAGATTTCGCCGGCCACCATCGGCCGGATGGTGGATGTTTTTCACTGGGTGTGGGCGATCGAATGGCTGTTCTTTTGGATCGAGGTGATCGCGGGCTACGCCTTCTATCGCTACCACAAGATTTTGTCCGACCGTGCGCGGTTGGCGCTCCTGGTCGTCTACGCCATCGCCGGCTGGGGATCGCTCTTCTGGATCAACGGCATCCTGTCGTGGCAATTGACGCCGGGTGCGTGGATTCACTCCGGTGACATCTGGGCCGGGTTCTTCAACCCGACTTTTTGGCCCAGCCTGTTTTACCGCACGGTGGCGTGCATGGTGATCGCGGGGTTGGTCATGGTGGTGATTGTCAATCTGATGCCGTCGTTTTCGCAGGCGCAGCGCACGCGGCTGATCAACCGCAGCTCGCACTTCATGCTGCCGGTCATGCTCATGCCGTTTTTGGGCGTGTGGTTTTTGGCCGCCATGCCCGCCGACAGCCGGGCTTATGTGATGGGCGGCAGCATGGCCATGACGCTGTTCATGGGCATTGCCATAGGCGCAAGTGCGCTGACCGGCGGCTACATCGTGGCAGGCCTTTGGCGCCAAAAACTCTACATCAACGGCGCCACGGCAACGATGATGCTGGCATTGTCGTTTGCGGCGACGGCCGGCGGCGAATTCGTCCGCGAGGGGGTGCGCAAGCCGTACACCATCCGCGGCGTGCTGTTCAGCAATGCCATCATGCCCGAAGAAGTCGCGCACTTGCGCCTGGTCGGTTGCACGGCGGACGATCCGTTCCCGTTGCGGGATGCGGCGGCGTATCCCAATTTGCAACTGCAAACCGGCGCGCTGACATTCCGCAACCAATGCGCCATCTGCCACACGGTCAGCGGGGTCAACGGCCTCACGCCGTTGATGGGTGCATGGGCGCCCGACCAGCAGCGCATCAATGTCGCCAAATTGCAATGGACCAAAGGCTTCATGCCGCCCTTCGCCGGCACCCCCGCCGAACTGGAGGCTTTGGTGCAGTACGTCCGGTGGGAGGCGGCCAAGCGCCCGCAAATCTGGCCCGAGAGTCGTGATGGCCGCGTGTTGGCGCGGATCAGGCAGTGGCTTGACGAGGCGGGCACCGCGCCGGCCGGCGATGGCCGGCCGCCGGCCGCACTTGAAAATCCAGAACACTAATCAAGGACACGCATGAAGCCGGTCTTTCCATTTGATTTGCCCGCGCCGACCGCATGGTATGCCGTGCTGTACATCCTCACGCTGCTGCTGCACGGGGTGTTCATGTCCTATGTGCTGGCCGGTTCGATCATGCTCGGCGTGGCGGGCCTGCGCGGCATGCTCGGCGCCAATGCCAAACCCTCTGCATGGTCGGCCGTCACGACCATCTTGAAAGATTGGATGCCCTTTGCGCTCTCCGCCGCGATCACCGCCGGCATTGCGCCCTTGCTGTTCGTGCAGGTGCTTTACCAGCGGGAGTTCTACACCGCCAACCTGTTGTCGTTCCACCGGTGGATGGCCATTTTGCCGGTGCTCATCGTGGCGTTCTACCTGCTCTACTTGCTCAAGGCCGAGCGCATTCGCGGCAAAACGGCGGTCCAGGGCATCGTGGCGGCGGTGGTGATGGGGTGCATCCTGTTCATCGGCTGGTCATGGGTTGAAAACCACCTGCTCTCGCTTGACCACGCCTCGTGGCCAAAGCGCTACGAGGCGCAAGCGATGACCTACGGCGAGCCGGCGGCCCTGCCAAGGCTGGGCTTTTGGATTGCCACCGCGATCCCCACCACGGGCCTATTGCTGGCTTGGCAATTGCGCGCCGGCGCATCAGGCATTGCGGCCGAGGCCGCCCGCTTGGCCGTGCGCCCGCTCGCTTGGTTTTGCCTGATTGCGCTGGGCATTGCCGCTGCATCCGCCTGGGTGGTGTTGCGATCTGTTTTGCCAGCGGATGTCACGCCGGAGGCGGAAGCCAACATGCGCATGGGGGCGTGGGTGATGTCCGCCGGCGCCTTGGCGCAATTGGCGTTTTGGATCCCGGCCGTGGCGGGCAAAGTTCCGCGCGCCGCGGGCCTGATCATTGCTTCAGGTGGTGCGTTTCTATTTTGGTTGGGCATCCTGATCATCCGCGAAGTGGCCCGGCTCTCCGTGGTCGGCACGGAATCCCTCTTCGCGCGCCATGCGCGCGTGGGCACGACGGCGGGGTTTGGGGTGTTTTTGGTTTTTACTTTGCTTGCCCTTGGCACCATCGTTTGGATTGTCAGAACGGTCGCTTGCGCCCGTGCCAAAGCTGAGTCGGACAGGATGAAAGAATGAAAGAACCTCGGCGGTTAGGTTCTTTTGCAGCAGCCTATTTCATCCAACCTTGTCGGTTTTGGGATTGTGCCACCCCCCATCCGCGGCGATGATCGCATCGGCGGCTTTGGGTCCCCAACTCCCGCGCCGATAACGATGAACCGAAGGGTGTTTTTTAAGGACGGCTTCCACCACTTCCCAGGCCGCTTCCACGCTGGGCTCCCGGGTGAACAGCGCGCCGTCGCCGGCCATGGCGTCGCCCAAGAGCCGTTCGTAGGGCGACGCTTCTGAGGCGGATTCTTCGCTGAGGCAAAGTTCCCGCTGGTCGCCGACAAATTCTTTGCCCTGGCGTTTGACGCGGGCGGCCAAAGCGATGGCGGTGTGGGGGGAGAGTTGAAAGCGCACATAATTGGCCTGCCCGGTTGCCGGTGCGGAGTCGGCGAACAAACGCTGCGGCGGCGGTTTCAATTCCACCAATATTTCGGTCGCCGTATTGGCCAAACATTTGCCGGAACGGATGTGCCACGGCACGCCTTCCCAACGCCATGAGTCGATGAAAAGTTTCAGGGCGCAGAAGGTCTCGACATCGGAATCCTTCGCCACATCGGGTTCCTTGCGGTAGCCGGCGTATTGGCCGCGCACCAGGTCGTCCGCTTGGAGCCGGCGCATGGCCTGAAAAACCTTGGTTTTCTCGGTGTGCACGGCGCCATAGTCGCGGGTGGCCGGCGGCTCCATCGCCAACAGCGCCACCAGTTGGAAGAGGTGGTTCTGCACCACATCGCGCAGGCAGCCGGCGGTTTCGTAAAAGGCGCCGCGGTTCTTGACCCCGAAATCCTCCGACAGGGTGATCTGCACGCTGGCCACATGGTCGCGGTTCCAGATCGGTTCGAGGAAGGAATTGGCGAACCGGAAATAAAGGATGTTCATGATCGCCTCCTTCCCCAGGAAGTGGTCGATGCGGAAGATGGCGTCTTCCGGAAACAGCGCGCGCGCCACGCGGTTGAGTTTGCGGGCAGAAGCCAGATCGCGGCCGAACGGCTTCTCGACGATGACGCGCGCATGGTTGGACAATTGGGCGGCGCCCAGCCCTTTGATCACCGTTTCAAAAAGCGAAGGGGGGATCGCCAGATAATGCGCCGGCCGCCGGGACTTGCCCAGTGCCTGCTTGATCGCCGCAAAGGTGCTCTGGTCGTTGTAGTCCCCGATCACATAGCCGATCCGATCAAGCAGGCGTTTTAACGCGCGCTTGTCATCGACCGCGCCCGCTTGTTTGATGCCGTGGGTCACGCGCGTGCGCAAGCGGGCCAGACTCCACTTCGGGAAGGCGACGCCGATGACCGGCCCTTTCAGGGCGCCGCGCTTTTCCAGCGCATAGAGCGCCGGAAAGATCATCTTGTGGGCGAGGTCGCCCGTGACGCCGAAAAGCACCAGTGCGTCCGAATGGATGGGGGTGGGGGTCATTGGGTTTCACCTTTCTTGTCTTTGTGGCCGCTGGATGGGTAACGCCGGGTGAATGGCATCTTGCCAGAGCCATGGTACCCGGCCTGGCGATGGCGGATAATGCTCACACGTTCCGCGGTATCCTTTTAGTCTCTCTTATTGAGAAATCGTTACCCCTGTGACCACTCATTCCCTCACAATCTGGACCATCGGCCACTCGACCCGTACGCTCGAGGAGTTCATCAATCTCCTGCGCAACCATCAGATCGAGACCCTCGTCGATGTGCGCCAATTTCCCGGCTCTCGCAAATTTCCTCACTTCAACAAAGGCGTATTGCATGATGCCTTGGTCGCGGCAGGTATCCGCTATGCGCACTTGGTTGAACTTGGCGGGCGTCGGCCGGTCCGCCCCGACTCGCACAATATCGCCTGGCGCAATGCCTCGTTCCGCGGATATGCCGACTACATGGAGACTCAGCCATTCCGTGATGGCGTTATTCGCCTATTGGAGATTGCCAGTTCCAGTCGAACCGCGATCATGTGTTCCGAAGCGGTCTGGTGGCGCTGCCACCGTTCGATGATTGCGGACTATCTTAAAGCGATGGGTGTGCATGTCTTCCATATTTTGGGCACGGACCAGGTTCAAGAACACCCGTACACTTCGCCAGCACAGTTGGTGGGTGGGCGGCTCTCATACGAAGGCATTGCAGTGGTTAAGCCTTGACTATGAACCAACGTATTTTTTCATTCCTTGTTGAAGCGCGTCTAATTTTCAGGATCACGCCAGCCCGCGCGAAAAATTAAATAGTTGCACATCACCCAAGCGGCCCTATGATGGATTCGGGTTACACGCCTGTTGAGTCGGTGTTGGTAGACAGTGTTCAACATACGATTGGGTCTTTTCGGCGCCGGAAAATGAAAAAATAAAATCCATGCAAATCGCCGTCCTTCGGCCGATTTTTTTGTCGTTTATGTCTTCCCCTCTTTTCAGGAGATTCCCATGAGTTGTGATTCCACCAAGCCGTCCGTTCCTGCCACTTCCTGTTGCTCGCCTGGCAAGCCGGAGGCTGCCCAGGACGCGTGTTGTTCGCCCTCCAAGCACAAGGAAGGAAGCCCTGGCTGCTGCCCCGTCAAAGCCACTGCCCACCGCTTGGTCGAACTGTGCAAGGCCGGCAAATGCGATCAGGCCGAAGAGGAGTTGTACGCGGACCACATCAGTTCCGTCGAGCCCTTCGCTTGCGAGGGCAAGTGCAAGATCACCGTCGGCAAAGCGGCCGTCAAAGCCAAGGATGTCGCGTGGCACAAACATATGGCCGTCCACAGTCGCGAGGTGGAAGGGCCGTTTCCACAGCCCGACAGCCATCGTTTTGCGGTGGTGTTCAAGATGGACGCCACTTGCGCCAAGCGGGGTCGCATGCAGATGAATGAAATCGCCCTGTATACCTGCGACAGCTGCAGTGGCAAAATCATCCGCGCAGAGTTCTTCTATACGCCGCTAAGTGGCAGTGAATGCGCCGACAAGAAGCCGCAGGACAAAGCTGGTTGCGGCACCAAACAGTGATTTTTTCGTCGGCGCGGCTCAGCGGCCACGCCGATGCTTTGGGGTTGGTTTCGTTTTCATTTTCTCCTCCTTTTTGTAAAGATTCCCATGCCGCTTTTTTCCATCCGTGAACATTCCGCCGCCGATGCACCAGCCAAACTTTTTGAATTGCCAAAGTTGCCTTATGCCTTTGACGCGCTGGCACCGGCGATAGACGCTAAAACCATGGAGATCCACCATGACAAGCACCATGCCGGTTATGTGAAGAATTTGAACGAGGCATTGGCCGGCGTGCCGGGCATTCCCGACGATGTGTGGGCTTTGTGCGCCGGACTCAAAACCTTGGTGCCAGCCGCCAAACAAACCGCCGTGCGCAACAACGCCGGTGGGCACGCCAACCATTCGCTGTTTTGGGAATTGCTTGCGCCCAAGGGCACCGGCGGAGTGCCTTCGCCGGCATTGAATAAAGCCTTGGATGAAGAATTGGGGGGGGGGCTGACAGGGTTCAAGGACGCGTTCACCAAAATCGCCATGGCCCGTTTCGGCTCCGGCTGGGCTTGGCTGGTGGTGGCCAAGGATGGCCAATTGGCCGTGACCTCGACCGCCAATCAAGACAATCCGGTGATGCCTTTTGCTGAAATTCAAGGCACGCCCATCTTGGGTTTGGATGTGTGGGAACACGCGTATTACCTGCACTACCAAAACAAGCGCATAGGTTATGTGGCGGCCTTTTGGGATTTGGTGAATTGGAAGACGGTCAATGCGCGCTACGCCAAGGTGATGGGCGGCTAGGGAGAGTTCACCCTCAAGGGCGTCTCGCGCTTTTGATCTGTTCCATCAAAGCGCTTCCAGAATGATCCACCGTTCACCAAGCAAGCCGATGCGTGAAAACAAAAGACAACAGGTGGTCGTGCTGGGCGCAGGCTTTGGCGGGCTGATGTTTTGCAAAAAATTTCGTGGGTCCGGCGCACGGCTGACGGTGGTGGACCGCACGAACCATCATTTGTTCCAGCCGCTGCTTTACCAGGTGGCCGCCTGCGGGCTTTCCGCGCCGGACATCGCACAGCCGATCCGTTCCATTCTTTCCGACCGTTCTGACATCACCGTGCTGATGGACAAAGTGACGGGTTTCGACCTCTTGCAGAAAAAAGTCGTTCTCGAAAAAAGCGTGTTGGAGTATGACTTTTTGGTGCTCGCCATGGGCAGTCAAGCCAGCTATTTCGGGCATCCTGAATGGGAGCAATTCGCGCCGGGATTGAAGACGCTCGAGGACGCACTGCGCATCCGCAACCGCATTTTGCTGGCATTTGAAGAAGCCGAGAACGAGCCGGACCCTGCTGAACGCGAAAGGCTGATGACCATCGTCATCATCGGTGGCGGCCCGACGGGGGTGGAGTTGGCCGGCGCATTCGCCGAACTGGCGCGAACGGTTTTGCCCCGCGATTTTCGTCGGATTGATCCTGCGCAGGCGCGCATTATCCTCGTCGAAGGTTCGCCGTTTGTGCTTTCCAATTTCCCGCACGAGTTGTCCCAAAGCGCCTGTCGCCAGCTTGCCCACTTGGGCGTGCAAGTCCGCACTTCGACCCGCGTGAAGAACCTTCGTGAAAACGAGGTGGAACTTAACGATGGCGAAATCCTGCGCGCCGGAAATATTCTGTGGGCGGCGGGCGTTTCCGCCGCGCCGGTGACGAAAAAGCTCGGCGTCGAACTGGACAAATCGGGGCGCGTGAAAGTGGCGCTCGATTTAAGCGTCCCCGGCCATCCGGAAGTGTTCGTCATCGGCGACATGGCACTGGTGCTCAATGAAGATGGAACCTTGGTTCCCGGCATTTCTCCGGCGGCGATCCAGATGGGCCGCCATGTCGCGCGAATCATCGAAAACGAAGTCCGCCTTGGCGCGGCCGGCGCGCTGCGACCGCCGTTCAAGTATTGGGACAAGGGAATCATGGCCACCATCGGTCGATCGGCGGCGGTGGCGTGGATCGGCAAACTCAAAATCTCCGGGTTGTTCGCGTGGCTGACATGGTTGTTTGTCCACCTGTTTTTTTTGATCGGGTTTCGCAATAGACTCGCCGTGCTGCTGCAATGGGCCTATTCGTATTTCACTTACAAACGCAGCGCCCGCATCATTACGTACTTGCCGCCTGATACAGCCAAGGAAAACCGGTTGTGAAGTAATCCGGCGGCGACCCATGGCCTCAGCCCGGCGCAATTCGGCGACATGGCCAACCGCCGCGCCGGTCCGCTCGCGCATTTGTGAAAACTTGCGCTTCCTGGGCATCGAAGTGGACGAACTCGCGAACGCCGTTCATGCGCCGGTTATTTCCAAGGTCGGCAGTCCCGTGACGGTGCGCGTCATGCGTACCGATGAAGAAGCCATGATCGCGCGCGCCACCTGTCGCCTGCTTCGCTTGAATCCCTGACCTAAGAAAGATGGATCCATGCCAGAACCGACCCTCGCCCCCGACCTGCTGCGCAAGATTGACGCTTATTGGCGCGCCGCCAACTATCTGGCGGTCGGCCAGATGTACCTCTACGACAATCCACCGGCTGACCTACCGCCGCACCAACCACCACAACATCCATATGCGCGGCTACAAGGAAGAGGGCACCATCACCACGCCCTTTGACATGACCGTGCTCAATGAGTTGGACCGCTTCCATCTGGTGATGGATACCATCGACCGCCTGCCGCAGACCGGCGCCAAGGGCGCCGCGCTCAAGGCGCAACTGCGGGACAAACTGGTCGAGCATCGCCAATACATCGAAAAATACGGCCAGGACATGCCGGAAATCCGCAATTGGAAGTGGCGGTGAGCGTTCGGCTCTTACTTCACCACCGCCATAAACCCATGGAACCCCGCCAACAAAAATTGCGCCCCGATCGCCACCAGAATCAAGCCCATAAACCGGGTGAGCAAGCGCAAAGGGCGGCCGCTTAGGCGGGCGGTGATGCGGGTGGCGCCAAGCAGGCAAAGGCATAGCGCCAGTACCGTGATCAAGACAGCGCCCAGGGTGGTGGTGACGCCTTCCCAGCCGGTGCCGGTGGCGGTGAGGGTGATCACGGTGGTGATGGAGCCGGGGCCGGCCACCAAGGGTATGGCGAAAGGGACCAGCACTTGGTCTTCTTGTTCGGTGCCGTGGATGGAGCCGTCGTGGACTTTTGAAATGTGGCCGCGCAACATTTCCAAGCCCATCAGCACGATGATCAGCCCGCCGCCAAAACGGAAGGCATCCAATTGCACGCCCAGAAAATTGAGTACCCGCATGCCGACAAAGGCCGAGCCGCCCAGAATCACCAGCACCATCAGGCAGGCGCTCAAAATCGCCCGCGTCTTTTGCGCTTTGGTCATGCCTTCGCTGATCGCCGCAAACATGGGGGTGGCGGCGATCGGGTTGGTGATGGCCAGCAAGGCGACAACGGCATGGATAAGGTGGGGAAACATGGACTCCTTGGGGGAGCCAAAATCATAACAGGGGGTGGGCGGGGGTTGCGGGCATGGCGATGTGCGCCATGCGCTATCGCGTTCCGCCAAGCGTTTCTTGCTTGAATTCAGAGCAATGACATACAGAGGGAGGGTCATGCGTCGGCCTTGAAAAGAATGCTGCCATAGACGTTTTTAGCCGGCTTGTCATATCCTCCCCCCTAGGATAAGATGCCGCGATGAAAAACAAGCCCCATATGCATGACGACGATCCTCATCTTCATGAGACTCACCCTGCCATCATCAAACGACTCAAGCGGGCATCCGGCCATTTAAGCACCATCATCACGATGATTGAATCCCAGCGCTCCTGCTTGGAGTTGGCGCAGCAATTGCATGCCGTGGAGAAAGCCATTGCCAATGCCAAGAAAACCCTCATCCACGATCACATCGACCATTGCCTAGACCAATCGGTGCATGGCGACGGCGCACATTCCCATGGTGCGCTCGACGAATTCAAAGAAATTACCAAATACCTCTAAAGAATCTACTTCATGACATCCTTCACTGATCTGCTCAATCAAAGTTCATCCAGCGCATGGCTATTTATTCCGAGTGCCATCGTGTTCGGCGCGCTGCATGGGCTCGAGCCTGGACATTCCAAAACCATGATGGCTGCTTTTATCGTGGCGGTGCGCGGCACTTGGGTGCAGGCTGTGCTGTTGGCGCTTGCGGCCACGGTGTCGCATACGGTCATCGTGTGGGTGATCGCGCTTTTGGGTTTGCATTACGGCAAAGCGTGGAACCTCGACGCGCAGGAGCCCAAGTTCCAGATTGCCTCTGGAGCCATCATCATTGCTTTGGCACTCTGGATGTTGTTCCAGACTTGGCGTGAGCAGCGCAAGGCCAAACTTGCGGCACAAGACCACCCTCACGGGCATCATCATGAGGATGAAACCAAACGCATCAACACCGGCCATGGCGTGGTAGAACTGTCAGTGTTCGAGGACGGCGTGCCACCCCGGTTCCGCCTGCATTACCTAGGGATGAACGGTGGCGTGATTCCCCCGGCCGCAGGTCAGGCCGTCACGGTGGAAACCGTGCGGCCGGATGGCACCCGGCAGTTCTTCAACTTTACCAACCGGGGCGAATTTCTGGAATCCACCGATGAAATACCCGAACCGCATGAATTTTCAGCCAATCTCTCTATCGGTCATGGCGATCATGTTCACACCTTCGAGTTGGCATACGCCGAGCACGGGCACGATCATGGACATGACCATGCGGGACTTGAGCCTAACAGCGCAGATTACGAAGATGCTCACCAACGCGCGCATGCAGCGGAAATTAAAAGCCGTTTTGCCAATCGTAAAGTCACGACGGCGCAAATTGTTTTGTTTGGTCTCACGGGTGGGCTACTGCCTTGCCCTGGTGCGGTGACGGTCTTGCTGGTGTGTTTGCAACTTCAGCGGATCGGCCTCGGGTTGGTTCTGGTGTTGTGCTTCAGCATCGGGTTGGCGATCACCCTCATGGCATCGGGCATTCTCGCCGCCTGGGGCGCCAAGCATGTGGCCAATCGCTGGAAAGGTTTTGATACTTTTACCCGAAGGGCTCCTTACTTCGCCAGTTTGCTCATTATCTGCGTGGGTCTTTATATGGCGCTTCAGGGCATCATGGCGCTTTAAGCAGATGGATGGAAAAACTTCCGAGGTGAAAACTGCATGCCTTTCCCGTCCCCCGACTATCCTTATCCCATGGAACAGATGCCCACTCATACTTCCGAAGTCGCCCTGGATGTCACCGGCATGGATTGCGCTTCGTGCATGAGCCATGTCACCAAGGCCGCCTTGGCTGTGCCGGGCGTTTCCAAGGCGCAAGTGAATTTGGCGCGGGGCCGGGCGGTGGTGCAATTTGATGCCGGGCAAACCAATCCGGAAGCGATTGCCGCGGCGGTGACGGAGGCGGGTTATCCGACGCAGGCGCCGCAGGCAGAAGTGGATGCGTCGCAAGCCGAGCAGTTGCGCTTGGATCGGCAACTGGCCCATGAACAAGGCTGGTTCAAACGGGCGATGCTGGGGGCGGCCTTGTGGTTGCCGGTGGAGGTCTTGCATTGGTCGTTGGTGCTGGCCGGTCAACATCACTTGCGGTGGATGGACGGGCTGGCTTTCGTCACCAGTTCGCTGGCGATGGTGCTGGTCGGCGGTGCTTTCTACCGCAACGCTTTTGCCGCGCTCAAACGCAAAACCACCGACATGGATGTGCTGATCGCCATCGGTGCTTCGGTGGCCTATGGCTACAGCGTGCTGGGGCTGGGCGGGGCCTTGGCGGGCTGGTGGGCACGGCCCGAGCATGTGTATTTCATGGAGGCGGCCGGCTTGCTGGCGCTGATCAGTTTCGGTCACTACTTGGAGGCACGCGCCCGCCAGAGCGCCGGGCGGGCGATTCATGAGTTGATGCAGTTGGTGCCTGCCACGGCGTTATTGCTCGATGACGGCGCGGCGGATGACTTGCGCCATCAGGCCATTCCTTTGGCGCAAGTGAAAGTCGGAGATGCGCTGCTGGTGCGCCCCGGCGACCGCATTCCCACCGATGGCGTGGTGCTGCGCGGCAAGTCCAGTGTGGACGAGGCGATGATGACCGGCGAATCGGTGCCGGTCTTGCGCCAGGCCGGCGATGTGTTGATCGGCGGCACCGTGAATCAGGACGGCCAACTGATCATGCAAGCCACCGGGGTGGGGGCGCAAACGGCCTTGGCGCAAATTGTCGCAATGGTGGAGACGGCGCAAAACAGCAAGCCGCCGGTGCAGCAGTTGGCGGATCGCATTTCGGCCGTGTTTGTGCCGGCGGTGTTGGCAGTGGCGCTCTTGACCGGCATCGGCTGGTTGGTGGCGGGCCAAATGAATCATTGGGAGGCCGCAGTCACTTGGGGCAAACTGGCCAACGCGGTGTGCAGCGTGCTGATCATCGCCTGCCCGTGCGCCTTGGGGTTGGCGGTGCCGGCGGCCTTGATGGTCAGCACCGGCATGGGGGCCAAGCGCGGCATCTTGCTGCGCGACATGGATGCCTTGCAGCAGGCCGAGCGCATCAGCGTGGTGGTGTTCGACAAGACCGGCACGCTGACGGCGGGCAAGCCGGAGGTGGTGGCACAGGTGCCCGCCCAAGGCCAGAGGGAAGAAGAATTGTTGCGCCTGGCCGCTTCGGTGGGCCAAGGCAATTCACATCCGTTGGCGCAGGCCTTGGTCAACGCGGCCAAGACGCGCGGTTTGGCTTTGAATCCGGCCAGCGATGCGCTGAATATCCCTGGCGAAGGCATGTCAGCCACGGTGGCGGGCGAAAAGGTGCAAGTGGGAAGCCCTGCCTGGATGGCGCAACTGGGCCATGCCATCCCGGCCGAATTGCAGTCCGCCGCGTCTGCCGCCGGCACCGATCACACCTGGATTTGGCTGGCGCAAGCCGGGCGCGGCATTCTTGGCAGCATCGCCTTGGCCGACCCGATCAAGCCGGAGGCCGCCGCCGCGGTGGCGAATTTGCGCCGCATGGGCATCCGCAGCGTGCTGCTGACCGGCGACCATCCCGGCGCCGCCGCCCGCATCGCCAAACAGGCCGGCATCGACATTTTCGAGGCGCAAGTCAAACCGGCCGGCAAAAAGCAATGGATTGAGGCGGCGCAAGCCAAAGGTGAAACAGTCGCCATGGTCGGTGATGGCATCAACGACGCCCCGGCGCTGGCGCAGGCGGACTTGGGCATCGCCATCGGCTCCGGCGCCGACGTGGCCAAAGAAACCGGCGCCGTGGTATTGGTGGGTCATTCGCCCTTGTTGGTGCCGGCGGCCATCCACCTGTCGCGTTCCACCATGCGCTGCATTCGGCAGAACCTGTTTCTGGCCTTCATCTACAACATCCTGGCCATCCCGCTGGCCGCCTTCGGCCTGCTTAATCCGCTGGTGGCCGCCGCCTGCATGGCGCTGTCGGATGTGACGGTGATCGGCAACGCGCTGCGGCTGCGCTGGGTGGGGCGCGGGGATTAAGCGGGCGGCGGGGTCGGGACTACAATCCCCGCCCCATGTCCACCGCTGCGACTCCGAATTTGCGCCCCGTCACCCTGTTTTCCGACGGGGCCTGCAAGGGCAACCCCGGCCCCGGCGGCTGGGGGTTCATCCTGCGCGACAATGCCAGCGCCAAAGAGGTGGAGGGCAGCGGCGGGGCGAGCCGAACCACCAACAACCGCATGGAATTGCGCGCCGTCATCCACGGTTTGGAACTGCTCAAATCGCCCTGCGCGGTGAAGATTGTTTCCGACAGCCAGTATGTGCTCAAGGGTCTTTCCGAATGGATGCCGGGCTGGAAGCGCAAAGGCTGGAAGACCTCGACCAAAGCGCCGGTCAAGAACGCCGACCTGTGGAAAAAACTGGATGCTTTGCAGCAGGCGCACAAACTGGATTTTCATTGGGTGCGCGGGCACCGGGGCCATGCCGAAAATGAGCGCTGCGACCAGTTGGCCTGCGTGGCGGCTGAAAATGCGGTGAAAAAACAACTCCCTTCCGACCTTGAAAGCACCGAATAGGCATCAAATGAGCACCATCCACTGGTATCCCGGCCACATGAACAAAACGCGGCAGGCCATCGCCGACGCGATGCCCGACACCGATGTGGTGATCGAGGTGCTGGACGCGCGCCTGCCGCTGGCCAGCAGCAATCCGTTGCTCAAGGAATTGCGCACGACCAAAGACCGCACGGTGCCGTGCATCAAACTGCTCAACAAAAAGGATCTGGCCGACCCGCAGGCCACCAAGGAGTGGCAGAAGTTTTTTGAGAAGGAAGCCGGCGTCACGGTGCTGGTGATCGCCGCCAACACGCCCGGCTGCGCCGAGGCGATCGTCAGGGCTTGTCAGAAGATCGGCGCCCACCGCATTGCCAAGCAGCGCACGGTGCGGGTGATGATCCAGGGCGTGCCCAACTGCGGCAAAAGCACCCTGCTCAACACCCTGCGCGGCAAAAAAGTGACCCAGGTCGGCAACGAGCCAGGCGTCACCAAGCAATTGCAGCGGGTGGACATCGGCGACGGGGTGATCGTTCACGACACGCCGGGCATGATGTGGCCCAAGATCGAGGACCAGCGCGTGGGCTGGTTGCTGGCCATGAGCGGGGCCATCCGCGACACGGCGGTGGATTCGGTGGATGTGGCCCTGTTTGCCGTCAAATGGCTCAAAGAAGACCATCCGCAAGCCGTGTGCGACCGTTACAACCTGGCGCAATTGCCCAATGATCCATTGGCCGTTTTGGAGGCCATCGGGCGCAAACGCGGGTGTTTGAGCCCCGGCGGCGAGGTGAACCACCACAAAGCCGCCGATTTGCTGCTGCTGGAATTGCGCGCCGGCAAGCTGGGGCGGCTGAGTTTTGAATGGCCGAAGTAAGCAGGCGTCCTGCGGGAAAGAACCCCGACCGTCAGGGAGGGGATGCTCGCCCGCCATTTTGACGGTATTCGTCCCCTCCCTGACGGTCGGGGTTCTTTAGTAAACTTCCCCTCCCATGACGAACTACCTTGACAACGGAGCCACCAGTTTCCCCAAAGCCCCCGGCGTTGCCGAGGCGATGGCCAAATTTATTGCCAACGACGCCGCCAATCCCGGCCGCAGCGGCCACCGGATGGCCAAAAACGCCGAAGCCATGCTGGACCGGGTGCGCCTGAAGTTGTGCCGCCTGGTCAACGGCCCCTCACCGGAGCGGGTGGCTTTCACCCTCAACTGCACCGATGCCCTGAACATCGCCATCAACGGCGTCTTGCGCGGGCCGACCATTGCCGCCGCCAAGCGCAATGCCAAAGCCGGCGGCGGTCCGCTGCCGCATGTGATCACCACGGTGTTGGAGCACAATTCCGTCTCGCGTCCGTTGGAGGCCTTTGCCGCCCGCGGCCTGATCGAACTCACCCGCGTGGGCTGCGATGCCGATGGCTTCGTTTCGCCCGCCGAAATCGAAAAGAACCTGCGCCCAGAAACCCTGCTGGTGGTGATGACCCATGCCAGCAATGTGATCGGCACCGTGCAGGATGCCGCCGCCGTGGGCGCGGCCTGCCGCAAGCACGGCGCCATCTTCTGCTTGGATGTGGCGCAGACCATCGGCGCGGTGCCAGTGGACATGAAGGCGCTCAATGCCGACATCCTGGTGTTCCCCGGTCACAAATCGCTTTTGGGTCCCACCGGCACCGGCGCCATCGTGCTGGGCGAGCGTTGCCCCGCGCCGTCGGAAGAGGTGGACGACCACACCCGCTTCTGGTCATGGCGCGAAGGCGGCACCGGCGGCGATTCCAAAACCCCGGTGCAGCCGGCGCAGATGCCCTACGCCCTGGAAGGCGGCACGCCCAACACCGTGGGCATTGCCGGTTTGGAAGCGGGCATTGACTATGTGCAGAAGCAGGGCGCTGACAAACTGATCGCCCACGAGCGCGCCTTGTGCGGCCGTTTGATCGAAAAGTTGGGCAACGATGAACGCTTCCGCGTGCTGGG
>CAZKVP010000025.1:17371-20524 GCA_964556215.1 uncultured Phycisphaeraceae bacterium
TGTGCGGCCGTTTGATCGAAAAGTTGGGCAACGATGAACGCTTCCGCGTGCTGGGCAGCAAGGATGTGAACCGGCGCGTGAGCGCGGTGAGCATCGTGGTGCGCGGCTTTGAGGAGCACCCGATGGATGTGGGCATGATTCTGGACGATTCCTTCGACATCGCCGTGCGCCCCGGCCTGCACTGCGCGCCGTATGCGCACCAGGCGATGGGCACCTTCCCCGACGGCACGCTGCGCATCAGTCCGGGGGCGTTCAGCACTGAGGCGGATGTGGACGCGTTGATTGAGGCGTTGGATCAGATTGCGGTGTGAGGAGGGTCGGCTTTAGCCGATCCTCCTAACCAATCTTCTTCACCATCATCGCCCGCTGCAGATCCTTGCGCACATCCTTCTCGCGGCTGGCGGCCCGTTTGTCGTGCTCTTTTTTGCCGGTGGCCAGCCCGATTTCCACCTTGATGCGGCCTTCTTTGAAGTACATGGCGAGCGGGATCAGCGTCGTGCCTTTGCAAGCGGTGGCTTTGGCCAGGCGGGTGATTTCGCGCTTGTGGGCCAGCAGTTTGCGCTGGGCGCGGGGCAGGTGTGAGCGGGGGGCTTGGGCATAGGCGCTGATTTCCACATTCAGCAGCCACAATTCGCCGGTGCGCGGGTTGATGTCGGCAAAGCCCTCGATCAGATTGACCCGGCCGGCGCGGATGGACTTCACCTCGCTGCCGTTGAGCACAATGCCGCACTCCACCTTGTCAGAGATCAGGTAGTCGTGGTAAGCCCGGCGGTTTTCAATCCGCGGCTCGAAATTGGCTTTGCTTTTCTGTTTGGCCATGGGGGAGGGGGATTGTAGGCGCAACTTACTCGCCCTTGGCATTGAACTGCGTCATCGCCTTGTCAATACCATCCTTGAGCCAGCATTCCACCGCCTTGCAGCCGACATCCAGCGCCGGGTCGGTTTTGGCCCATTGGTCGGGCGTCCATTTGCCCAGCACATAATCGGCCTGCGGAATCATGCCTTTGGGGTCGATGCCGATGCGCAGGCGGGGATATTTCATGGTGCCAAGGGCGCGGGCCACATCGGTCAGGCCGTTGTGGCCGCCGGAGGAGCCTTCGCCGCGCAGGCGGATCTGGCCGGCCGGCAGGGCCAGGTCGTCCACCAGCACCAGCACATCGGCCGGCGGCACCTTGTAGAAAGAGGCGGCTTCGCCCACGGCCAGTCCCGAGCGGTTCATGTAGGTCATCGGCCGCAGGATGATGATGCGCTCGCCCAAAATGGCGCCCTCGGTCATGCCGGCATGGAATTTCAATTTTTCCCCCGGCAACCCGTGGCGGGCAGCCAGCCGCTGGGCCAGCAGGAAACCGGCGTTGTGACGGGTCTTTTCGTATTCCGGGCCGGGGTTGCCGAGGCCGATGATGAGTTTCATGGCGCAATTTTACGCCAATAAAAAAACCGGCTTGCGCCGGTTTTTTGGGAAAGTCTTTTTATGCCGCTTTTTCATCGTGGGTCATGTTGAACAGGAGCGCGGCCAAGACGGCGCCGATGATTTGGGCCACCAGGAAAATCCAGATGCTCTTCCACGCGATGCCGCCAGCCACAGCCAGGCCCAAAGCCACCGCCGGGTTGAAGGCGCCGCCAGAGATGGGGCCCAAGGTAAAGGCCATGGCGGTGACAGTCATGCCGATGGCGATGCCGTAGAAGGAGTTGCCCTCGGTCTTTTTGGCGGTGGCGACATTGAGGATCACAAAGGCCAGCACAAAGGTGCCGATGGCTTCGGCCAGCAGGAATTTCACGGTGTCGACTTGGTCGAGGCTCTTGGTGGCGGTGGCGGCAGCCAGATCAGACATCACTTGCGGGCCTTTGAGAAAGGCCACCAGCGAGACGGCCAAGCCAGCGGCAAACAGTTGGCTGCCGATGTACGCGGGCACCTCGATCCATTTGCACTTGCCGCGCAAAGTGACAGCCAAGGTGACGGCGGGGTTGTAGTGGGCGCCGGAAATATGGCCGCCGGCATAAACCACCACTGCCAAGGTCAAGCCAATGGCGATGGGGGCAAGTGCGGCTCCTGCAGAGTGGATGTCAACGCCGATGGTGGTCATGCCGATGGCCAGCAACAGAAAGAAAGTGCCGATGATTTCCGCAATGATTTTCTTGAGCATAAGGTTCCTGTGGGGGATGGGTTGGGCGATGGCGGGATTATAGGCAGGGGCACAGGATGGCTGCGAGCGATGTGTGAGAACCTGCCGTGTTAGGCCCTGCCCGGCGGGGGTTCCATTTCCGCCCCGATTCCGGCGGCAGTCTGCTGCAGCGCCTCCAGCAGTTTTTTCGCCGTCTTGGGGTTTTCATGGCTGGAGAGATAGGTGGTGGTCAGGGCCGCGATCGGCATCATGCCGCCGGCCAGGACCGGCACGCCCAAGTCGTGCACCCCCGGCATCTGGATGCTGGCGCCGCCATCGTGACCTTGGGCCTTGATGGCGGCCAATTGCGCCGCCAGTGCGGCCAGCGCTTTGGCCGAGAGGTTGCGCCTTGAACCCAGTGCCCGCAACTGCTCGGGTGTCAGCCCGGCCAGCAGCAGGCGGCCGGAGACCGTTTGCTCGGCCGGTTGGCGCGAGCCGGTGCGCACCGAGATTGAGACAGTGCCGCCGACATAACCGGTGGATTCGCCCAGCACCAGCATGTCGTCTTTTTCCAAAATGCACAGGTGGACGGATTCGCCGGTCTCTGCCACAAACGCTTCCATGTGCGGCATGGCGCGGGTGAGCAGGTGCTGGAAGGGCGGTTGCAAACTGGCCAGTCGGAACATGCGGCTGGACAGGCGGTAGCCGCCCAAATTGTCGCGCACCAGATAGCCGCGCGCATGCAGGTAGCCGATCATGCGCTGCATCTCGGAGACTTTGCGGCCGCATTGCTGCGAAATTTCGGTCAGCGACAGCGGGACAAAGGAATGGGCCAGCAATTCCAGCACATCCAGGCCTTTTTCCAGTGCCGGCACGCGGTAGGGGGTGTCAAAGTCGTGGGCGAAATCAGGGGTGGGGTGGGGCATGATTTTTAAGGATAAGGTTGGGTTATTATAAGCAAAGATAATTTCAATCCATAAAATCCAGCCATGTCCAACCGCTACCTCCAAATCAATCCCAACGACAATGTGCTGGTTGCCTTGCAAGACCT
>CAZKVP010000025.1:20624-31329 GCA_964556215.1 uncultured Phycisphaeraceae bacterium
GGCCAGGTGGGCACGCAAAATTACTGGTTGGTGCTGCCCTTGGTGTTCTGCGAAAACCGCAACATTTTGCGCTTGAAGGATGCCTTCCAAAAAGAACTCGGCTACGCCCAGCCCGACCAATACCGCGACCATGTGAAAACCTTGCTGGCCTCCTTCCGCAAGGACGGGGCCGAGGGTGCCAAAAATTGGCAGCCGCCGATCACCCAGACGCTCAAAACCCCGCGGCCGTTCCCCGGCGTCGACGGCGTGAAGTTCATCGTCCACGATGGCGGTTGCGGCGGTACCCGCCAGGATTCCAACGCGCTGCTGGCGCTGCTTGCCGGTTATTGCGTCAACCCCAATGTGGCGGGCATCACCGTGTTGTCCTTGGGTTGCCAGCACGCGCAATTTGATTTGTTGCAGGCTGAGATCGCGAAAAAAGATGCCAATTTTGCCAAGCCGATTTTGTTTTTCGAGCAGCAGAAATGCGGCACTGAAACCAATTTGATGAACATGGCCATCCGCGAAACCTTCCTGGGTTTGGCCGAAATCAACAAGATCAAGCGCGCCCCGGCGCCACTGTCCAAGTTGACTGTGGGCGTCAAGTGCGGCGGCTCGGACGGCTTCTCCGGCATTTCGGCCAACCCGGCGGTCGGCCACTTTGCCGATTTGCTGGCCACTTTGGGCGGCCGCCCAGTGCTGGCTGAATTCCCAGAATTGGTGGGGGTGGAACAGGAATTGGTGGACCGCTGCACCACCCAGGAAAACGCCGACCGCTTCGTTTCAATGATGAAGCAGTACGAATCCGAAGCCATTGCCTGCGGCTCGAGCATGGATATGAACCCCTCGCCGGGCAACATCAAAGACGGCCTGATCACCGATGCCATCAAGTCGGCCGGCGCCGCCAAAAAGGCCGGCAATTCGCCGGTGGTGGCGGTGCTGGATTACGCCGAATATGCGACCAAGCCTGGTTTGAATTTGCTCTGCACCCCCGGCAACGATGTGCTGGCCACCACCGGCATGGGCGGCTCGGGCTGCCAGATCACCTTGTTCACCACCGGCCTTGGCACGCCCACCGGCAACCCCGTCACCGAGATGGTCAAGGTCGCCACCAACACCGCCTTGGCCCGCCGCATGCCCGACATCATCGACTTCGACACCGGCCCGGTGATCACCGGCGAAAAGAATGTGCAGCAGATGGGCGAGGCGATCCTGGAATATGTGATCGGCTTGGCCAGCGGTGAATATGTGACCCGCTCGATGGAGTTGGGTCAGGATGACTTCATCTTCTGGCAGCGCGGCGTGAACCTGTAGGAGGGTCGGCCTTAGCCGACCTAGGACGCAAGTCTTGCCTTCAGCGCTCAAGTTTGAATTGCCGTGTGTTCCGTGGTTGCTCCTCTTTTGCTTTGTCTTCGCTCCAACCGGCCGGCTAAAGCCGACCCTCCAAATGAACCTCCATCTCCAAAACAAAATCATCATCGTTTCTGGCGGCGCCAAGGGCATCGGCGAAGGCATTTGCCAAGTGCTGGCGGCCGAGGGCGCCATTCCCGTGGTCGTGGGCCGCAACGCCTCCGACAATGCCGCCGCCGTGGCCGCCATTGAAAAGGCCGGCGGGCAGGCGTTCGCCGTGCAGGCTGAACTCTCCGAAACCGCGCAGGTCAAAGCCGCGGTGGACGCGGTGGTCGCCAAGTTCGGTCGCATTGACGGCCTGGTCAACAACGCCGGGGTCAACGACGGCGTGGGCCTGCAAAACGGCAACACTGAGCAGTTCATCGCCTCGCTGCGCAAGAACCTGGTCCATTACTTCGAGATGGCGCAATTTGCGCTTCCCCACCTCAAAAAGAGCAAGGGTGCGATCGTCAACATTTCCTCCAAAACCGCCGAGACCGGCCAGGGCGGCACCAGTGCCTACGCCGCCGCCAACGGCGGGCGCAACGCGCTGACCCGCGAATGGGCGGTGGAATTGCGCGATGATGGCATCCGCGTCAATGCGCTGATTGTGGCCGAGTGCATGACCCCGCTGTACAAAAAGTATTTGGAAACCCTGCCCAATCCGGCACAGGCTTTGGCGCAAATTGAAAGCCACATTCCTTTGGGCGGGCGCATGACCACGGCGAAAGAAATCGCCAACATGGTCGCCTTCCTGCTGTCGGACTGCTCCAGCCACACCACCGGCCAGTTGATTCATGTCGATGGCGGTTACGTGCATCTGGACCGCTCGCTGCTGTCCAATGCCAACCGCAAGAGTCTTTAGAGTCTGGGGAAGGGCTAGAATCCCCCAATGATCTCCGATTCCCTCAAAGTCAACTCCCGGCCCGCCCTCGACACCGTCCGTTTCCAGGTGCGCCTGACCGAAGTGCCCAAGCGCGGCGGCGGCACGCGCACCTACGGTTTTCTCGCCACGGCTGATGCGGTGGTGGTGGTACCGGTGCTCTCCGATGGCCGCGTGGTGTTGATCAAGAACCGCCGCATTGCCTGCGAACAAATGTTGTGGGAGGTGCCCGCCGGCACCATCGAGGCTGGCGAAGACCCGGCCGTGTGCGCCCTGCGCGAGGTGGAGGAAGAGACCGGTTACCAGGCGCAAAAAGTCACGCCCATCCATGGGTTTTTCGGCTGCCCCGGCATGGTCAGCGAATTCCTCTATGCGTTTGTGGCGGAAGGGCTGGAAAAGACGGAGCAGAATCTGGACGACACCGAAGAGATTGAAGTCCACCCCATGCCGCTGGCACAGGCACTGGACATGATCAAAGACGGGACGCTCAAGGATGCCAAGAGCATCGCCACGCTGCTGTATTACGCGACGTTTATGGTTAAATAGACTGCTTTAACGAGCCCTGAGCGCAAGCTCAGGGTTTACACATTTCAATGACCCAATTCCCCTGAGCTCGCGCTCAGGGCTCGTGAACGGAAAAGACCCATGGGCTGGCAAGACCGCGATTACGGCAACCAAGACACCCACCAGCGCATGGTGCGGCCGAGCATGCCGTCGACCCTCACCGGGTGGGTGATGGGGCTGGTGGTGGTGGGGCTTTTTGTGAGTTTGGCCTCTAAAACGGCGGTGGCCTATGGGGTATTGGCGGCTGGGTCCGTGGTGCCGGGGGCGCAAGTGTGGCGCCTCGCCACTTATCCGTGGATCAGTTATGGTTTTGGTGATGCCATGAGCTTGGTGATCAATTTGCTGTTCAATTTGGCTCTGCTGTGGATGTTTGGCCGCATGGCCGAAAGTTTGCTCACGCGGGGCAGGTGGCTGCTCATCGCCGTGCTTGGTCCGGTCGTCGGGGCATTGGCCTTGGAGGGCGCCTGGCATGCGGCTCCGCAGGCGTTTGTCTCCGGGGTTGCCGCCGGCCCCATGGTCATCATGTTTGCCTTGATGGGCGCCAGTGTCGCCCGCACGCCCAAGCAGCCTTGCGGGTTGTTTTTCCTCCCCATGTCCATCGAGTTGCGTTGGGTGGTGGCATTTATTGCGGGTATTTCGCTGCTTTTGGTGGTGAGCCAATCACCATCCGGCGCGGATGAATTTTCACATCTGGTGTCATTTGCCGTCGGCTTCGGCCTGGCCAAACTCCCCTCCGCCCCCCCCGTGGTGCGCGGCCGCTCCATTTCTCCCGCCTATTCCCCCTTCGCCGCCCTGCGCATCAAACTCCACAACTGGAAACACCACCGCCAGGCCCAATCACACGCCGATCACCGCGCCGAAGTGGACCGCATCCTGGCCAAAATCAAGCGCGAAGGCATGGGCAAATTGACGGCCAAAGAGAAGCAGGTTCTGCAGCGGGACACGGAGCGGCTCAAAAAGTGATCACCGGCTCCGGCCAAGAAAGCCGAAGGCCACGGCGAACTGGGCCGCGATGCCGCCGTAGAGCGCGGTTTCAAAAACCGGGGCCAGGAAAGGCAACTCAAGGTTGAGCCCCATGGCCACCAGCAGGTAGGACCAGCACGCCCACAGTCCCGCGATGGCGGCCAGCCCCCAGTTGTAACGGGGGGCTCCGTTTTGGCGCAATACGCCGATGGTCACGGCGGTCAGGAACAGCCCGACCAGACACAGCAGTTTGGCCCCATCGTGGCCAGCGGCCCACCAAATGCCCATGCCGGCAACCACCAACAGCATGCCGCCCAAGGCCAGGCTGACGCGGCGCCGGTCGGGCGACAGGGCATGGCGGCCATAGGGGGTCAGCCACAGGAACAAGTCACCCAGGGGGACGGCGATCCAAGTGGACAATGCAAACAACAGGTAGGCCGCCATCAGCCCGGTGGCCAAAGGTTGGGTGGCGGGGTTGGCGGCCAGACCCGCGTAGAGGAAGCGGTAGCCCAGATAGCCGCCGATCATGATGGCCGTTTGCATGCCGGGAGGCAGGCGTGCGGACCATAAAAAATAAGCCAAAAGAACGCGGTACACCGGGTTTTTCGCCTTCAGGGCTTCGACCAGGCCTTCTTTGGCCCACGCGTTGCCGGGGTCAAGGCGCAGGGATTCCTTGAAATGAACCAGCGCCTGTTTGATTTCGTTGCGGTGCAATGCGGTCCAGCCGGCATTGGCATGGGAGGATGCGTCATCCGGGTCGGCGGCCAGCGCGTCGCGGGCTGAGTCGTGCGCCTCGCCGGTGCGGCGCAGACGGATCAGGGCTTGGCTGCGGGCATGCAGGCAGGCGGAATCGGTGGGATCCAGCGCCAGCCCGTGGTCCGCCCAAATGAGCGCGTCGGCGGGTTTGTCCAATGCCAGATGGGCGACCGCGCGCAGATGGCAAAAGGCCGGCACATAGGGCGCCATTTCCCAGGCGGTTTGGGCGCCCTGCAAGGCTTCCTTGGGGCGGCCGCCGGACAAATGGGCCAGACCCACGGTCCAATGGTAAAAGGGGTTGCCGGGCTCCAGTCGCAGCGCTTCGGCGGCGGCGGCCATCGCCTCTGAATGCCGGCCTTGCCCCATCTTGGCAAAGGCCAGTTGTTGGTGCGCCTCCGCCAGGTGGGGGTTCTCGCGCAGGGCGCGGGCGGACCAATCGGCGGCCTCGTCGTGGCGGCCTTGCGCAAGCAATTGGCGTGCGCGGATGAGCAGGGGCTCGGCGGCATTTGGGGCGTCTTGCATGGGGGTCACATCTTTTTCAGGTAATCCAGCACGGCATCGTATTGCCCGGCTTCGTTGGCGTAGGTGGCGTAATTTTTGGCCGTGGCAAACCATTCGCGGGTGGAGGCAATCACGCCGCCGGCCGCCTTGACCAGGTCCTTGGTGGACAGGGGCGTGGGCCAGCCTTTCTGCATGGCTTCGGCAAGTTTCTCTTCCACCGCGCGGTCCACCACCGCCTTGAGGTCGGCGCCGGAAAACCCCCGGCATTTCTTCACCACCTCCGCCGGCACGACGGATTCGGCGCCGGGTTTGCCCTTGAGCAGGATGCTTAGGATGGCTTCCTGACTTTGCGCATCGGGCGGGGGGATGAACACGACCCGGTCGAACCGGCCAGGGCGGCGGAAGGCCGGGTCCAGGTGCCACGGCGCGTTGGTGGCCGCCAGAATCAGGACGCCGTCGTTGCGGGAGTTGACGCCGTCGAGTTCCTGCAGGAATTGATTGATGACATTGCGCCCCGCGCTTTGGCGCATGTCGCTGCGGCTGGCTCCCAAGGCGTCCACTTCGTCAAAAAACAGGACGCAGGGCGCATGGCCGCGGGCATGCTCGAACAGGGCGTGCAATTTCTGCTCGCTTTGCCCCACATACATGTCCAGCACGTCGTGGATGCCCACGGGAATGAAGCCGGCCTTGACTTCGCCGGCGGTGGCGCGCGCCAGATGGGTTTTGCCGCAGCCGGGGGGGCCGTAAAGCAGCACGCCGCCGCCGGCCTTTTTGCCGTAAGCCGCGTACAACTCCGGATGCTTGAGGGGCGCCACGATTTTAAGGCGGATCTCCTGCTTGACCGGTTCCATGCCGCCGACGGCTTCAAAGCCGAAGCCGGGGTTTTCCATGTCCACCGGCGGGGTGAAGGGGCCGGCATCGCCGCCTTGGCGCAGGCGCACGCGGCCCTCTTCATCGGTGTCGTCATCGGCGGCTTCCTGCCAACCTTCGGGTTCTTCGCCGCCGAGCACTTGGTTGAGATCCTCCGATGCCAGGGAGGCATCGCGCGCCAAGGCCTCGTGGTAGGCCCGGGCGGCCTGGTCAACCTGCCCTTGGCGCAAGAGCAGGCGGGCATGCAGCAGGTGGGTGGCCGGTGCATGGCCGGGCCGGGCGAGCAATTCCTCGACCACCACCATGGCTTCCGAGAACTTGCCTTCGGCGTGGTAACACTCGGCCAGCGCCAGTTTGAGCGCGGCGCTGGAGGGGGCCAACTTCACGCCCTCAAGCAGCAGGGTGCGTGCCTCTGGCCATTGGCCGCGTTCCACCATGAGCCGGGCCAAATGCCCGCGCAAAACGGCATTGTCAGGAGAGAGGGTGAGTGCTTCGCGCAGGGCGTTCAGGGTGTCATCAGCCATGCTGGAGATGGTAGCCGCCCCCGGCCGGGCACGGATGCCGCCGCTTGGCGGGTGCTGGGCAAGCCCCGGCTCCGATAGGATGCCGCCAACTCCTTCCTTCACCGCCATGGGCCACCCCCAAGAACCCGCCCCCGCCCTGCTGGTCATCCCCGCTTTTTCCGCCAGCGCGGCGGCGCTGGCCGGCGCACGGGCGCAGGTGGAGGCCGCCTTTGGCCCCATCGCCCGCACCGGCGGCGAAGCGGCGTTTGACGACACGGCCTATTACGTGCAGGAGATGGGCGCGCAGTTGCAATTGGTGATCTGGGCCTTTGCCAAGAAGGTGCCGCCGGGGGAACTGGTGCGCATCAAACATCAGACCAATGCCATCGAGGCCAGCGTGGCGCAGGCCTTTGCCGGCGGACCGCCCCGCCCGGTGAATCTTGATCCGGGCCTGCTCACCCTTGACAAGTTGGCGCTGGCCACCACCAAGAGCCGCTCGCACCGGCTTTACATCGGCCAGGGCATTTACGCGGAATCCACCCTGCGCCATTTCGGGAATTCCTACGCACCTTGGCCGTGGACGTATCCGTCGTATCAAAAGCCGGAAGTCATCGCATTCCTGAATGAGTTGCGCGGGACGCTGGTGAAGGGGTGATGGATCGCGGCATCCGCTTCATTGCTCCATCCGCCAGACCATTTTCTCCCCGCTGCAGTCGATGTGCACGCAAAAGAAGCGGTCTTCCGTTTTCTCGCGGGTCTTCCAGAACAACGGCCAGATGATTTCGCGGTCGGTCTGGGGCAGGGGCAGTTGCTCCAACTCTTGGCGGGTGAACCATTCCAGCCGGCCTTCGCCGGGGGCTTCCTGGCCATGGGGGACGGCCACCGGATGTTTGACTTCATAAAGAAACATCAACCAGTGGTTTTCGTTTTTGAAGGCTTTTTCCGACACGATGCCGGCCAGCCGCAAGTCTTCAATGCCGACTTTGACCCCGGATTCCTCGAAAATTTCACGGGCGGCGCAGGCGGTGGGGCTTTCGCCTTCGGCGGTTTCCAGTTTGCCGCCGATGGGCGAGTACAGATCACGGTTGGGCGGCTTTTTCCGGTGCAGCAGCAGCACGCTGCCTTGCGCATCAAAGAGGTAGCACAGGACGGCGACACGGTACGGCAGGGGATGGGCGGGGAGGTTCACCGGTGGATTGTAAGAGGACGCCTTGAAAAAACGGCCCGACTTACGTCAGGCCGTTGGGGGTTATTCAATCTTCATTGGTGTTCCAGTATTCCTCATCGTCATCCTCATCATCCTCCTCGTCCTCCTCGTCCTCATCTTCTTCATCCTCATCGTCATCCTCGTCGTCGTCGTCATCGTCATCATCGTAATCCTCATCTTCATCATCCTCCTCGTCGCCGTCCTCGTCTTCCTCTTCCTCCTCATCTTCATCCTCGTCATCGTCAAGGTCGTCGTCTTCTTCGCTGGCTTTTTTTCTGGCGCAAAGGAGTTCGTTCCAAAATGGAGAAGGGGTGCCCGGGGTGACGTCAATGGGAATGGGGGGGGAGGTGGTTAGTCTCATGGCTGATACGCAAAAAGAGGAAAAGGGTGGCGGAGAATTTACAGGAAAGTGCAGCGGGTGTGGGCGCAAAAAATAAGGGAAATGAAATGCCGGTGGCCGGCCGGTTTTCATTCTAAACTGATCCCCATGGGAGTTCCCAAGGAAAAAAACAGTTCGGTCGCTTCCCGGCCGCCCGGGGCGCCGGGGCATGCCGTGGTGCTGGATGTGCTGGCGGCCGGCGCGCTGGCCTGGGCGCTGCCGGGGCTCGGGCATTGGCTGTGCGGCCATCGCCGGCATGCGGTGGGCGTGGGTATGGGCGTCGGTTTTTTGTGGCTGGCCGGCCTGTTTGTCGGCGGATTTTCGGTGGTGGATGCGCGCCCGGCTCCCAGCGGGCAAGGGGGTTGGTTTTATGCGCAGGCGGGGGTGGGGGCCAGCGTGGTGGTGGAACGCCTGCATGCGGGCCTGCGTGCAGGCGAGGCGCCGCCCGCCTTGGCCCTGGGACACGGGCGCGAGGTGGCCACGCTTTACCTGGCGGCCGCCGGCCTTCTCAATGCGATGGCCATCGCGGATGCGATGCTGCGGGCGGCCAAGCCCAAGGCGTTGGCAGCGGCCAGGGAGGCGCCATGATGCCATTGGCCCATCGGATTTTCGTGGACCCGGTGGATTTGTTCGCCGGCCCCGGTTGGCTGTGGTGCCTGCCGCCTTTGGTGTTTGCCGCCGCGCTGGTTTACCACACGCTGCGCTGCGAAGAGGAAGTGGTGTGGGGTGCCGTGCTGCGCCGGGCCGCCTGGCTCTCGCTCAAGGTGCTGGCCGTCTTCGGGGTTTTGACGGCGGTGCTGTGGGCGACTTGAAGTTATCTTTCCGGCATGAAATCCCTTCTTGCCCAATTGGTTTCCGGCCGGCCGCTGTCCGAGGCGCAATCGTTTGACGCGTTTTCCAAGGTGATGGACGGCATCTCCGAGCCGGCGCAGACGGCCGCTTTGCTCACGCTGATCGGCACCCGGTTGCCTTCCGTCAACGAAATGGTCGGCGCGGTGCGCGCCATGCGCGAGCGGATGGTGCGGGTGGCGGTTCCCCAAGGCAAGGTGGCGGTGGACATCGTCGGCACCGGCGGCGACCACGCCGGCACGTTCAACGTGTCCACGGCGGCGGCCTTCGTGGCGGCGGCGGCCGGGCGCGGGGGGGGGGTGGTGGTGGCCAAGCATGGCAACCGCTCCGTCACCTCGACCACCGGCTCGTCGCAGGCGCTGGAGGCGCTGGGTGTCTCACTCACCGGAGATCCGGCCGCGCTCACGCGGTGCATGGAGCGGGCGGGGATCGCCTTTTTGTTCGCGCCCAACCACCATCCGGCGATGAAGCATGCCGCGCCGGTGCGGGCGGCGTTGGGCTTCCGCACCATCTTCAATGTGCTCGGGCCGCTCACCAACCCGACCGGCGCCAACCGCCAGGTGGTGGGGGTGTTCGACCGCGCCATGATGCCGGTGATGGCCGAGGCGCTTTTGCGCCTGGGGTCGGAAAAGGCCTGGGTGGTGCACGGCGATCTGACGCCAAGCCAGGGGCTGGACGAACTTTCTCCCTTGGGTGAAAGCCGCGTGCTGCGGGTGGAAAACGGTGCCATCGCTGCGGAAGTGCTGCTGCCTGCCGATCTCGGGCTGGCCGGTGGCGCCGTGGCGCCATTGCAGGCGGCGGATCCGGCGTCCAGCGCGGCGCTGATCCGGCGGATTTTCTCGGGGGAAGAGCGCGGCGTCGCCCGCGAAGCAGTGACGCTCAACGCGGCGGCGGTGCTGGTGGTTGGTGGCGTGGCCACCGATTTGCGCCATGGCCTGCAACTGGCGGGTGCGGCGATCGACAGCGGCGAAGCGGCGAATGTGGCGCGAGAATTGAAAATTGCCAGCGCCTCTTGAGCTTGCGCTCGGGGCTCGTGAGCGCAAAAACATGGTTTTTGTCCCTTACGCCTTCTGGTTCTCATGGCGCAACTGCCCGCAGGCCGCCGCGATGTCGCGGCCGCGCGAGGCGCGGATGTGGGTCACCAGGCCCGCCTCCACCAAAATGCGCTGGAACTCGTGCACATCCTCGTCGGTGGGGCGGACAAAGGGCATGCCTTTGACTTCGTTGTAGCGGATCAGGTTGATGTTGGCGCGCAACTTCTTCGCCACTTGCGCCAATTCGCGGGCATGCTCGGGCTGGTCGTTGACGCCGGAGAGCAGGATGTATTCCAGCGTCACTTCGCGGCCGGTTTTTTCGAAGTAGTAGGCGCCGGCGTCGATCAATTGTTCCACCGTCACGAATTCCGCCCATGGGATGATCTGGCGGCGGATTTCGTCGTTGGGCGCGTGCAGGCTGATGGCCAGGGTGATGGGGAAATCCATGTCCGCCAACTTGCGGATGGGGGAGGGCATGCCCACGGTGGAGATGGTGATTTTGCGCGCCGAGATGCCAAGGCCCCAGGGGGCCATCATGGTTTTGGCGGCGGCCACCACATTGTTGAAATTCGACAGCGGCTCGCCCATGCCCATGAACACCACGTTGGAGATGCGCTCCACCGCCGGCAATTGCGCCAGCATCCAGATTTGCTGCACGATCTGGCCGTTGGTCAGGTTGCCATCCAGGCCGGACAAGCCCGAGGCGCAGAACTTGCAGCCCACCGGGCAGCCCATCTGCGACGACACGCAGGCGGTGCGGCGCAACTTGCCGGACTCGCGGCTTTCGGAGGGGATCATCACCGTCTCGGTCTGGGTCTTGGTGTTGCC
>CAZKVP010000025.1:31429-34498 GCA_964556215.1 uncultured Phycisphaeraceae bacterium
TCGCGGTCCTTGGGCGCCAGATTGGTCATCAGCGCCGGGTCGGCAATGCCCTTTTCATACACCCACTGCATGATTTGCTTGGCGCGGAAGGCCGGCATGCCCCAGCCTTTGACCAGTTCGGCGAGGGATTCGGGCGTTTGGCTGAAAAAGTGCGGGCGGGCGGGTTTGGGGTTGAGGGCCATGGGAGGGGGATTGTAGGCGGGGATGCCGCTAGACTTCCCCCATGCCCAATCCCCGCCTGACTTGCGCCCTTCTGTTCGCCTGCCTCGCCACCGCCTTGCCGACGGCCGTCGTGCTGGCCCAAGCCGCCGCGCCCGCAGCGCCGGTTGCGCCCGCCGCGCTCGCGCCGGACCAAGGCCCGGACATCCGCACCAGTGTCGTCAAAATCCACACCAAGAGCCGCTATCCCGATTTCATGCGGCCTTGGCACAAGCAGGATGTGAGCGAGTGCATCGGCACCGGGGTGGTGATTGAATGGGCGGGCCAAACTTACATCCTGACCAACGCCCATGTGGTGGCTTATGCCACCCAGGTCGAGGTGCAGGGCTATCAGGAGGCCGACAAAATCCCCGCCAAGGTGGTGGCCTACGCCCAGGCGATGGACTTGGCCCTGGTGCAGGTCAAGGACAAGGCGCAAGCGGCGGCCTTTTTCAAAGCCCGTCCGCCGGTGGCCCTGGCCGACAACCTGCCGGCGGCCAAGGACACCATCAGCGCCTTTGGCTATCCCTTGGGCGGCGATGATCTGTCCATCACCCGCGGCATCGTCTCGCGCACCGAGGTGGTGCACTACAACCTGGGTGCCATCGGCCTGCGGGTGCAGGTGGATGCGGCGCTCAACCCCGGCAATTCCGGAGGACCGGCCATCGTCGACGGCAAGGTGGCCGGCGTGGTGTTCTCCGGCGTGCCCGACGCGCAGAACATCGGCTATGTGATCCCCATCACCGAAGTCAAACTGTTTTTGAAGGACGCCGCCGACGGCACCTACGACGGCAAATGGCGCCTGAGCATGGACGGCCTGCCGATGCAGACGCTGGAAAACAAGGCCTTGCGCGCCAAACTCCGTTTGAAATTCGACCAGACCGGCATGCTGGTGGATCCCGACGGCGACGCCAAAGAGTTGGCGCCGCTCAAACCCTGGGATGTGCTGACCGCCATCGGCGACCACGCGGTGGACAACGACGGCAACAGCAAAATCGGCGAGAACCTGCGCGGCAATTTCTTCTACTTCATCGACGAACTGGCGGCGGCGCGGGCCGGCAAGGATGGCAAAAGTTCCGTGCCGGTGACGGTGCTGCGCGACGGCAAGGAAATCAAACTGGACCTGCCGGCCGCCCGCGAAGTGCCGCGCCTGATGCCCCGCCTGTCGGCGCAAAACGCCTTCCCGCGCTACTTCACCTATGGCCCGCTGTGCTTCGCGCAGGCCACCGAAGAAACCGCCATGGCCATCATCCAGAAAGCCGGCGCCTCCTTCGCCATTTCCGGCAGCCCGCTGGTCACCCGCGTGCAGGACGCCCCGGCGACGCCCGGCGAAGAAGTGGTCATCATCAGCAGCCGCCTGTTCGACCACCCCAGCACCAAGGATTACGGCCAGCCCCTGTTCCGCAGCGTCAAGGCCATCAATGGCAAGCCCATCACCTCGCTGCGCAACCTGGCCGAAACCCTGCGCGATTTGAAGGATGAATTCGTGGTCATCACCTTCCACGATCATCCGACCGAAACCCTGGTCTTCTCGCGCGCCGAGATGGAGTCCTCCACCAAGCAGATTCTGGAGGACAACGGCATCCGCTACCGCAGCAGCCCGGATTTGCGTTCGGTGTTCAAGGATGATGAGGAATAAGGGATTACGCCGGTGGTTGAAAGAACCGCGACCGTCAGGGAGCGGGTGTGGCAATGCGCTTTCCACACCCGCTCCCTGACGCAGGGCACTGGCGGTTCTTTCGTTAGAATTGCCGCCCTTCCCCGTTAATCTGAACCCCTTTCATCACCCCATGTCCAACGCCTATTCCGCCGCCGTCTTGTCCGTCCTGTCCGCCCACGACCCCGAGGTCGCCGACCTGATCGCCGCCGAAGAAAAGCGTCAGGACACCACGCTGGAAATGATCGCCAGCGAGAACCATGCTTCGACCGCCGTGATGGCCGCCTCCGGCTCGTGCATGACCAACAAGTACGCCGAAGGCTACCCCGGCCGCCGCTACTACTCCGGCTGCGAGCAGTACGACCTGGTCGAGAACCTGGCCATCGAGCGCGCCAAGAAGCTGTTCAACTGCAAGTTCGCCAATGTGCAGCCGCACTCGGGCGCCAACGCCAACACCGCCGTGTTCTACGCCCTGCTCAACCCGGGCGACACCTTCGTCTCCATCGAACTCTCCGAAGGCGGCCATCTGACCCACGGCTCCAAGGTGTCCATCTCCGGCAAGTGGTTCAAGCCCGTGCACTACCCGCTGGTGTACGACGAAGCCCGCGCCGACTGCGGCTTCCTCGACTACGACGCGATCGAAAAGATCTGCATGGAAACCAAGCCCAAGCTGCTGATCTGCGGCTTCTCGGCTTATCCGCGCGTGATCGACTTCCCGCGCTTCCGCGCCATCGCCGACAAGTGCGGCGCGCTCTTGTTCTGCGACATGGCCCACATCGCCGGCCTGGTCGCCGGCGGCGCGCACCCCAGCCCGTTCCCCTTGTGCGACATCGTCAGCACCACCACCCACAAAACCCTGCGCGGCCCGCGCGGCGGCCTGATCCTGACCAACAACGAGGAAATCGCCAAGTTGATCGACAAGGCCGTGTTCCCCGGCACCCAGGGCGGCCCCTTGATGCACATCGTGGCCGCCAAGGCCGTGGCCTTTGCCGAAGCCTTGAAGCCCGAGTTCAAGACCTACGCGGCGCAAGTGGTGAAGAACGCTGGCGAGTTGGCCAAGCACCTGACCGCAGCCGGCTTCAAGCTGTCCTCCGGCGGCACCGAGAACCACCTGTGCCTGATCGACCTGCGCAAGACCCACCCGGAAACCACCGGCAAAGACGCCGCCGCTTGGTTGGATAGCGCCGGCATCATCACCAACAAGAACACCGTGA
>CAZKVP010000025.1:34598-37428 GCA_964556215.1 uncultured Phycisphaeraceae bacterium
GACGCCGCCGCTTGGTTGGATAGCGCCGGCATCATCACCAACAAGAACACCGTGAGCAAGGATGCCCGCAGCCCGATGCAGACCTCCGGCGTGCGTCTGGGCACCCCGGCGCTGACCACCCGCGGGCTCAAGGAAGCCGACATGGCCGGCGTGGCGAGCATCATTACGCGCGCGATCAACTCCAAGGGCGATGCCGCCGTGTTGGCCGGCTTGCGGGCGGAGTCGGCGAAGATCGCCGCCAAGTTCCCGATGCCGCACTAAAGTACAGGCGGCCGCCCGTCGCGTGGGGAGCAAGCAATCCATGAAAAAAGAGGCGCAAATGGCGCCTTTTTTTTCATGGGGCGTCAAAAATGACGGCGGGGCTTTCCTGAAAGAAACAAATAGCCTACCTTACCTCCCATGATCAAATTCGTATGCCCCAAATGCCACGCTTGGATGCAGGCCAATTCCAAGCATTCGGGTAAGCAAGCGACCTGCAAGTGCGGGGAGGGGGTCGTCGTTCCCACCCGCATCCCGGAGGACGAAGCCGAAAGCACCGGCGCCCTGCCTTGCGACAACTGCGGCGAAGCCATGGCCATTGACGAGCGTGTGTGCCCTTTTTGCCAGGAAGCCAAGACGGAGAAACGGCTGGCGAAAGACGCCAAAATCAGGGCGGACATGATGCGCCGCACCGCTGCGTCCAATGCGGCGGAAGCGCAACAGGAGGAGAATGCGAAGGGGGAGGGGGAATTCCCGGCGGCATTTGCGGAGGAAAATTTCACCCAAAATGTCCCCGAAGAAGAGGTGCCTTCGGCTCCATCCGCCCCTTTTTCCGCACCCGGCGGGCCGGACAAGGGCGTGACTTCACCCCAGAAAAAGAAAGCGTACCTGGAGCGCATCCGGCGCGAAACGCGCTACGGGACGGCGCGGGGGATGGTCAATGTATTTGCGTGTTTGGCTTCCCTTCCGGTTATTTTCTGCGCGGCGGGGTCCGTATGGATGTTTGCCAAATTTTCAGCCCAACAGCATCTGCCCGAGGAAAAAATATTTGCCCTGGGTGTTTTCATCCTGGTGCTCCTTGTTTGCGTCATGGGCTTGGCCTTTGTCGTGGCCCTGCGCCAGCTTGCGATGATTCCCATCGACATCGCTGATAGCCTGGTTCATGAACATTCCAAGCGGTAGATGGGCCAAATGCGCGCAAGCCTTTCCCTCACTTCCCAAGCCGCTTGAAATACTGAACCTCGCGCTCGTGCTTTTGCGCGGCGGCGCGCGTGTCAAAGGTTCCCAGATTGCGGCGCTTGCCGGTCTTGGGATCCTTCTTGCGGGAGTACAGCCGGTATTTTCCTGAAACAAGGCGGCGGATCATGGGGGGCTCCTTGGGTTGAAGGCGCCATGCGTCAAAAGCAGGATAACCGGCGGCCCATTGCGGAACAAATAAAAGGGGGACTGCGGGAACTTTCCCGGCATCACCCTTGCGCGTCCTTGCCCTCGATATGGAACAAATACAGCACCCGGTGGAAGATCGGGGCGATCAAAATGCCGGAAGCCGTCAGGAACGCCACCCCCGAGAACAGCGCGTAAGCCGAGGCGAATACCTTGGCCGCGTCAGAATGCAGGATGTCGACCGGCCCCATGCCAGTCAAAATCATCGAGGCGTTCAGCAGTGCGTCGATCCAGGCCAAGCCGGCGATGAAGTGATAGCCCAGGACGCCAAGGCCAAGCGAAAAACCAAACAGGATGGCCGCGATGCCAAGCGCCTTGAGCAGCCTGAAATAAAACAGGCGCTGGTGGTGGGCGTGGCTGGGGGAGGGGGTGGCGGGCATGGGGAGTTTGGCCTCAGGGTGCCGCTTCAACCTGCGGCTCATTTGGCTCGTCGCCATCCAGTGGTTTGACCGTCGCTTTGGGCGCGGTCGCCGGTTCATCCTGCGGGGTGCCTTGGCTGTCTTTGCCCTCCGTACCGCCGTCTTCATCCGGGCAATCTTCGCATGGGCCGGCTTTTTCACAGTGGTCGGCACCGGCATGCCGGTGCATGGGCGGCTTGGCCGACTCGGTCGTGAGGGTGGACCCGATCATGACGACGCAGCCGGTCAGGGCGGTGGAAGCCATGGCGGACAGCAGGGAGAGGGTGAGGAGGGGTTTCATGGGGTTCTTTGGGGCGGCGGAGGGGGGCGGGGGATGGGGTAGTATCGTCCCGCAGGGGGGGAAGGGGCTAAGTTTTTTATTCCCCGGTCCCGGGAAGAAGGGATTGTCGAAAACCGTCGGTCGGGCCGTGGGTCTATCATCCATCCATGCTTATGCTGATGATTGTTCTCAAGTCATTGCTTCTCATCGTGCTTGCCCTCGCATTCACCCGGCTGGCCATGTCTGCATGGAAGAAGTCGAAAGAACCTCTTTGGGTGAAAATTCCATTGGTTCTGTTGATGGTGGCTTTTGTGGGGATATGCTGCGTTTACTTCACGGTTGTGTTTATTTACGACCCGCATCGGCAATAGGCCGCCTCAACCCTTCCCATGATCACCACCCGAGACGCCATAGAGAACCCGTTTTGTTTTCCTGTCTGGAGCTTCATCCAAGGCCTTGTTGTCCTCTCCGAGACACCGTCCAGGCAGAAACTCTATCTGGCGAGCGACCTGTGCCAGGGGGAGTATGACGAGGTGTTGCTCGAGTTTGGCTATGCTTGGGATGTCATCGAGCGTCGTGTCACGAACGAGCGGATTCATGCGGAAGTGCGCGTCTTGATGGATCTCATTCACGGACTGGATAAGGACGACATGTGGGATGACGCGTATTTCGAATCCTCCGCCGACTGGCACGCGATCCGGGTGAAAGCCAAATTGATCCTGTTGATGGT
>CAZKVP010000026.1:0-7924 GCA_964556215.1 uncultured Phycisphaeraceae bacterium
GGGCGGATCCCATTGCCTTGGAAAAGGCGCAAAAATCGCTGGAAACCGCGGTGCTGAGTTTCGCCCGCGACATCCGCGACAAGTACATCCACCCCCCCACCACCACCGACTTTGCGATTTTGTTCCTGCCGACCGAAGGCCTGTACGCCGAAGTGCTGCGCCGCCCCGGCCTGGCCGACCAATTGCAAACCATGCGCGTGATTCCAGCCGGCCCCACCACCCTGCTGGCCCTGCTCAATTCGCTCAACATGGGCTTCAAGACCCTGGCGATCCAAAAGCGTTCCAGCGAAGTGTGGAAGGTGCTGGGCGCGGTGAAGGCGGACTTCGGCAAATTCGGCGATGCCTTGGCCAAGGTCAAGGAGAAATTGGACGCCGCCTCAAGCGAAGTCGACAAAGCCACCGACCGCCACCGCATCACCGGCAACAAAATGGCCAAGGTGGAGGAATTGCCGGTGGGCGAGGCGCAAGTTTTGTTGGGGTTGGAGGGGGACGGGGCGGGTTAATGAGCCCTGAGCGCTCCCGAGCCGCCGACTGGTCGGCGACAAATAAGCCATTCCTTAGTGAGTTCCGCGAAGCGCACCTCAGGAGAACAACGCCCCCGTACCGACGATGCCCGACAACCGGTCAGCTAAAGCCGACCCTCCCCCAATCCTCCTCCCCCGCCCCGCCCCAAGCCGGGCTTTTTCAATCCCCAACCCCGCTCCGCCAAACTCTGTCCATAAAATTTTGTTTGGCAAAAGATCGGAGTTATTCCTATCATTATGCGAACATGAAGTCATCCCCCACCCATATCGAGCCCCTCATCCGCACGCTGCGCGGCCAGCGGGTTATTTTGGACTCCGACTTGGCGGCGATTTACGAAGTCACCACCGGAAGATTCAATGAAGCGGTCAAGCGCAACTTGGCACGATTCCCGGATGATTTTGCTTTCATCCTGACCCAAGAAGAGGCGAATTCTTTGCTATCGCAAAATGCGATAGCAAAGACTGGGCGCGGCGGGCGCACAACCCCGCCACGGGTATTCACAGAACATGGGGCCATGATGGCGGCCATGCTTCTTAAAAGCGATCGGGCAATCACCATGAGTCTGTATGTGGTGCGCGCCTTCATCCAAATGCGCGAGCAGATCGCGGCCAATGATTCGGTGCTCAAACGACTGGCGGAAATCGACAAAACCCTGTTCGCGCATGATGACGCGCTGCGGGCCTTGTGGGGGCAATTGGAGCCGCTGTTGATGCCGGTGAAGGAAGAGCGCAAGTCACGGATTGGGTTCCACGGGGAGGTGTGATGGTAAAAAACCACTTAGGTTGCCCGCGCTTAAGTGGGTAAGTTTGGGTGGGTGGAAAGGGATGGGCAACGCTGAAGGCGTTGTGGAAAAAGGCTTGCCATCTATTCTTGCGCCAACCATAATGCTACCCATGCTTATCCCAACCCGTGTCGCCCAATTGGCTGCTGTTTCGTTCCTGCTTGCGGCGGGGTGCCAAGTTGCGCCTCAAACCAAGCCATCGAAGAATGCTGCGCCAGAAGCAATGCTTATTGCCTTGTGATGTGGACCCTGCCAAAATAAAACATGGCATTGCGCATATGCACTTCATACTGGCCTCTCTGGATTCCTCCCCCACCCCCTGTAAAATCCCCCCATGTCCTCCCCCCTTGCCGACGACCTGTTCCGTGACCAAGTGATGCGCGCACGCAACACCCCACCCGGGGAAAAACTGAGCGCGGGGTTTCGCCTGTTTGTGCAGGCCGAAGAAACCATGCGGGCAGGGATTCGCATGACCCTTGGACTGGATGATCCGGCGGCCATCGAACAGGAAGTGGCGCGCCGCTTGCGCATTGCCCGCATGCTGGAGACGGCATGAGCGACTCCATGAATCAGTGGGACGAAGCTTTCACCCGCTTGATCCAAAGCTTGAACGCCTCGCAGGCCCCCTACATGATGGTGGGTTCGTTTTCCTCGAACCTCCACGGCATCCCGCGCGCCACGGAAGATGCGGATGTGGTGATCCAAGGCAATGAAAAAGACCTGCGCCAAATCACCGATGCATTGTCGAAACACTTCACACCCGAGCGCCAGCTGGGGTTTGAAACGGTCTTGGGCACCACCAAACACAAATTCCATTTGGGCGGAACCGCCTTCAAAGTGGAGGTCTTCGAGTTGAGCGACGACCCCCATGACCAAGCGCGTTTTACCCGCCGCCACACCGCCCAATGGCTTGGACTGCCGGTTCAAGTCCCCACCCCCGAAGATGTCATCCTGCAAAAACTCCGCTGGGCCAGACCCAAGGATTTGGAAGACATCCGCGGCGTCTTGGCGGTGCAGGCCGGACGGCTGGACATGGCGTACCTGAAGCAATGGTGCGAAAAACACGGCACCTTGGCGCAATTGCGCCAAAGCATCGCCTCGCTGCCCGAAGGTCTGTGGGTGGAACAAGACTCCGCCGCATCCTGATGATGAACCGTCCCCCTGGCCCATGCTACCCTCCCCCCATGCCCACCACCCTCCACCCCAAACTGCTCCCCGGCGACCATCAGGTCGCCGTCGTCCTTGGCCGCTTCAACGAATTCATCGGCAAGCAATTGCTCGAAGGCGCGCTGGACACCTGGAAGATGCTCGGCGGCAAAGATGAGAACCTGACCCTGGTGCATGTGCCGGGCTCCTTTGAGATGCCGGTGATCGCCCGCAACTTGGCCGATACGAAGAAATACGCCGCCATCGTCTGCCTGGGCTGCGTGCTGCGCGGGGAAACCGAACATTACGACCATGTGGTCGAACAGACGGCCAAAGGCATCAAGGACGTGAATGTGCTCACCGGCGTGCCGTGCATTTTCGGCGTGCTCACCTGCGACACCTTGGAGCAGGCCATCCACCGGGCCGGGGCCAAACTGGGCAACCAGGGCCGCTACGCGATGCTGGCCGGGGTGGAAATGGCCAATTTGGTGGCGCAAATCAAAGCGTAGGCGATTGCGGGCTACAATCCCCGCCCCATGGAACAAAGACGCGACATTCGACGGGTGGCCCTGGTCATCCTCTATCAGATGGATCTCTCCGGAGAAACCGACCCCGCCACCATCCTCAAGGGATTGGATGACGGTTTGCTGGAGGAAAACGGCGTCAAAGCCAACCCTGCCATCCGCGAGGCGGCCGGCGCGCTGGCGGCGGCGGCATGGGCGGCGCGTGAAGTCTGCGACAAGCAGGCGACGTTAAGCGCCCCCACCTGGCCCACCCACCGCCAGCCGGCGATGGACCGCGCCATTTTGCGCCTGGCTTATCACGAAATCCTCTCCGGCCATGCCCCGGCCAAGGTGGCCATCAACGAGGCGATTGAATTGGCCAAGGCTTTCGGCAGCGAAAAAACCCCGGCCTTCATCAATGCCGTGCTCGACAAGATCACCAAAGATGTGCCGGTGCCGCCCGAAATGCCCAAGCCGGCCAAAGCCGCCAAAAATGCCGCCCCAGCCGCCGATGCCGACGCTTGGCTCAATGACGCCAAGCAGGCCTAAGCCATGTCCCTTTTCCGCTCCATCGCCGCCAAACTCAAATCCGGCCTTGCCAAAACACGTGAGGCCCTGGGCGGCGCCTTGCGCCATCTGCTGGCCGGCAAAACCCTGTCCGAAGAGGTGCTGCGCGAGTTGGAAAAAACCCTGATCGGAGCCGACGTGGGGGTGGCCACCGCCACCGCTTTGCGGCAGGCGGTGGAAGATGCTTGGCGCAAAGGCGAAATGAAAAGCGGCGACGAGGCCTTCGACTTCATCAAAGCCCGCATCATCGCCTCGTTTCCAGCCCAAGACCGTCAGGTGCGGTTTGCCGAAAGCGGGCCGACGGTCATCCTGGTGTGCGGCATCAATGGCGCCGGCAAAACCACCTCCATCGCCAAACTCTGCCAACTGCTGCACGACCAAAATAAAAAAGTGGTGCTGGCCGCCTGCGACACCTTCAGGGCCGCGGCGGTCGAGCAGCTGTCAATTTGGGCCGACCGCAGCGGCGTGGCCATCGTCAAGGGTGCCCCCGGCTCCGACCCGGCCTCGGTGGCCTTTGACGCGGCGGCGCAAGCATGGCAAACCGGCGCCGACGTGCTGATCGTGGACACCGCCGGCCGCCTGCACACGCAGGACCACCTGATGCGCCAGCTGACCAAGATCAAAACCGTCCTGGCCAAAAAGATCCCCGGCGCCCCGCATGAAACGTTGCTGGTGATCGACGCCACCACCGGCCAAAACGGCATCCAGCAGGCACGGATGTTTTCTCAGGCGGCCGGAGTCAGCGGCCTGTTCCTCTCCAAGCTCGACGGCACGGCCAAGGGCGGCGTGGTGGTGGCCATCCGCGAGCAGTTGCAGGTGCCGGTGAAATTCGTGGGCACCGGCGAAACGCCGGCCGATGTGGCGGAATTCAATCCGGAAAGTTTTGTCGAAGCGATGTTCGCGGCGTAACCCACGAACCCCGAGCGCAAGCTCGGAGGACCACTGCACGAGACAAAACAATCCCCTGAACTTGCGCTCAGGACTCGTTGAAAACACAAAAAACAACGCGCGCCGTTTGCATGGCGCGCGTTGTTTTTTTCGGATTTTTCTTATCGGCTTAGAACTTGACCTGGGCCTGCAGGCGCACGGCCACTTCGCCAGCCACGCCCGCGCCAAGGCCCGCACCCGCGCCGCCGACACCCGCCGGGGTGCCGGGGCCAACGTTGCCCAGCAGGCCGTCACCCGCATACACCCACACCACGTCGCCGGTCAGGCGCACGCGGCTGTTGACATGGTAGTTCACGCCCGCCACCATGGACTGGAAGCTGTTGTGGCTGGCGGCGCCAAGGCCGGTGACGCTGTCGTCATTGACGAAGTTCCACTGGGCGAACAGGTCCACATTATTGGCCACACCCACATCGGCCTGGGCCAAAACGCCCCAAGGGATCACGTTGTCCTGCACGTTGTCCACATTGCGGCGCTGCGCGAAAGCCGCGCCGTAGAAGGCCAGGTTGGCCAGCTTGAAGGTCGCGTCGGCGGTGATGCCGTAGGATGATTCCAGGCGGTTGCCGGCGATCAGCGGGGCCGAGACGCTGGCATCTTCGTAGTAACCGCCGACGCCCAGCAGCACAGCCTGCTTGTCACTGCCGTCGCGCAGGGCGAAATTGTCCTTGAAGTCCTCCATGCTCACCTTGCCCGAGCCCACCAGCAGGAAGTCGCCGCGGGCACAGGCGGCAAAATTGACGGCATCGCCATAGACAGGGGTGGTATCGGTGTTGCCGCCGTTGGAGGCGGCGGCGCGCAACAGCACGCCCTTGGTGTCGGTCCATTGGATCTGCGCGCCTTCGGCGCGGCCCAGGCCGAAGAAGCCGTTGGTGCTGCTACGCTCGACGGCGACCTGCGAACCGGCGGAGATCAGCGCTTCGCGCGAGTAAGGCAGCGTGAATTTACCGCCTTGGAGGGTGAACCCCTCGCCCATCTCATAAGACAGGTAGGCTTCCTTGAGCCCCACGCCCGGATCGGCCACGGTGGGGACATTGGTGCCAAGCAGCACGCGGTAATTCACGCGGGCCTGGTCCTGGCCGCCCAAGTGGCCTTGGATGTCGAGTTCCACGCGGCGCAGGTCGAACCCTTCGTCGCTGGTGGCCATGCCGACCTTGTTGTGGTAGCCGTAGCGCATCTGCACCAAGCCGCCGATTTCCATGCCAAAGGCGTCGTCTTCGGAACGCAGGAACACCTTGCCGTCGCTGCCGATGCCCGCGGTGGCGCCGCCGACGAAGGTGGAACGGGTGTTGGCATCGGCCAAGACTTCCTTGACCAGGGCGCGCACTTCATCGCGCTGGGCATCGGTCAAAGTGGCGGGGGCGGAACCGCCAACGGGCGCGGCGAACAACGGGGCCGAAGCGGCGACGAACGAGGCGACGATAAGGGGCTTGATGACTTGCATGCGATCTGCTCCTTGCAGAATGAGGTAGCTTGGCGCCGAAGCGGCCTTTTGAAGGCGGCCGCTCCGGTTGTTGCAGGCAGGTGGCGCGCGCCACCGAAAACCCACAAAAACCTTGCCGAATGCTCACGTAAAGTGAGTAGGGGCGGCATTGTTCATCACTTCTCGACCATTGGCAAGTCGCCCCATCACTATTTTCATTTAAAAAAACCCGCGACTTATGCCGTTTTTACGCATAACTTATTGTTTTATATAATGCAACAACCACATTTAAACGCCGAGCGCTGACTTTATTTTCTGTTCCAACTGAGGCTCATCCGGCATAACGGGTTTGCAAAGAATCACTTCAATTGTGGAAAACGGCAAGGGAATCTGCAGGCGATCCCAACTTCTGGCTTGGATCTTCCAGCCATAAACCACCCGCACCGGGATCACCGGCACTTGGGCTTTGCGTGCCAGATTGGCCAAGCCTGGTTTCACATCATGCAACGGGCCGCGCGGGCCATCAGGCGTGATACCCACCCACTCCCCGGCTGCCAGCGCACGCAACGCCTCGCGCGAAGCCTCGGCGGCGCCTTTGGAAGAAGAGCCACGCAACGCGCCCACGCCAAACCGGGATGCGATGCCGGCGATCAGCGCCCCGTCCTTGCTGCGGCTGATCATGACCGACAGTTTGACGCGCAAACGGATGTTTTCATAAACCCAAGGCATCATCAAAATCCGGTTGTGCCAGAACACCCCCACGCAAGCGGATGGCGGCGCCTGCAAAAAACCATGTTCATCGCGCACCCGCAGGCGCAGCGTGGCGCCCAGGGCGCGGATCAACCCGGCCCCAAGCGGCGGACCCAAACGGTTCAGCAGGCGGTCGCCCCATTTGGCGCTCATGGCTTCGCCCCGTCGCCATGCAGCACCGCGTCCGCCTGGTCGGCCGGCAACCGGTTGATCTCGCGCATTGCCCGCGCGCGCGCCGCCACTTCGGCCGGATCGCGCATTTTGGCGGGGACTTGTGCCGCCAGTTTGAAATGCCAATCCACATTGACATGCTTGGGGCCGGTCACCTCTGCCACCAAATCCACCACCGGATATTCCCACCATGGCTGCGGGGCGCTGGCCTTGGTCCACAGCGCTTGGAAGCCGTCCTTCTCCAGCCGCACATCGTAAACCCCGTAAAAAGTGAAGCCGCAGGTCAGCGGCGTGCGGCCCACCTCGCGCTCGTTCAAATAAACCAGCGCACCGGACGGCTCCGACGTGATGGTCAGGGTGCGCGTGACGCAGCCGGCCGACAGAAGCGGCAGGGCAAACAACGGCGCCAGGACGGCAAAGGGAACGCGCATGGCGGGATTGTAGCCTTCCGGGCCCACGCAAAACCCCGCCTGATGGGCGGGGTTTGCCAAGGATGATTCAAGTTGGTTCCGGCCGCTTACTTTTTCCAGCCGCTGAGGAAGGAAGAGGCCTCGGCCAATTTCTTTTCCCATTCCTGGGCCTGTCCGGCGGCCGCGGCGGCGGCCAGTTTGGCGTCTTCGCGCTCTTTTTCCACGCGGGCCAACTGGGCCTTGAGCGGCTCGATTTGGGCAGCCAGGCGTTTTTGGCTGTCGGCTTCCCACTGGGCCTGCACAATCGCTTGGCGGGCATCAAACTGACCGGCCAACTGGGCGGCCAATTCCTGCTCGCGCTGACGCAGGCGGGCCTGGGCCGCTTCGTCGCGCTGCTGCGCTTCCTGACGGAAGCGCCCTTCGGCCTCGCGCAGGCGGACCTCCGCATCGCGGACGGCCTCAGCCAACTTGGCGTCGGCCTGCATGGCGAACTGCTGTTCGCGCTGCTTGAGGCGGCTTTGGAAGAATTCCTCCTGCGCGCGGGCATCGGCCTGGACGCGGGCGTCGGCGGCCTTGGCACGCGACTCGGCGGCACGCTCCTGCTCCAAGTCACGTTCGCGGATTTCCTGGGCGAAACGGGCCTGGATTTCGGCCACCTGCGCCTCGGCCTGGGCCAGCAACTGCTGCTCGCGCTGTTTGAGGGCGG
>CAZKVP010000026.1:8024-29890 GCA_964556215.1 uncultured Phycisphaeraceae bacterium
GCCACCTGCGCCTCGGCCTGGGCCAGCAACTGCTGCTCGCGCTGTTTGAGGGCGGATGCGGCCGCGTCCTCGCGCTGGCGCGATTCCTGTTTGAAGCGGGCCTCGGCCTCGCGCAGGCGCAACTCCGCGGCGCGCTCCTGCTCGATTTCGCGGCGGCGCGCGTCCTGCTCAGCCTTGGCCTGCAGCTCGGCGATGCGGGCGTCGGCCTGGGCGATAATTTGCTGCTCGCGCTGGCGCAGTTTGAGCTGCGCCAATTCGTCCTTCTGCACGGCCTCCTGCTGCATGCGGCCTTCGGTGGCGTGCAGGCGCGCCTCGGTCTGGCGCTCCCAGTCCAACTCGGCGGCGCGTACTTCCTGCTCCCACTGTTTGCGCATCTCGGCCTGGCGCGTTTCAAGCTTGCCGGCGAATTCCTGCTCGCGCTGCTTGGCGCGGATCTGGTCGGCTTCGGCCTGGCGCAGCAACTCCTTCTTGAAGGAGGCTTCGGCATTGCGTGCGGCTGCCAGGGCGGCATCGGCCAATTCCTGCTCGCGCTGCTGGAGTTTCAAGGCGAAAACTTCCTCGCGGCGATCCAGTTCCTGGGCCAGGCGGGCATCGGCTTCGCGCAAACGCGCGTCGGCGGCGCGAGCCAATTCGGCTTCGCGCTCCTGCATGACTTTGGCGGCCTCGAGCCGCTGCTCGTGGCGGGCGGCTTCGGCCTGCGCCATGATCTGCTGTTCACGTTTTTTGGCCTGGATCTGGGCGACTTCCTGCTGCTGTTTGGCTTCCTGAACCAAACGCTGCGAGGCGTCCTGCACCCGCTGGGCGATCTCACGGGCCACGGCTTCCTCACGGTTGCGGGCCTGCTGGTCGGCCCGGGCTTCGACCTCGCTGACGCGGACCTCGGCCTGTGCCAGCAATTCCTGCTCGCGCTGCCTGAGCTCCCGGGCGGCTTCCTCGGTCTTTGCTTCCAACGCCTTGGCGGATTCGGCCTCCAAGCGCTCGAAGCGGTTGCGCTCCTGGCGCACGGCCTTCTCCGCCTCGCGGGCGGCTTCCTCTTTTTGGCGCGCCAATGCGGCGACGTGGCTTTGCTCGCGCTGGCGCAGGCGGGCTTCGCTCTCGTCGCGGGTGCGCAGGGCTTCCTTGAGGTCGTAGGCCAGCTTGGCGGTGGCTTCCACATGGGCCAACTCGGCATCGGCCACCTGGCGGCGGGCCTGGGCCACCTGGGTCTTGGCAGCTTCGGCGACTTCCAGCAATTTGTCCTGATGGGCCTGCTCGCTGACGATCCGCTGTGCGTCATATTCGGCATGGGCGGCATCAAGGTCTTTTTGCAATTGCGAAACTCGGCCGGTCCAGGCGCTTTGGCGTGCCAGCACCTGGCGCTCGACTTCCGATTTTTGCAGGTCGCGCATGGCGTCCTTCTCGGCGGTCACGCGGTTGAGCGAATCGGCCAGGGCGCCATATTTGGCCACCCAGGCTTCCTCTTGCTTGCGCAACTCGGCGATGCGGGCGGCATCGGCTTCTTCCTTGGCGAATTCGGCGGCGACAATCTGCCCCTCCTTGGCCTCCAACTCCCGCGCATAGTGGGCGCGAGCCTCCTGCAATTGCGCCTCGCGGGCGGCAATGGCGCCGGCGGACTCGTTGGCCAGCCGTTCGGCGGCCAGAATCTTCTGGCGTCCGGCGCGCTTGTAGAGCGCGTGCAGGCGGCGGCCCAGGAAACCGATGCGGTAATCAGGCTGGCGCTTCTTGGGCTTTTCAAACAGGGTGGAGAAGCCGATTTCAACCATCAGGGTGGGCAGATAAGCCACGATGAAGGCCAGCACCGGATACACCCAGATGCGGACCATGCTGATCTGGTCGGTGATCCGGTCGCCCTTTTCCTTGGCGGACAGCGTGGAGGACATGGGCTTTTCACCCAAGATCAGGCCGCGCACCATTTCCACGTCGGTGGCAATGCGGTACACCTGGGTTTTTTCCAGGGAGGCGACGCGCTGCTTGTAAAGGTCCTCGACCTGCGCCTGCTTGTCGGCGATTTCCTTGATCACCGTGTCACGGCTGCGCCGGGTCTTGAGTTGCGCGGCAACCTTGGCCTCCTCGGTGGCCAGGGTTTGAGCGAGCGCTTTTGCCTCCGCATCATGCTGCGCCACCAAAGGGGCTTCCGCCGCGTCCAACTGTTTGATTTCCGCCGCGTAAGCCGCCATCGCCGCATCGTGCTTCTGGTCGGCTTCATCGGTCTTGACCCCGCCGCGGCGGGCGATCTCTTGGCGCAACTGGCGCACATCGGTCTCGATCTGGGCAATGCGGTCGCGGCGCTTGGTGTTGGCGTCGGCCAACTCGGTTTCCTTGGCCTTGATCTGCAGATCCAGCGCATCCACCAGCGCGGACGGGCGGCTTTCCAGCGGCGCAGGCTTGGTGACGGCGTTCACCTCGCGCGCCGGGGCCGGCGCGGGGGCCACCGGCTCCTTCAAGAACTGGCGGCGCAGGTCGTTGGCGGTGTAATAGTCAATCTTGGCGCGATCGTATTCGGCTTTGGCCTTGGCATAGGTCGCGGCGGCCACCTGGGCAGCGTTGTCAATGCGGGCCTCTTCGGCAAACCACTTGGCATAGGCGGCGTCATAAGCCTTCTTGCGCGCGTCCCAATCGCTTGAATCCTTGTTGGCGCGCGCCAGTTCCGCCTCGCGGCTCACGCGCAGGGCCGCAATGGCCTTGGTCAACTGCTCGGTGTCCGAAGCGAATTGCGCCACCACTGCCGCCTGGCGGGTGTCACAATCCGCCAATTCTTTTTTCTCGTATTCGGTGGGCGTCACCGCCTCCAGCCGTTTGGCCTCGGCCTGCGCCAAGGCATCGTCGCGCAGATGCAGGGCGGCGGCTTTTTTGGCCACCAACTCGGCTTTGTCTTTGTCCAACTTCTGATCCAATGCGGCCAGGTCGGCCTTGTGCTGCGCCTGCAACTGGGCGATTTTTTCCTCGACCAACTGGCGGTCATCCTTGGTGTTGGCCAGCTCTTTTTCCAATTCCTGGACTTCCGCCGTGGCGGCGATGGCCTGGGCCTGCATTTGTTTGGCCGGTGTGGTGGCGACGCCCATTTCATACACTGCCATGTCACGGACCAAGATGAAGGTCAGCACGCAAATCAAGGGCAAGCCGACGATCACCATGATCCACTTGTGCCAACCCTCGCGCGATGCGGTCCAGATGGCCAGCGGCAGTTTGAGCAATTCCACCGACAGGATCACGGCGCCGATCGGGCCGATGCTCAGGAACAGCACGCCCATACCCTGGGGCACGCAGGCCACCTGCTGGTATTTCCAGCCGGTGGTCAAAATCACGATTTCCACCAAGGTTGCCACCAAAATCAGGGGCAGGGTAAAGTAGGAAATTTTCTTTTCCTTCAGCCGTCGCCATGAAAACGGGTGGTGGACCTCCGGCGCCGGCGTGGAAGAAGACGGGGACTTGTGGGATGTGTCGTGTTGCATGGCAAAGCCTTGAAGATGGCCGAAGGAAGTCCGGATTCAAACCGAAGGAGGCGGTGATTGTAGCCGTTTGGCGCCCCCCCCAACCTTGGCAAGCGCCCAGAAGTGGCCCGCTTTAGCGATTGTTTTCGTGAGAAATGGGTGCGAATGAATTTGGGAGACAGGGAATCAGGATGAAGCGCGGGCGCATTTTACCGCCAATCCGGCGCTAAACCAACCTTGCCTGCCGCTAACATCCGGCCCATGTCCGCCCCCCTTCCCCTGGCCCTGCTTTGTTCCGGTCGCCACCACCCGCGCTTTGCGGCGCGGTCCATGACGGCGACCATGGGCGCAGGGTTGGCCTTTGCCGACGGCCAAAGCCGCTGGCTTGGCGACCTTCACGGACCGCTGGTGCACGATCCTTTTGAGGATTTGCAAAACGCCCTCAGGGCCGATCCCGGCGTGCCTTGGGTGGGCTACCTTTCCTATGACCTGGGGCGGTACATCGAAAGCCTGCCGCAATCGGCTGCGGACGATCGCCAATGGCCGCTGCTGCGCTTCCACCGTTGCCCGGATGCGGTGTGGGGCATCGCCCAGCCGGAGGGTCCGGGGCGTGAAGCGACTTTTTCCGCCGGCGTGCCGGCGCCGTTGCGCCCGCGCGGGGCGCATGAGGCGGCCGTGGCCCGCGCGCTGGAATACATCGCGGCCGGCGACATCTTTCAGGTCAACCTGGCCCAGCGTTTTTCCGCTGCGTTCTGCGGCGAGGCGCGCACCGCTTTTGACCGCCTGATGGCGGCGTCCCCGGCTTGGTATGGCGCGTATTTGGAATTCCCCCCCTGCGTGCCCGGCGAGCCGTGGCGCGCGCTGGCCTCGACCAGTCCGGAACTTTTCCTTGAATTGCTGCCGGGAGGCGAGGTTTTGACCCGCCCGATCAAAGGCACCCGCCCCGCCTCTGCGGCGGCAACGGCTTTGGCCGACAGCGCCAAGGATGCCGCCGAACTGCACATGATCGTGGACCTGATGCGTAACGACCTGGGCCGGGTCTGCCGCTACGGCTCGGTCAAGGTGGACGAAGCCCGCACCATCGAGAGCCACCCCACTGTGCACCATGGCGTGGCCTCAGTCACCGGGCACCTGCGCCCCAAGTGCGGCCTGGCCGACCTGCTGCGCGCCACTTTGCCCGGCGGCTCGGTTTCCGGCGCGCCCAAGGTGCGGGCCATGCAGATCATCGAGGAACTCGAGCCGGTGCGGCGCGGCCCGTATTGCGGGGCCTTCGGCCACTTATGCGCCGATGGCAACGGCGAAATCACCGGCACTTTGGCGATGACCATCCGCACCCTTTTGTTTGAAAAAGAAGCGGGGGCCGCCGCCGGAAGGGTGGATTTCTCCGTCGGCGGGGGCATCGTGGCCGACTCGCTGCCGGCGGCGGAATGGCAGGAAACAATGGACAAAGCGCAGGCCATGCGGATGGCCCTTGGAGTACCCGCCTAGAATCCGCGCATGCGCCGCTTCCCCCCCCTGCTTGTGCCGTTGGTTTTCATCGCCGCCCCGCTGGCGGCCCAAGATGCGGCTGCGCCAGCACCCGCCGCGCCAGCTGTCACAGAGGCTCCAAAGGGCCCTTTGCAGGAGACCTTTGACCCCAAGGATTACCTGGGCGAAACCCACTGGGCCGACGGCTGCTACGGCATCTGGCTGACCGAGCCCAAGCACATGCGCCGCAGCCCCCCCAGCGCGCGCTGGATCGATCCGACCAAGGGCGCCGAATACGACATCACCCTCAATTTTCTGCTGCCGCCCCCGCGCGCCGACAACCAGCCGCCGGAACCGCTGTCGCTTCAGGACACCCTCGTCCGCCTGCAGGGCAACCTGGCCGGAGGTGCCGGGGAGGCCGTCGCCCTGCCGGAACTTTCGCGCGAATTTTCGGTGGACAAGCATCCCTGCGCCGTGTCTTATTGCCGCATCCAGTTGAAAGCGGCGCGCAACGGCGCGCCGGCCGACGGCTTTCTGGTGGGCATCGGCGTGCTGAAAATCACGGACTACAACCAGTTGGTGCTGCGCATGGTCGCGCGCATCCCGGCCGGTGCCCGGGGCGAATTGCCGCACTTGGTGGAGGCCAAACGCACGCTGGAAGCCATGCTGCAAAGCGTCCGCACCACGCCCGAAAGCACGCTGCTGGCCCTGCGCCAGGCGCAACTTGAGCGCGGCGGCACAGCCGCCAAACTGCTGACACCCCAGCGCATCGCCAAAACCGTGCCCCCCGCCCACCTGCTGCGCATCGTCAACGGCGGCAAGGACATCGGCTGGATGCGTCTGGCCCTGCGCCAGCAGGATGACGCCTGGTATGCCAAACATCCACCCAAACCCGATAGCGTGGACGGCCTGCGCCAGCCGGGCCTGCTGGTGGCAGTGCAAACCCATACCCAATCGGACGACCCCAAGGACGCCGATGCGGTGGATGTGCAGCAGACCTTTTTCAAATCCGACGCCTCGCCCTATGAAACCTGGCAACGCACCACCACCTGGCGGCCGGCCGGGGCGCCGGCGCAAAGCAGTGCCGAGATCGGCTTTTTCCTGCCGCCAAGGGAGCGCGCGGCCACCGCCATCGCCAACCTGTGCGTGGAGTACGCCGGCTCGACCCCGGCCAACATGGCCAATTTCTTCAGCACCAATCCGCAATGGCGCCAGAAAATGGATTCACAGTGGAACAAATTGGACCAGAACCTGGGCGGGCTCAGGGTCGCCAGCGGCGAACAACAGGGCTCCGCCACCGAACGCGGGCACACCATTGCCGCCGCGCGGGACAACGGGCAAAACATCCACGGCGACCTGTACAAATGCAAATGGGGCGTGCCGCTGGCCCAACCCTATTTGGCGCAGGCCCACGCCTGGCTGATGCCCTGGCTGCTGCCGGCCGACTCCGCGCAATCCTACTCCTTCGCCTTTTATTCCCCCGAATCCAAACGCCCGGGTTTTTGCCTGTTCAAGGTGGCGCCCGCACCGGACGGCAGCCGCCAGGTCTTTTTCCGCCCGGCGCTGGACCAGCCGGAGCAGGTCTTTTCCTTCGATGCGCAAGGCAAACTGCTGGGCATCCAACTGCCCGACGGCACCGCGCTGATCCCCGCCTCGGTTGAGGAACTCGCCCGCCTCTGGAAATTTTCGCCGGAAGAAACGCCGAAATAACCGCGGAAACACCCATGGAACTCTCCCTCCCCCTCCCTTCCGGCGCCGCGCGCCTTGGCATCACCGGGCCGCAGCAGCGCAACCTCAAACTCCTGCGCGAGGCGCTGGGCGTGGCCCTGCACGAACGCGGCGACGTGCTGCGCGTTTGCGGCGAGGCGCACGAGGTGGGCCTGGCCATTTTCGTGCTCGAGCAGCTCACCGAGGCCGCCCGCAGGAACAAACCCTTCACCCGGACCCAGGTGGTGGACACCCTGGCCGCCGCCTCGGCCAGGCCGGACATCCGCCGCGTCCACAGCCAGCGGGCCGGGCACTTGAACCCAAGCGCGCTGGAAACCTACCTGCCCGGGCGCACCATCCGCCCGGCCTCCGACGGCCAGCGCGCCTACCTGGCCTCCGTCCTGTCCAAAGACCTCACCTTTTGCACCGGCCCGGCCGGCTGCGGCAAAACTTTTTTGGCGGTGGCCGCCGCCGTGGCCATGCTGCGCCGCGGGGTGGTGCGCAAAATCATCCTGACCCGGCCGGCCGTCGAAGCCGGCGAAAAAATCGGCTTTTTGCCCGGGACTTTGCAGGAAAAAGTCAACCCCTACCTGCGTCCGCTGCTGGATGCGCTCAATGACATGATGCCCTTCGAGCAGGTCGAGCGCTTCATGGCTTCCGATGTGATCGAAATCGCCCCCCTGGGCTTCATGCGCGGGCGCACTTTGAACGAAGCCTGCGTGATCCTCGACGAGGCGCAAAACACCAGCCGGGCGCAAATGCTCATGTTCCTCACCCGCCTCGGACACGACGCCAAGATGGTGGTCACCGGCGATCCCCGCCAGGTGGACCTGCCCAACCCGCGCGAATCGGGCCTGGTGGACGCGGTGGACCGCCTGGCCAAAGTCCGGGACATCGGCATCCACAGCCTGGACGCCAAAGACATCGTGCGCCACGGGCTGGTGCAAAAAGTCCTGGATGCCTACGGCGACGCGGCGGATGGTGCGCACCCGGCGAAAAAACGCGTGAAAAAAACCGCCGCGCCAAACGGCGCGGCAGATGCGTTTCCTGATTCGTTCAATGCGGCGCCGTAACCGGGCGCGGGATCATGCCGCCGACACCATCTGGGTCGATTCCGTGTCCCGATTCGCGGCCGCCTCCATCTCCATGAAACCCGGCAAACGGTTCTTGTAGACCTTGGCCTCCACCTCGACCCGCTGCACCTGGAAGCGCCAGCGGCCGATGGCGATTTCATCGCCGTGGCGCACGGTGGTGGCGCCGGTCACCTGCAGGCCGTTGACCAAGGTGCCGTTGGAGGATTTAAGGTCGCGCAGCAGCACCGTGCCATCGGAATCCACCCGCACTTCGGCGTGGCGGCGCGACACATCCGGGGCCCTCAGGGCGATATCCACATCCGCCTGGCTGCGCCCGAAACACACCGGGGCCGGCCCCAAGGGAATTTCGCGCGGCAGCGACGTCTCGCCTTTGGTGCGCAAAAACCACTGAAACTCGCGGGGAGGGGGCGTATTCATGGACTATGTTGGAAAAAGGCGGATGCCGGTGAAACAGATGAAACGGAGCCGGGCCCAGCATTGACCCGCGCGCCTGCCAAACGGGTCCTTTTCACGCCGCCGCCGCCGACAGGGCGGCAGGCTTGCGGATCTTCTCGATCGCCTGCCACGATTTGCGAATCAGGCGGTCCATGAAGGAAGCCTGCGCCAGCAGCGCCATCCAGGCCGGCGTGGCGTTTTCAAATGAGGTCATGGCATACAGGAATTCGCCGCCGGACAGCGGGCAGCACACGGCCACCGCCGAGGAGCCGTCGGCGAAGTGGGCGTCCCAGGCGACCACCGCGCGCTTTTCTTCGGCGGCCTTGCGCACCAGGGCCTTTTCGATGTGCAGTTCGCCCTTGATCAAGGACGCGGCGGGACCGCACACGGCCTCGATCCTGCCCTCCTGCACGGCCACGACGGCCGCGATGTTGCGGTTGAACACGGGGCTGACGGCAAACTCGCACAACAGGCGGCGGCGCTTGACGGGGTTGGGGACCACCAACTGGCGGTCGGCAAACGCCTGCAGGGCGCACAGGTCGGCGGCCGACACGCCGGGGGCGCGGCCTTCGCCGATCAAATGCAGGTCGCTGGCGCGCGCGCCGGGCCGGTGTGCGCTGCTGCCAGCGTGCGAATCTTCCAAGGCCGGGATGCCCGCCTGCGAACCGCCGAACAAATTGCGCCCGGCATGCGAATCCACAAAATCGTCCACCGAAGCGGTGGTCATGCCGGAAGCGGCGGCGATGGCGGCGGCGTCGTCCAAGGCCATGCGCGGGGCGTCTTCCTCCACCTTGGCTGGCGCCTTGGCGGCGACCTTGGCCGGCTTGAGTTCGGCTTTGACCGCCGGCTTGGCCGACGCTGCGGGAGCGGGTACCGGAGCCGGTTGTTGTTTGGGCAGATCAAACGAAAGTTCCTGCTGCGGGGCCGGGCGGGCCGCCTGGGGCCGGGCCAGATCCGATTCGCGCAGGTTGCCCTGGCTGTCCAGCAGGGCATCCAAGGCGATGATGGAATCGTTGGAGGAAATCATGCCGGTGTCGGCATGCGTTGCCGCGGCGTCCACCAACGCGGCGACGGCTTCCGGATTGTGCGCGGTGAAAGACCAGCGGGCAATCTGGATCTCATCGCCATGGCGCATCACATGGGTGCCATCCACCCGCACACCGTTGACGAGTGTGCCGTTGGTGGAGCCCAAATCGTGCAGCAGCAACTGGCCGGCGCAGTCCACCCAGATTTCGGCATGCCGGCGCGACACCTGCGAGGATAACAGGCGGATGTCCACCTGCTCATCGCCGCGGCCGAAGCACTTGGGGGTTTCATCCATGGCAATCGAGACTTCGGCGCCAAGGTCATCCACCACACGTAATGTCCATTGGGAAGCAAAGGAAGAATTCATTGAGAGGCTCCTGATGCAAAAAGGCCCGGCAGGGCGGGAGGTGACGCGCGGGTGATCCTTTGGTGAGTCTGATGCGAGGCTGAGAATAGGTTGGATGCCCCGCCAGTGTCAAATTTTTTTGTGGAAAAATCTCTGCTTCATGCAAAAAAAAGAGTTGCATTCATTGCTGCGGGTCCTGACACCTGAGCTGTTGCCTCCGGACCACGGCCATTGCGCCCCGGCGCCGGCCCTCATATCCGATAAAACCGCGCCGCATTGGCCGATGTTTGCGCGGCGAACTCCGCCATTGAAAGGCCCCGGCGCCGGCGCAAAAAATCCGCCACTTCCGCCACGAAGCGCGGCGCGTTGGGGCGCACGCCCCGGTGGGGCTCGGGCGTCAGATACGGCGCGTCGGTCTCCACCAGCACCCGCCCCATCGGCACCTTGTCGAAAGCCTCCGCAATCTCTTTGCCGTTTTTGAAGGTCACGGCCCCGGTGAACCCCACCCATGCGCCAAAGGCCAAAATCGCCTCGACCTCGGCCACCCCCCCGGTGAAGCAATGGAACACGAAACGGTCGCCCGGCAACCCGCTTTGGCGCAGGATCGCCAAGGTTTCCTGCGTCGCTTTGCGGTTGTGGATGATGACCGGCTTGCCGGTTTCCCCGGCCAATTCCAATTGCCATTCAAAGGAGGCCTGCTGCACCGGGAGCGGCGGCTCGCTGTGATGTTTGTCCAATCCCATTTCACCCAAGGCCACGCATTTGGGATCCTTGGCCAGCACCCGCAAATCGGCCAGCAACTCCGCCTTGTTTTCGCCGCCAGTGGCATTGAGCGGATGCAGCCCGGCGGAAAAATAAACCTCCGCATGCGCCGCCGCCAAGGCCTGCCCTTGGCGCGAATCCTCCACAGAGGTGCCCACCGTCACCAAGCGACCCACCCCCGCCGCCAACGCCTCGGCAATCACCGCGGGCACCCGCTCGTGCAGGCCGTCATAGGTCAGATGGCAATGGGTGTCGGTGAGTGTCGGGGTGAGCATGCGGGCATGCTAGCGCAGGCCAAGGCCCGTGCCACTACCCGTGCAACAAACGTTTGAGCAGCAGCGGGCTGGCCTGCTCCAGCATGTCCAGCACCTGCTCAAAACCGGCGTCCCCGCCGTAATACGGGTCCGGCACTTCCGGCGCGGCGGGTGGATGCCCGGCCTTGCCCGCCGTGGGGTGGTGATTGGGCAAAAACTCGCCAAGCAAATGCAGGCGGCCCTTGGGTTCGTGGTGCAGATGGCGCAAATTATGCCAGTTGGCATGGTCCATGGCCACCACCAGATCAAAGGCATCCAAATCCCCGCGCGTCACTTGGCGGGCGCGGTGGGCCAGCGCGATGCCGCGCCTTTGGGCCGCCGCCGTCATGCGCGGGTCCGGCGGGGCGCCGGCATGCCCGCCGTAGGTGCCGGCGGAATCCACCCGCACCCGGCCAAGCAGGCCGCGCTTTTCAAGCAGGTGCAAAAACACGCCTTCGGCGGCCGGCGACCGGCAGATGTTGCCAAGGCAGACGAACAGCACCGAGGGCACGGCGGCGGGGTCTTGAATGGAATCCGGAGTGGGCATGCGCACCATGATACGGACGGTTTCTCAACCCAAAATAGCCCGGATCTGCGCCTTCAAATCCAAGGCGCCGGCCGCAACATGGGTCTTCCAGTCGCCGCCCTTGCCCTCGAAGGCGTAGATCACCGAGCGGCTGGCGGTGATGACGGCACCGGTTTTGTCCGCCTTGAAGCAGGCCCGCACATCGTCAGCACTGCCGCCTTGGGCGCCAAAGCCGGGCACCAGGAAAATCTGCTGTGGCAGGCGCTTGCGCAGGGCGGCGGCATCTTCTTTTTTGGTCGCGCCCACCACCGCGCCCAGCAATGAATAACCGCAGGCGCCCACGCTTTTTTCACCCAATTGCGCCACCGCATCGCCCACCGCTTCGGCAATGCTGCGGCCATCGGCCAGGCGCAAGCTTTGAATGGCATCGCCGCCCGGATTGCTGGTGCGCACCAAGGCAAACAAGCCCTTGCCCTCGGCTTGCGCCACGGTAAAAAATGGCTCGATGCCGTCGGTGCCCAAATAGCCGTTGACGGTCAAGGCATCGCAACCGCCCGCGCCGGCCAGCAAACCGGCCGCGTAATGGGCACTGCTGGTGCCGATGTCGCCGCGCTTGGCATCGCCCACCACCACCAACCCCATGTCCTTGGCCGCCCTGGTCACGCGGTGGTACACGGCAAAGCCTTCGGCGCCGTAGCGTTCATAACAGGCCGCCTGCGGCTTGACGCACGGCACATGGGGCGCGCTGGCTTCCAGAATGCCCATGGAAAAGGCCTCCATCGCCGCCACCGGCTCCAAGGCCCGCAAGCTGGCCGGCAATTTTTCGTAAACCGGGTCCAATCCGACACATACAGGAGCGCCCTTGGCTTGGCAGGCGGCGAGCAAACGGTCGGCAAAGTGAGTGGGCATGGGGGCAACCTGGGATGGCCGGCCAAAAACGGCGGAAAAAGGGAAAGCGGGATTGTAATTGGGGCAATACACCCCTTGCAAAGAGATTGCGGGAGGCGCATTCGTCTTTTTTTCTTTTTCCCGCCCACTCTTTTATTTTGGAAAAATCTGTTTATGACGGCTTGATTTCAAGCCTATTACACTTTTTCGTGAAAAATTATTTTTTCCTGAAATCACTCACCTCTACGATTCACACCAGATTTCAGTTGTTCGCGTTGAATGACTGTCTCCGCACCGATTCCGAAAGGATCACCTGTCATGAAGATCGTCCCTCTGTTCGCCGCCGTTGCCCTGATTGCTCCGCTCTCGTTCGCCGAAGAAGCCGCTCCGGACACCGCCGCTCCCGAGCAGCCCGCCAAGGAAGCCCCGGCCCAAAACTTGGCCACCTTGGTTTTGGAAGACGCCCCGGAAGCCGCTCCTGCTCCTGAGGCCAAGCCTGAAGCCAAACCTGAAAACCGCGTTGCGATCCTCAAGATGGAAGATGAGCCCGCTCCGGAAGCAAAGCCCGAGGCGCCCGCCCCCGAGAACCGCGCTTCCATCAAGATGGAAGACGAGCCCGCTGCTGAGCCGGCCCCGGCTCCGGAAGAACCCAAGAAAGACTAAAGTTGTCCCCGACAGAAAAACGCGCCGCAAGGCGCGTTTTTTCATGACCGGAAATTCAACACAAAAACCCCTATGCTTGCCCCGTGCCCCCCACCCCCGCCAAACGCCCGCTGCTGCGCCTGGATCAAGCCCTGTCCCGCTTCGGCTATTGCTCGCGCAGCGAAGCCAAATACTGGGTGAAAGCCGGCCGGGTAAGCATTGCCGGCATGGTTGCCACCCAAGAAACCGCGCGCGTGGACCCCGCTAAGCTCACCGTGGATGGCGCGCCGGTGGACTTCCCCGATGGCCTGCTGATCATGCTGCACAAGCCGGCCGGCTTGGTCTGCGCCCACGATGCCCCGCCCGAAGTCAATGTCTACCGCCTGCTACCGGATCACCTGATGGCGCGCAACCCCACCCCGGCCACCATCGGCCGCCTGGACAAAGAGACCTCCGGCCTGATTTTCATCACCGACGACGGCGACCTGATCCACCGCTGGACTTCGCCCAAACACGAGATGGAAAAAGAATACGAAGCCACTCTGGATGCCGACCTGCCCGCCCACGCGGCGCAAGTATTCGCCAGTGGCGAATTGATGCTCAAAGACGAAGGCAAAAAAGACCACCTCAAGCCCTGCAAAAGCGCCAAGCTGGAAGTGCTCGAGCCCCGCAAAGCCCACGTCACTTTGACCGAAGGCCGCTACCACCAGGTGCGCCGCATGTTCGCAGCCCTGGGTTGCACCGTGCTGACCTTGCACCGGCTGCGGATGGGCGAGCACACTTTGGAAGGGCTGGAAGCCGGGCAGTGGCGGGCGGTTGAAATGCCCGCACGCTAAAAATTCTCAAGTCTGCGCTACGCTTCCCGCCCATGCCCCCCACCCTCCCCCAAGCCGCCCGCCTGTGGCTCAAAATCGGCCTGCTCTCCTTCGGCGGGCCGGCGGCGCAGATCTCGCTGCTGCACGATGAAGTGGTGGGGAAAAGAAAATGGGTGGCCGAAGAACGCTTCCAGCACGCGCTGCGTTTCTGCACCTTTTTGCCAGGGCCCGAGGCGCAACAATTGGCCACCTGCTGCGGCTGGTATCTGCACGGCATTCCCGGCGGCTTGATCGCCGGCCTGCTGTTCTTTTTGCCCGCTGCCCTGTTGCTGTGGGGCCTGTCTTGGTTGTACGCCGCCCAGGCCCAAGTCGCACTGGTCAATGCCGCCTTTCACGGCTTGAAAGCCGCCGTGCTGGCCATCCTGCTGGCGGCGGTGATCCGGCTGGCGAAAAAATCGCTCAAAGGCTTTGCCGCTTACGGCCTCGCGCTTTTCGCCCTGGCCGCACTGACCCAAGGCGTGTCTTTCCCGCTGGTGATTGGCCTGGCGGCGTTGGCGGGTTGGCTGCTGACGCGTTTGCCGCGCTGGCACTGGCTGCTGCCCCTCCCCAGCGAGCAGGACGCGCCGCTGCCTGAGCGGTCCGGCGGCTGGCCAAGCGCGTTTGGCACCGTGCTGGTTGGGCTGGCCCTGTGGGGCGCGCCCATTGCGGCGGCTTGGCTCCTCCTTGGCCCCGACCATTGGCTGACCGAGCAGGGCCTGTTTTTCAGCAAGGCCGCCTGCGTGACTTTTGGCGGCGCCTACGCCGTGCTGCCTTATGTGGCCCACCACGCCGTCAATGCCCATTGGATTTCAGAGGCGCAAACCCTTGATGGCTTGGCACTGGCCGAAACCACGCCCGGCCCCCTCATCATCGTGCTGGAATTTTTCGGCTTTCAGGGCGGCTGGAAACACGCGGATGCCTGCCCGCCCCTCTTGGCCGGCACGCTTGGCGCGGTGATGACGCTGTGGGCGACCTTCGTCCCCTCCACCTTCTTCGCCCTGATTGGCGCGCCGCATTTGGAGCGGGTGCGCAAAATCAAGTGGCTCTTGGGCGCGTTGGCCGGCATTTCGGCCGCCGTCATCGGCGTGGTGGCGGCGCTGGGTTTGTGGATGGCCTGGCACTCCGTCTGGCCCAGGGGCTGGGGTGGCCCCGCCGACGGGTTCATGCTGTTGGCGGCGCCGGCCTTTGCCTTGCTGCACTGGCGCAAGTGGAATATGATCGCCGTGCTGCTGCTTTGCGCGGGGGCGGGTGTGGGCTATGAATGGATTGGCCATTAACGAGCCCTCTGCGCGAGCTCAGGGGATTCCCGGAAGTTATTTTGCACAGCCCCCGAGCTTGCGCTCGGGGCTCGTTATTTCACCTTCTGCGCTTGGGCCCCTTGGCCGGGCCTTCCTTGCGGTCCTGGATCAGCCGGCGCGCCTCCAACATGGCCTCATGCAGGGCCTTGAATTCCGGCGGCTGGGTCAGTTTGGATTCCGACACCGTCGTCAGGAATTTGACGATGAGCAATTTCATCCGCATGGTCTCTTTGCTCCAGATGGCCACGATCATCCGCGCACAAACCTCCGAGACGGCGGTGTAATAGGCCTTGACCTCCGGGTCGGTGGTGCGGGCGATCACCAGCCGGTATTTTTTCAGCGCCAAGGCGAAAGCCGCGCACCGTATTTCCGTCGCCTTGTCGGGGGCGCCTGAGCGTTCCATGTTGTCCGTCTTTCTAAAAAGGCGCAAAGCGCCAAGGTACCGCACCATCGGGCCGTCATCCGCATCAGGCCATCAATTCCCTAAGCGCCAAGCCGGGATCCGGCTGGCGGCACAAACTTTCGCCCACCAAAATCCGGTGCACGCCATTGACGCGCAACTTGGCCACATCAGCTGGCGTGCGGATGCCCGATTCGCTCACCAAAATGCCGCGGTTGGGCACCTCGGGCAACAGGCGCAAGGTGTGGTCGGGATCGGTCTTCATCGCGCGCAGGTCGCGGTTGTTGATCCCCAGCAGCACATTGTGCGGGCGCGGGAAGCTCAAGTGCTCGCGCACCTGGATCAGGCTTTCCAGATCATGCACTTCCAGCAGCACCGCCAGATGCAGTTCGTTGGCCAAAATCAGCAAATCCAGCAGGCGCGGCTCGGTCAGGCATTCGGCGATCAGCAAAATGGCGTCGGCCCCGGCGGCGCGGGCCTCCCACACTTGGTATTCGTCCATAATGAAGTCCTTGCGCAACACCGGCAGGCCCACCGCCGCCCGGATGGCGCTGAGATAAGCCAGCGAACCTTGGAAATACTTCACGTCGGTCAGGCACGAAATCGCCGCCGCGCCGTTGGCTTCATAGGCTTTGGCGATGGCCACCGGATCGAAGTCGGGGCGGATGACGCCAGCCGAAGGGCTGGCTTTTTTCACTTCGGCGATCACGCGCAGACTGCCCTCGGGGCGGGTGATCGCGGTGTAAAAATTGCGCACCGCCGGCGCATCGGCGGCCATGCGGCGCAATTCCGTCTCGGGCAGCGCAAGTTTGCCGGCGGCGATTTCTTCGCGCTTGGTCGCCACAATTTGAGCCAAGATGTCGTTCACGCGCGGCAATCCCAAAAAGGCGGACAAGAAGAAAAGGGCGCGTAGGATACCCACATGTCCGACTCCCCACCCATCCTCGGCCTGCTGGCGGATTCCCACGAAAACGCCGCGGCCACCGAATGCGCCATCGCCCGCCTGATCGCGCTTGGCGCCACCACCTTGATCCATTTGGGCGACCTGTGCTCGGAAAGCGTGGTGGATGCGCTGGCCGGCCGCTTCACCCCCGAAGGCATGCCCATTCCCACCCATCTGGTGTGGGGCAATTGCGACGGCGCCAGCGCCGCTGACACCCATTATGCCGAAAGCCTGGGGCTGATTGTCCACCCCGATCTTGGCTGGCTGGACATCAGCGGCCGCAACATCGCCATTACCCACGGCCACTTGCAAAAATGCATGCAAAGCGCCGTGGAACAGGGCGCGGACTTCCTGCTGCACGGCCATCTGCACCGCCGCCTGGATGCCATGGTCGGCCATACCCGCGTGATTTGCGCCGGCTCGGTGGCGGCCCCGCGCGACGGCAACCCACCGGTGGCTGCGTTGTTGCAGCCTGGCACCGACGCCCTGACTTGGGTGGAATTTGCATGAGGATGGGCCCCTCGCTATCATTCCCCTCCCCCGCACTGGTAGCTCAACTGGATAGAGCATCGGTCTACGAAACCGAAGGTTGCAGGTTCGACTCCCGCCCAGTGCATTGCCGCACCCGACCCGCCTTTTCAAAGGCGGGTTTTTTCGTGCCCTTTTCGCGGGTTTTCCCCAAGTCCAAGGGGATCCACGCCTACAATTCCCCTTTCCTGGCACGCGTAGCTCAACTGGATAGAGCTTCGGTCTTCGAAACCGAAGGTTGCAGGTTCGAACCCCGCCGTGTGCATCGCTTCGCTTTCCCCGCCCATTGGCGCCCTTTGCCTCCATCCCATGAGCCAAATCCCCACCCCTTCGCGTCTGCCTTCCCGGTTGCCTTTTTGGGCCAATCTGCAATTGCTGGTGCTGACCTTCATCCTGATCGGCGTGGGCGGCGGCGTCACCAGCACCGACTCGGGCATGGCGGTGCCGGATTGGCCGGGCACCGGCGGCCAATTCATGCTGTTTTCGCCGTTCAAGTTCTGGGTGCATGACATGGGCCGCACCTTGGAGCATTCGCACCGGCTCATCGGCATGGCAGTCGGCTTGGCAGCCATCGGCGCGGCGATCCTGGGCTGGCTGCACGCCGGGGAGCGCAAATGGCTGCGTTGGCTGGGTCTGACCATCCTGGCGGGCGTGGTGCTGCAAGGGCTGCTTGGCGGCTTCCGCGTCAGCGACCACAGCCGCCTGCTGGCCGCCTTCCACGGCGTATTCGGGCAGGTTTTGTTCGCGCTGATGACCTTGTGCACCTTGGCTTGGAGCCGCGCCTGGCCCAAGAGCGGCATCGCCTTGCCCGAAAAATTCCTGCCCCGTCTGCTGCAAAAAACACTGGTGGTGGTGCCGGTCGCCGTGATCGGCGCCTCGCTCCTTTATGCCGGTGAACGGGCCGCCCCGGCCAAGGAAGGCCAGATGCAGTGGCACATGGAAAGATTCCTGCCGCTGTTCCTGGTCGCCCTGTCGGCGGTGGCGGTGTTCGCCAGCCTGACGCTGGCCACCGGCCTGAAGGCGTGGAAGGCGCAAACCTTTGTCCCCCAAACCCGTTCGCTGCGCACCCATGCCTGGTTGATGCTGGGCTTACTGGCTTTGCAACTGTGCCTTGGCGCGGCGGTGCGCCACCTGCCGGCCGAATACGCGATCCAAAGCCTGACCATGGCCCCGCCCATGAGCCAGGCCAAAATCAACGCGCAAACGGAGGCTCTGGCAGAATTGGCCAAAACCGACCCGGATGCCAAAAAACAATATGACCGGCGCGCCTTGGACATGTCCGGATTGGATGCCAACAACAAAGCCTTTTTGCCGGCCGGCAAAGTCCACCTGCATTACACCCACCGCCTGGTCGGCTATTTGATCGGCCTGATCGCCATCGGCTGGCTGATGGTGCTCAAAAAGCGCAAGGCCTTGGCCCCGGTGCCCTTCCTGCCCAAACTGGCGCTTGGCTGCGCAGTGGGCCTGCAAATCGCCTTGGGCATGTTCACGGTGCTCAGCGGCGTGCACCCGGTGTACGCCACCTCGCACCAAACCGGCGGCGCGCTGCTGCTGGCGGCCACGGTGTGGTTGAGTGTGTGGTGCTGCTTGGCGTCGAAACAGGAGCAGGCATGAGCGAAAAATCTTCCAAGCCCCCCACCCGCTGGTCCGACACCAAAGCACTGGTCAAGCCGCGCATCACGCGCATGGTGATGATCACGGCGGCGATCGGGTTCAAGTTGGGGTGGGATGTGGTGAGTGCGTTGAATGTAGAAGACGTTCATGCGGCTCAAAAGCATTTCGATGAAGCGGCCAAGGCCAATCCCGGGATCGGTGCCATGGATTTTTATCCAATGTCCTTTCCTTGGCCTGCCTTCTCCATCGCCATCATTGGCACCGGCATCGCTTGCATGGGCGCGTCCGCCCTCAACCAGTGGATGGAGCACGACACCGACGCCATGATGGACCGCACCAAAGACCGCCCGGTGGCAGCCGGGCGTTTCTCGCGCACCTCTGCACTTTGGTCCGGCTTGGTGCTCTCGGTGATCGGTTGTGCGGCCGTGGCCATATCCGGCCTACCCTCCCACTTCGCCTGGCTCGCCGCCGCCATCACCGCCTTCACCGTCATCTCCTACGCCTGGATGTACACCCCGCTCAAGCGCCGCAGCACACTTGCGCTTCTGGTCGGCACCGTCCCGGGCGCAACTCCGCCCATGATCGGCTTTGCCGCCGCATGGGAGTTCTCCGGCCGGCCGCTTGGCGAACTGATGCACCAACCCGGCTTCTGGCTGCCCTTCCTCCTCATGGTCGTCTGGCAGGTGCCCCACTTCCTGGCCATCGCCTGGCTCTACCGCGAAGACTACGCCAAGGCCAAACTCGCCATGCTACCGGTGATTGACCCCTCCGGCGAGCGCACCTTCCGCCAGATTCTGATCGGTTGTTTGTTGCTCTTGCCCATCGGCTTGCTCCCCACCGTCACCGGCATGAGCGGCAAGATCGCCTTTGTCACCGCGCTGGTGCTGGGACTGGGCTTTCTCGCTTTGGGTGTGAAATTGGTATTGGCGCCCACCGCCAAAAACGCACGCATCCTGTTCTATGCCTCACTGATCTACCTGCCGCTGGTGTTGGCGGCGATGATGTTCAAACGATAATCCCATGCTCACCTCCCCCGCCATCGAAGTCAAAGACCTTTCCCACACCTACCCTGGCAAACGGGGCGCGCCGGCGCGGCTGGCGTTGGATGGCGTGTCCCTCACCGTCAAACGCGGCGAGGTATTCGGCGTCCTTGGCCCCAACGGCAGCGGCAAATCCACCCTGTTCAACCTCCTGTGCGGCGCGCTGGCCTCCAATGGCGGCGCATCGGTGCGCATGCTGGGCCTTGATCCGGTGGCGCAATCGGCGACTCTTCGCCGCAAAATCGGCGTGGTGTTCCAAAATCCGGCGCTGGACAAAAAACTCACCTGCCGCGAAAATCTGGAATTCCACGGCATGCTGTTCGGTTTGTCCGGCGCCGACCTGCGCCAAAAATCCGAGCATTGGCTGACCCGCTTGGGGCTGGCCGACCGCACCCATGAATTGGCCGAGCAACTCTCCGGCGGCATGCGCCGGCGGCTGGAACTGGCCAAGGCTTTGCTGCCCGAGCCTGAGTTGCTGCTGATGGACGAGCCCGCCGCCGGCCTTGACCCCAATGCCGTGCGCCAATACTGGGACATCCTCTTGGAACTGCGCCGCGAAATGAACCTGACCATCGTGCTCTCGACCCACCACATGGGCGAGGCCGAGCGCTGCGACCGCCTGCTGGTGCTCTCGGGCGGCAGGCAGGTGGCGCTGGGCACGCCCGGCGAACTCAAGGCGCAAATCGGCGGCCAGGTGGTGAGCGTGGAACCAATGCCGGAATTGGCATTGGGTGAATTGGAAGGCGCCCTGGCCTGCGCCTTGGGCGTGACGCCGGCCTTGTCGGGCGGCATGGCGCGTTTTGAAACCCAGGATCCGGTGGATGCCATCACCCAATTGGCGAAGTTGTTGCCCGGAAAGTTCCGCCAAATCTCGGTGGCGCAACCCGGTCTTGATGATGTGTTCCTGCGCCTGACCGGCAAGCCCTTGGGCGAGGATGAGGGATTGGATTTGAAGGTGGTGAAGAAGAAGCATTGATGGGGGGTCGGCTTTGGCCGACCACGCTGCGCGCCAGCCCATCACGAAATCGAATGGCTGACCAACAACTTGCGCCAGCCATTCGATTTTTTGCATGACCCAAGTCCAATTGGTCGGCTAAAGCCGACCCTCCTTTTACTTGCGCAGTAACCGCAACGCATTGAGCACCACGATCACCGTGGAGCCTTCGTGCAGCACCACCGCCACACCAAGATCGGCGTAACCCAACGCGCCCAACGGCGCCACCACCGCCATCACCCCGAAGGCAATGAACAAATTCTGCTTGATGACGGCTCCCACATGGCGGGCCAGTTGAATGGCCTGCGGCAAGCGCTTGAGATCGGTGCCCATCAGCACGATGTCGGCGGTTTCAATCGCCACCGCCGTACCCATCGCGCCGATGGCGATGCCCAAATCAGCGCGCGCCAAAGCCGGCGCGTCGTTGACACCGTCGCCGACCATGCCGACCGGGCCGTGACTGCCGCTTAAGGCCGCGATGCGATCCAACTTGTCCTGTGGCAACAGGTCGGCTTCCACCAAATCAATGCCCACTTGCGCCGCCACCGACTTGGCCGCCTGCGCGTGGTCCCCGGAGAGGATGGTCAGCGAATCCACGCCGATGGCGCGCAAGGCCTTCACCGCTTCCGCACTGTCGAGGCGCGGCTGGTCGCGCAGGCCGATCAGGCCGACCATGCTGTCATCCGAACTCACCGCCACCACCGTCTGCCCGTCCAGTTGCGCCGCCTGCACGGCGGCGGTCCACCAACCCTCGCCCTTGGGCGGGCGGCCGATATTGATGCGCCGGCCATCAACCATGCCTTGGATGCCTTGGCCGGCCACTTGCGCCACCTGGTCGGCGTGCAATGCCTGCAGGCGTGCACCGGTGGCACCGTCGGCTTTGGCGGCCTTGACGATGGCATCGGCCAACGGATGGTTGGCATGCTGCTCGATGACGGCGGCCAGGGCCAGCAACTCCTGCGGCGCGGATGGGCAACCGGCGACATGAACCGTCCCGCAGGCAATGCCGCATTTTTCACCGCGCACCGCCACCACCACCGGGCGGCCTTCGGTCAGGGTGCCGGTTTTGTCGAAGCACAGGGATTTCAATTTGCCCAGGGTTTCCAGATGCGCACCGCCTTTGACCAACACACCCAAGCGCGCGGCGCGGGCGATGCCGCACAAGGTCGCGGCCGGCACGCCGATGGCCAAGGCGCAAGGTGAAGCGGCGGTGAGGAAGGCCATCGCACGGTAGAACCAGCCGGTGTCGTTGCCCTCATTGTCAATGTGACCGGCAAAGAGTTGCCAATACGAATGGCCGGCATGGATGGCGGAATGGTCGAAGAGCGGCGGCAAGGTGGCAATCAGCAATGCGGCCACCAACACCAACGGCACATAAACCTTTTCAATTTTGTCCGTCATCCGCTGGGCGGGACTGCTTTCTTTTTGCGCCTCTTCCACCATCGTCACCACTTTGGCCAGCATGGTTTCGCCGGCCGCCTTGGTGGCGCGCAACACCAATTTGCCGCCGCCGTTGACGGTGCCGGCAAACACCTCGTCGCCCACGCCGCGCGCCACCGGCACCGATTCGCCAGTGAG
>CAZKVP010000026.1:29990-36301 GCA_964556215.1 uncultured Phycisphaeraceae bacterium
CCCAAACTGGTGAGCACGGCGGACACCAACAGCAGGCTCCAACGCAGGGCGTCCGGCCCGCCGTTGTAATGGATCAAAAAGCCGGACAGCAGCAGCAGCCCGCCGATGGCCACGCAGCCCAACTCGCGGCCGGGGCCCATCCACCACGACAGGCGGCCGAGTTGGATGCCGGTGGCGGAGCCGGAAGGCGATGCGGGATGGCAGCAGGCGTGGGACATGGGGTCATTCTAGGCCCATGAAAACGCCGCGCGCGGAAAGCGGCGGCGTTAGGTGCGGGATTGGGATGAACTCAGATGCGCTTATTTGCGCATCGTCACCACCACCAAGTGGTAGCCGAACTGGGTTTTCACCGGCTCGGAGCATTCGCCGATGGCGATGTCGGAGAACACCACGCGGTCGAATTCCGGCACCATGTCGCCGGGATTGAACACGCCCAAGGCACCGCCGTCGCGGGCGGAGGGGCAGGAACTGTGCTGCTTGGCCAAGTCGGCGAACTTGGCGCCGGCGGCGATTTGCGCCTTGAGGTCTTTGGCTTGAGCTTCGGTCTTGACGAGGATGTGGCTGGCGGCGGCGGAGGGCATGGAGGGTCCTTAAAGTAGACGCGACGGCTCGTCGCATGGGGAGAGAAAAAGAGAAAAATCCGCAGATGTCGCAGATGGCCGCAGATCAAAATCTGCTTGTGATTCCATCTGCGCTCATCTGTGACATCTGTGGATAAAAAATTACATATGAATCACCCGGCCCTGCGCCGCCAGCGCCGCTTCCTTCACCGCTTCGGACAGCGACGGGTGGGCGTGGCAGGCGCGGGCGAGGTCTTCGCTTGATGCATGGAAGGCCATCGCCACCGCGCACTCGGCGATCAGGTCGCCGGCGATCGGGCCGATGATGTGCACGCCCAAGATGCGGTCGGTGGTCTTGTCGGCCAGCACTTTGACGAAGCCTTCGGCCTGGTCAATGGCCCGCGCCCGGCCGTTGGCGGCGAACAGGAATTTGCCGCTGGTGTAGGCGGTGCCGGCTTCTTTCAATTGCTCTTCGGTCTTGCCGACACTGGCGATTTCCGGATGGGTGTAGACCACGCCGGGGATGGCGTTGTAATCGACATGGCCGTAGCCGGTGGCGATGAATTCCACGCAGGCGACGCCTTCTTCCTCGGCCTTGTGGGCCAGCATCGGGCCGGGGATCACATCGCCGATGGCGTACACGCCGGGCACGGTGGTTTGGAAGTGGCCGTTGACTTCGATCTGGCCGCGCTTGTTGGGAACGATGCCGATGTTCTCCAGCCCCAAGCCTTCGGTGTTGGGCTTGCGGCCCACGGCCACCAGCACGCGCTCGGAGACTTGCGCTTCTTGGCCGTCGATCAGCACCTTCATGGCGCCGGGCTTGCCTTCGACGCCCTGCACCTTGCAGCCCAGGCGGAATTTGATGCCCTGCTTTTCAAAAGTCTTTTGCGCGGCCTTGGCCAACTCTTCGTCCATGCCGGGGAAAATGCGCGGCAGGTATTCGACAACGGTGACATCCGCACCCAGGCGGCGCCACACGCTGCCCAATTCCAAACCAATGACGCCGGCGCCGATGACGGTCAGGGTCTTGGGCACTTCCGTATACGACAGCGCTTCGGTCGAGGAATCCACGCCCGGCGCACCGAGCGTGATGCCCGGCAGCGAAGACGGCACCGAGCCGGTGCATATCAGAATGTTCTTGGCGGTGATGGAATCTGCACCGACCTTCACGCTCTTGTCTTTTTGGATGGCGGCGGTGCCGGAATACACGGTGACTTTGTTCTTCTTCAAAAGGCCGGCAATGCCGGTGCCCAGGGTGGTGACCACCTTGTCCTTGCGGGCCAGCATGGTCTTGAGGTCGAGTTCCACGCCGGAAACCTTCACCCCGTGCGAAGCCAGACCATGGGCGACTTCTTCATACTTGTGGCTGGACTCCAGCAGTGCCTTGGACGGGATGCAGCCCACGCGCAAGCAGGTGCCGCCGTGGAGTTTTTCTTTTTCAACGATGCCGACATTAAGGCCCAGTTGCGCCGCGCGGATGGCGCCGACATAACCTGCGGGGCCGGCACCGATGATGAGAAGATCGTGGGAAGGCATGAAGATGTGGGTTGGTGTCAAAAAGCGGGAAAAGGAATGGATAGGGTATCACTCCCCCGCCTGATTCGCCTCTGCCTGTGCCACCTTGATCTTGTGGTCGACGAAAAAGGGCAACCCCGGCACCACAGCGCCAACCGCCACCCACAAAGCGAGCTTGCGCCCCAGGTATTCGCCGGAAAAAGCCGCGTACAACAAGCCTAAAACCAGCAGAAACAGGCCGCCGTGGACGGAACCGGCGATCATGGTCGCCTTGGGCATGCCCGCGTAATATTTGAGCGGCATGGCCACGCCTAGGAGAACAAGGAAAGAAATGGCTTCGATAAAGCAGGCCAGACGCAAGGCGGTGAGGAGACGCATGGGGGTCGGAACAGTGAAAGGAGAAAAGAGAATCCGCGTGCCGCTTATTCGTCCGGAGTGCCGGGGATGTAAGGCTCGTGGGCGGGATAGGTGCCGTCAATCTTACGCGGCGCCGGCTTGGATGGAGCGATGGGAACTGGGCTTGGCGCGGGGGTCGCCACTGGCGGCGCGGACTCCTGAGTGGGGGCCGGCTTGGTGGCAGCGGCCGGGATGGGCACACTTGGAGCCGGGGCGGGAATGACGACTGGAGGCGGCACCGGTGGCGCCGGCACAGGAATGGGCACAGGTACCGGCGCGGGCTGAAGAACGGGTGCGGGTGCGGGCGATGCGGGTGTCGGCGTGGAGGCGGGCGCAGGCGCTGGTACAGGCGGCAGCTCGGATTGGGAATGCATCTTCCACCAAATTCCCGCGCCTGCCCCGGCCAATCCGGCAATCAGCAACAAGACCACGATCCCGCCACGCCCGCGACCGGACTTCTGCGCTGCGGCGACTTCCCGGCGCACGGGCGGCGCCGGCTGCAATGCCGGTGCTGATTCCGGCGCCACTGCCTGCTCCGGCATCGGGGCCGGCACCTCTCCCGGCATTTGAAGCGGCATCGGAACCGGCTGGGCCGTCTTGGGTGGAAAACACTCCATCAACCGCGCCAACACAGAGCTTTCGCACAGCGTGTCGTAACAAGCCACCTGCACATCCAGTCCGGGCCGCTGTGATTTGAGGGTGATGCTCAAAAAGACCACCGGCTCGCCGGACTTCCACGCATACACATCGATCAGGACCCCGGCCCCCGGATCAAGGTCGGACAACTCGGCCAACTCCTGCAGGGAATTCAGGCTATTTCTGACTTTGGAGGGGCCCTGCTCCTGCAAGGTGGACACATCCACATGCACCCGGAGCAGGTCGTTGACCGCGCCCTGGATGATCGTCTGCAGCATCCGCGCCAGTTCTCGGGTGGAACAGGTGATGGGGGTCAGATCGGACGCGTGGCTTTGGGAAAACATGGGTGAGACACTTGGGGTGAAAGGCGGGGCTTGTGGCCCTCATGCTATCACACATGCACCGCCTCCGCCCGCCGCCGGCAGCCTGTCACAGCGCAAAAACCCCGCACAGGCGTGCGGGGTTTTTTACGAATGACTCTTGCGCGCAAAATTACTTGCGCTTGATCTTGTGCAGGGTGTGCTTGCGCAACTTGGGGCTGTATTTCTTCAGGCCCAGCTTGATCTTTTCGGCGATGCCGCCTTTGACGGTGATGGGCGTGCGGTAGTTGAGGTCACCGGTTTCGGTGCACTGGAGCCACACATACTCGACTGCGTCTTTGGACTTCTTGGCCATGGCGACTTACCTTTTAAGCTGGGGGCTGACTTGGAGTCAAAATGCCCGGGGAGGAACATGAAGGGGAACCGAATATCGGCAGAATGCTGGCAAAATGCCGCTTATTCTCCCGAGAAGCCGAAGGCGCCGCTTTCGCGACGCCCTCGGGGATTTGGGGTGGGGCTTTCGCCTCACTTTTTATTACTTGAGGATCTTGGTGACTTTGCCGGCGCCGACGGTGCGGCCGCCTTCGCGGATGGCGAAGGTCAGGCCTTCGTCCATGGCCACGGACTTGTCACCCAGGTCCACCGAGATGGTGACGTTGTCGCCGGGCATGCACATCTGGGCGCCGCCCAAGAGGGTGATTGCGCCGGTCACGTCGGTGGTGCGGAAGTAGAACTGCGGCTTGTAGCCGTTGGAGAACGGCGAGGAGCGGCCGCCTTCGTCCTTGGTCAGCACGTACACCTGGGCTTCGAACTGGGTGTGCGGGGTGATGGACTTGGGGGCGGCGATGACCTGGCCGCGCTGGATGTCGTTCTTTTCCACGCCGCGCAGCAGTACGCCGACGTTGTCGCCGGCGATGCCCTGGTCGAGGGTCTTCTGGAACATTTCCACGCCGGTGATGGTGGTTGCCTTCGTCGGGCCAAGGCCCACGATTTCAACGTTGTCACCGACCTTGGCGATGCCGCGGTCGATACGGCCGGTGGCCACGGTGCCGCGGCCCTTGATGGAGAACACGTCTTCCACCGACATGAGCAGGGGCTTGTCGATTTCGCGCTTGGGCTCGTCGATCCAGGTGTCGAGGGCGTTCATCAGCTCTTCGATGCACTTGGCGGCTTCCGGATCCTTGGGGTTGTTCAAGGCGCGGTTGGCTTGGCCACGGATGATGGGGGTTTCTTCGCTGAAGCCGTACTTGGCCAGCAGGTCGCGGACTTCCATCTCGACGAGTTCGAGCAATTCGGCATCGTCAACCAAGTCGACCTTGTTGAGGAAGACGACCAGCTTGGGCACGTTCACCTGGCGGGCGAGCAGCACGTGCTCTTTGGTCTGGGGCATCGGGCCGTCGGCGGCCGAGACGACCAGGATGCCGCCGTCCATCTGGGCGGCGCCGGTGATCATGTTCTTGACGAAGTCGGCGTGTCCCGGGCAGTCCACGTGGGCGTAGTGGCGCTTGTCGGTTTCATATTCCACGTGCGAGGTGGCGATGGTCACGATTTTGGTCGCGTCGCGGCGGCCGTCGGACTCGGAGGCTGCTGCCACCTTGTCGTAAGCGATCGCGGTCACGGTGTCAGGGAACTTCTGGGCCTGAACGGTGGTGATTGCGGCAGTGGTGGTGGTCTTGCCATGGTCGACGTGACCGATGGTGCCAACGTTCACGTGCGGTTTGGTACGGTTGAATACGCCTTTTGCCATTTTGGGAGCCTCCGCAAATTGCGGTTTAAGGGGAAGGGCGTGTCTTGAAAACACGCAAAATTGAAGAACCGACGGAACCGACAGAGAGCCGGAACAACGGGGAACCCACGCCCCCCGAAAGTCGCCCAAGGGATTTGAACCCTCGACCTCTCCCTTACCAAGGGAGTGCTCTACCGCTGAGCTAGGGCGACACATTTGCGGAAATTGGGGGTGAATTTGGGGAAATTCTCCGCCAATCGCGCCACGCCCTACGCCGATGCAATCCGAGCAGGGTCGGAAAAGATACAAAGATGCGCCCCCGCCGTCAAGTCGGCCCCTTGGCCCGCACCGCCTTTTTGCCCCTGTTCACAAGCCTTCCACAAAAGCGTGAAGGATGCGTGAGGGCATTTACTTACGGGTGAACACCCAACCCTGGCCGCCGTCGATTTGGGCCACGGCTTTTTGCCAGGCGGCTTCCTCCATCAAACTGCCGCCCTTGACCAAGGGATCGGTGTCGATGCCGCGCTTGCCGCGCAGGCAGGCCATTTTGCGGGTGGTCAGGCCCAGCCCGGTCTTGGGGTCGATCACATGCGAGTAGCGCACGCCGCCGATCTCCACAAAACGGAACACATCGCCGCTGACCGAGGCCGCGCCGTTGTGGATGAAAAAAGCGATCGGCTCGGGCGCGTCGGGCACCTCGACCCGCCAGCCCCGGGGCTCGTCGGGCGGGGCGTCGCCAAACACGCGGTCGCCGCCATTGAGGCAGGCGCAGCGCGGGCAGCCGTTGTCGCGCATCACGCGCACCGCCTCGTCGGCGATGTAGCCTTTGGCGATGCCGCCCAAATCCAACTGCATGCCGGGCTGGGTCAGTTCGGCCGTGCCCTGTTCAGGATACAGCGCCAGCTTCTCAATGCCGGTGAAAGCGCGCGCCTGTGCAATCACCGCCGGTGGTGGCAACTCGCCGATTTGGCATGAGCGGCGCCACATCTGCACGAAGGGTTTGAGGGTGATGTCAAAAGCCCCTCCGGTCAGGCCGTGCATGCGCTTGGCCTGGACAAACACCGTCATCAGCTCGGGGGAAATTTTGACCGGCCCCTGCCCGGCCCTGGCGCAAAATTGGTTGAGTTCGCTGATGTCGTGGTAATCATCCATCATCGC
>CAZKVP010000027.1:0-35951 GCA_964556215.1 uncultured Phycisphaeraceae bacterium
TGTCAGTGACCTTGTCATTGCCAAAACCCGCGCTTATGCGCGGGTTTTTTATTGGGATAGAATGACGGGCATGCGCAAGTCGTCACTCCTTTTGTTTATCACCCTGTTCTGTCTGGCGGCCTGCTCCCGTAAGCCATCCTTCCCCGTGGCCCATACCTATATGGTTCGCGGCGTAGTGGTGCAATTGCCGGAAAAAGGAAAGCCTGGTTCTGACTTTTACGTGAGTCATGAGGCTATTCCCGATTTTTACAATGCGGAAGGGGCAAAAGAGGGCATGTCTGCCATGACCATGCAGTTTTTCTGTTCGGATAAAGAAAGGCTTGAAGGGTTGAAAGTCGGCGACAAAATCCGGATGACGATCATCTATTCCAAGGATCTGACGCAGTCGGATATTTTGACGGTGAAAAAATTGGCGTCGGAAACGGTGCTGAAAACTGCCCATTGATCTTTGAATTAAAACCGGGTTGTGATGCCCAGTTGAAAGGCACCAAAGCTGTCCTGTCCTTTTTGTTCCTTGAACTGTTTGCTGATGAAGGTCAGGCCGTACCCAAACTCCACCGAAGTATTCCCCCAATGTCCGGTCCAGCGCAAGCCCAAAGTGCCGTTCAACTGCCAAGGCTCGCGGTGGATGGCGCTGCCGGCAGAGGTTGGTGCGTCTTGGAAGAGGCTGCCATCCACAAACAAATCATGGGCCACCACGCGGCCCGCGCCTCTGGCATAGACGTAGAAGGAAGATCCTTGTGGCAGGGCTTCGGGAGTGCCGGGATCGGTCAGGCGGGGGGTGCCGAAATCATGTGGCAAATTGACCCCAAAGCGGCCTTCCGCAGCCACTTCCAAATGATCGTATACCGTTCCCATGGCCAGTGTGGATTCAGGAATGATTTGCCAGAGATAATCCCGATGGTGGTCGCCGCCAAACACGCCTTGGTCAATGCACCATTTTCTCCGCAGATAAAGTTCCGCGGTCATTTCATCGGAGATTTGATTTTCCCAGCCTGGGTTTTTCCGGCCGATGAAGTGATCATGGACATATTTTTGAACTTGATAGCCTTTGGCGGAAGGTCCAACTATTCCCAAATCCAGCTGCACATGTTCCAAAGTGCGTATGCCGGGCGTATCCGCGAAGTCCGTTTCACGCTGCCAAAACCCGCCCGCGTAGGCATAGCCGGCAAAAGGCATATCGTTGGCAATCGGCGCCGTGAGGGTGATGTCGCGCGGGGTCATCATCAGTTGACCGCCAATGAGGCCAGCGCCGGTTTTGCTGCCGGCAACCGTGGAGCCGGCCCAGTCGGCAAATGGCAGTGCCTCACCCACCTGCTCAGCCCATTCCGGCCGTTCCAGCCAAGCAAAGGCGACACCGTTGGTGTAGTGGCCGTCATAGCCATCGGTGGGATCATGAAGTGCGCCGTCATTTTCCCAAAAGCCGCGCAGGATGCCGTCATTGGTGGAATCGGCGCAGGCCCGGCCGGCGGCCAGCAACGGAGGAATTAGCAGGATAGTTATGTGGAGAAGTTTCATGCGGGCGATAGTGTAGGGGCGGATTGCGCATAAAATCCTGTGCCCATGAATCCTTCCCCCCTCCTGCCTTCCGTCCCTTCGGCCGTTCGCGTGGCGGTGGGTGTGGTGGCCCGTGATGGCCGTGTCTTGGTAACCCGCCGGCGCGAAGGGCAGTTGATGGCCGGTTGGTGGGAATTTCCTGGCGGTAAGGTGGAGGTGGGCGAAAGCGTGGAATCCGCCCTGATCCGCGAGTTGCGCGAGGAAGTGGGCATTGAAACGGAGCCGGTGCGCGCGCTGGAAGAGATTATCCACACCTATCCGCATGCGACGGTTCATTTGCATCCCTTTTTGGCCTGTTGCGTGTCGGGTGAACCGGCACCGCTGGAGGTGGCGGCTTGCCGTTGGGTGACCCATGCGGAGCTGGCGGACCTGCCTATGCTGACTGGTAACAAGTCGCTGGTGGATTCATTGTTGACGGATTGGACGCTGGTGGAAGGCGTGAAATAAAAAAGCCCGCGTGAGCGGACTTTTTGAGGGGGCGTCCTTGGATGGATCAAGCGGTCATGCCTTCGGCGGCATTGTCATCCAACTTGCCGAACACCATGCGCCCGGCTGAAGTTTGGATGCTGCTGGTCACGGTGAGTTTGACGCGCTTCCCGATGTGCGGCTTGGCATTTTCAACCACCACCATGGTGCCGTCATCGAGGTAGCCCACGGCTTGGGTGGCGCCCTCACCCGGGCGGATGAGCGCCACCTCCAATGGTTCCCCGGGCAGAGCGTTGGGCTTGAGCGCCAGCGCCAATTGGTTGAGATTGATGGTGGGGATCCGGTTGATTTCCGCCACTTTGACCAGGTTCAAATCGTTGGTCATCAGGCGGGCCTGCAATTCACGCGCCATGTTGAGCAACTGTTGGTCCACCGGATCGCCCGAGTGGGCGCAATCTTCGATGCGGATGTCCCATTGCGGGTTTTCCTTGAGTTTTTGCAGGATGTCCAGGCCGCGCCGGCCGCGCGCGCGCTTGAGTTTGTCGGAAGAGTCGGCCAATTGCTGCAGTTCCTCCACCACAAAGCGGGGAACCAGCAGTGCGCCGTGGAGGATGTTGGAGGCCAGAATGTCGGCAATGCGGCCATCCACCAAGATGGAAGTGTCCAGCAGCACCGGGCGCGGCCCGCGGATCTGGCGGTTGAATTCGATGTAGGGAATGACAAAGCGGAAGTCATCCTTGGTCTGCAGCACCAGGGAGGTGGAAACATAGACGCAGCACAGGCCGATCAGCACCTTGACCCCGCGCAGGATATGGGTGAAGGATTCCAGGCCTTTGATTTGCGTGAGGTATTCGCGCCACTGGGCATCCACGGTCATCCTGGCTTTTTCCGTCAGGGTCAAATATTCCAAAGAATTGAGGTTCACCTGGGGCATCGGCGCCGTCACTTGGGGTTGCGTGAGCAGGGCGAACAGATCGATCACGAAGGAGAGGGCGAAGGCGGCCAAAAGGCCGGCGAGCAGGCCGAGAAACAGGCCGGAGACCGCTCCCAAGTTTTTTTTGCGCACCATCGCGTCCACAAAAATGACGCCGCCGGAGAGGGTCACCGTGATCAGGAGGAGCAGCGAGATGCGGGTAAAATCCGTGTCGTTGTCCTTTTGGAAGGACAGCAAATAAAAGGCGGCAATTGAGGCCGTCAGCAGAATGTACATCCCGCGAAGAAAATAAAGGACCATGGCAATGCCGGGGAATAATGGGAATGATAGTGGGGATGCAAAAAATGATACGGTGAGTCTAAACTGAGGCGGAGGAATTGTATAGGTCTTTTTTTGTTTTTGTCAGGCGACGAAGGCGGGTCAATGTTTTTTTCGTTCGCGGGCGGTTGGGATGTCCAGTTCATCCCGGTATTTTGCCACCGTGCGGCGGGCGATGGTGAGGCCGGATTTCTCCAGTTCCTTGACCAAGGCGTCGTCGGACAGCGGTTTTTTGGGGTTTTCGCCCGCCACGATCCGCTTGAGTTTTTCCTGCACCGCCCCCCATGCCAGGGCTTCGCCGGCGGTGTTGGTGGTGCCGCCGGAAAACAACATGCGCAGCGGCAGGATGCCGCGCGGGGTGTCAAGGTATTTGTCCGAGACCGCCCGTGACACGGTGGCCACGTGGACTCCCAGACGATGCGCAATCTCTGTTTCTGTCAGTGGTTTGAGGGCCTGAGGCCCTTGCTCGAAAAAGGCCCGTTGCTCCCGCACGGCTTCGCATATGACTTTTTGCAGTGTTGCGCGCCGCTGCTCGATGGCTTCCATCAATGTGCGCGCTTTGCCGACATAGTGGGCCATGTCTTTGCGCATCTGGGGATCGGCGCCCTTGTCTCGCGTCAAGGTCTCGATGGCGGAATTGATCGACAGGGGTGGCAGGTTGCCGCGCGCCAATTCCACGGTGATGGCCCCCATTTCATCGAATTCCACGGCGGCATCCGGATAGATGTTGCAGGCGGCCTCGCTGGCCAACAGGCGCCCGGGGTGCGGGTTGAAGCGGCGCAGGCCCTTGACCGCGGCTTGGATCTGCGCCATGGAGGCACCCAAAGCTGCAACAACCTTTGGGAGATGGTTGGCCTCGATGTCCGGCAGGTGGTGCAGGACGATGGCGCGTTCAAGCGGGTGTCCGCCAGCCTCCATTTTTTCTTCGGCTGCAATCTGGAGCAAAAGGCATTCGCGCAAGTTGCGCGCGGCAAGCCCCGGCGGTTCCAGGTGGGTCTGCAGCAGGCGGATTACCCGTTCCACATCCTCCGGACGGGTGTGTGGTGGGGCTGCCGAGATTAGCGCGGCTCCGCTTTCACGCAAATAACCGTCGGCATCAATTCGCGAGAGCAGGAATTCGCCCAGTTTCAGGTCGTCTTCGTTCGCTTCGGCCATGCACCATTGGGATTTCAATTGATCATGCAGCGAGGCGCCCTTGGCCGGGGCATTGGCCATGGCATCCTGTTTGGCATCCCGTTCACCCGCACCCATGCGCACGCGGCGGGTCTGGTTGTTGCCAGAGGCGCCGGGTCGACGCCGGTCATCCCATTGCCAGTTCTCCCCTTCGGGTGGTTCAATTTCAAGTGCCGGATTGTCCATCAACTCCGCCTCGACTTTTTGCTCCAGCGCCGGTGCGGAAAGCTGCAACACCTCCATCGCCTGAATCAGGCGGGGGTCCAGCGTTTGGCGCTGGTCCATGCGTTGTTGGAGGGAGGTGTCGAGGCGCATCGCAAGGGTAATTTACATCCCCTGCCTTCCCTGCACGGCATGCATCAGGACGGCCTTGGAAACACCCTGCAACGTGGCGCCCACCGGGATGCCGCGCGCCAACCGCGAGACCTTGATGCCGGTCGGCCCGAGTTGTTCGGCCAGGAATGACGCAGTCCCGTCGCCCTCGAGCGTGGGTTGCGTGCACAGGATGATTTCCGTCACTTCGCCGCTTTGCACCCGGGCCAAAAGCCCCTGAATGTTGAGGTCGCCGGCTCCCACCGATTCCAATGCGGACATTCTGCCCATCAGCACGTGGTACAGGCCGCGGTAAATCCCAAGTTGCTCCAGAGTGACGATGTCGCTTGGCCGCTCCACCACCAGCACAGTGGCGCGGTCCCGGCGCGGATCGGCGCAAATGGGGCAGGGGTCGCTTTCGGTGAAGTGCCCGCAGGCGGTGCAGGCCCTGAGGTCATGGGTGAAACGCCCGATGGCTTCCGACAATGCCATGGCGTTTTGCGGTGGCGACTTGAGAAGGTGAAAAGCGATGCGCTCCGCGCTGCGCCGGCCGATGCCCGGCAACTGTTCCAGTTGCGCAAGCAAAGTTTCGTAGGCGGGGGAGAGGGGGGGCACGGCGGGCAATTGTACGCCTGCTAGGCCGCAGGCTTCACCACCACCTTGCGCAGGACGGCGGCCAAGGTGATTTCATCGGCCAGGAATTTTTCCGGGGGGCGCCAGTGGATGGTGGTTGGGTCGGCCGCCGTCATCCGGCCCGGCAGGCCGTCGAACAAGACTTGCGCCTTGGCGAGCGCCCCGGTTTCCAGCGTGAAGACCAGGTCCGGCTTGGCCAGCAAGATTTTGACGATGCCAAATCCGGCCGCCGACAGGCGCAATTCGGCGGCGGCGACCAGCAAGTTCGCCTCCTGCGGGGCTTGCCCCCAGGCTTCCTGCAATTCCTTCATCACGGCGGCCAGTTCCGGCAGGTTGGCTGCGCGCATCAGGCGGCGGTAGGCGGCTAGGCGGTGGCGGTCGCTGGGGATCCATGTTTTTGGTACTGCGCCTTCGGCCAGCGGCAATTCCAGGCGCGTCTTGTGGGCGTCCACGATTTTTTCACCGCGCAATTTGCGCGTCTCGCGCTCCAGCAGGATGCAGTACATCTCGTAGCCGACGGCGGCGATGTGTCCGCTCTGTTCCTTGCCCAGAAGGTTGCCGGCGCCGCGGATTTCCAGGTCCTGCATGGCGATCTTGAAGCCGGCACCCAGCATCGAGTAGTTTTCGATCGCCTTGAGGCGCTTGGCGGCGATGTCGGAGAGGCCGTGGTGCTCGGGCAGCAGCAGGTAGCAGTAGGCGCGGTGCTTCCAGCGGCCGACGCGGCCGCGCAATTGGTGCAGTTGCGCCAGGCCGTAGAGGTCGGCGCGGTCGATGATGATCGTGTTGGCACGCGGGATGTCGATGCCGCTTTCGATGATGGTGGTGGCCACCAGCACGTCGGCCTCATGGCGGGTGAAGGCGAGCATCACCTGCTCCATCTCGTGGGCGCCCATCTGGCCGTGCCCGACCACCACGCGCGCGCCCGGCACCAGGGCGCGGATGCGGTCGGCGACCTCGTAGATGTCGTGCACGCGGTTGTGGACGAAGAACGCCTGCCCCTCGCGCGAAAGTTCGCGGGTGATGGCGCTGCGGATGGCTTCGTTGCTCCACGGGATCACCTCGGTCAGCACGGCGCGCCGGTCCTGCGGCGCGGTGGTCAGCGAGGAGATGTCGCGCAGGCCCACCATGCTCATGTGCAACGTGCGCGGGATGGGCGTGGCGCTCATGGACAGCACGTCGGCCGACAGGCGCAGGGAGAGCAGGCGGTTCTTGTGTTCGACGCCGAATTTCTGCTCCTCGTCGATCACCACCAGGCCCAGGTCCTTGAACGCCACGTCCTGCGACAGGAGCCGGTGGGTGCCGATGATGACATCCACCTTACCTTGGGCCAGGTCGTCCAAGACGTCCAACTGCTCGCGGCCGGTTTTGAAGCGCGACAGCGACTCGACGCGGAAGGGGTAGCCGGCGAAGCGCGACCGGAAGGAGTGCCCGTGCTGCTCGGCCAGCACGGTGGTGGGCACCAGCACCGCGACCTGCTTGCCGGCCTCGGCGCACTTGAAGGCGGCGCGGATGGCCACTTCGGTCTTGCCGAAGCCGACGTCGCCGCACAAAAGGCGGTCCATGGGCTTGGCGCTCTCCATGTCGCGCTTGACGGCGCCGATGGCGGCCAGTTGGTCCTCGGTTTCCTCGAAGGGAAAGGCGCTTTCAAAGGCCTTGACCCACGGCGTGTCGGGGGGGAAGGCGGTCTCCGGGGCGGCCTGGCGGGCGGCCTGCACGCGCAGGAGCTCCGCGGCCATGAGCTTGACCGCGCCGGCGACATCCTCCTTTTTCTTCTTCCAACTCTGCCCGCCCAGCACCGAGAGGGCCGGGGGCTTGCCGCCGAAGCCGCCGATGTATTTCTGCAGGAGATCGCTCTCGGCCATCGGCACGTGCAGCACCACCTCGTCGGCGAACTGCAGCGTCAGGTACTCGGCGTTTTTCCCGTCGCGTTTGAGGGTGCGCAGGCCCGCGAAGCGCGCCAGCCCGTGGTCGGCGTGGACCACGATGTCGCCGGGCGAAAGGTCGAGGAAGGCGTCGCCGGGCAATCCCGTGGAGACTTGCTGCGGGGTCTGGATGCGGCGCAATTTGCGCTTGATCTCGTAGCGGTGGATCAGCTCGTGGTAGGGGAGGAGCAGAAGCGGTTTGGATCCCTCCTGCCACACGAAACCCCGATGGAGCGCGCCTTGCGCGACGCCGTATTGCCCGCTTACCTCCGGCGCAAACGATCCCATCAACTCTTCCAGGCGCTTGGCGTCCTCCGGCTGGCGCGTCAGGACGATGACGGCATGGGTTTGCGCCAGGGCGGCCAGTTCCTTGCAGGCTTCCGCCAGGTCGGTGGGGAAGGTGGGCAGGGGTACCAGGGGAAGAACCAATTCATCCTTGCGCTTGCCGGCCGCCGAATACTGGTTGAATTCCAGTTGCGTCCGCTTGCCCAGTTTCTCGAACAGGGTGCGCGGGGAGACGATGCCGATCGGGTTGGACAGGCGCTCGAAATAGCCGCGCGCCTGCTCCAGGAGTTCCATGCGTTCGTGGAGGACGACGGCGGTATCGGCCGGTAGCAGGTCGGCCAAGGCCACGCCGCCGTCGTCCTTGGCCAGTTCCTCCGCCGATTTGAGCAGCAGGCGCACGGAGGCGAGGGGCGGCGTGCCCGCGCGCGGGACCAGGGAATCCGGATCCAGCAGCAGGATGTTTTCAAGTTCATCGCCGAAGAAGTCCAGGCGCAACGGGCCGGCTTCGACCGGGGCGCCGTCGGCGGCGACCAGCAGCGCGGCATGCGGATAAACGTCGAGCACGCCGCCGCGCAGGGCGTAATCGCCGGGCTCGCCGATGGCCGGGACGCGGCGGAATGACGCTTCTTCGAGTTGGCGGGCCAAGCCTTGCAGGAACAGGGTGGTTCCCTTGGACAATTGGATGGAAATGGCTTCCACCCGCTCGGGGCGCGGCACCGGCTGCATCAGGGCCTGCACCGGGGCGACGATCAGGGTGGGGGCCGCGCTTCGCCGCCGTGCAGCCACTCTGCCGGCGACCTCGATCCGTTCGGTGAGCAGTTCGGTATTGACGGTGGTTTCCCCCGGCAGCACTTCCATCGCCGGGAAGCGCGCGGCGTCGAGCGCAAATCCCAGGGCCTGCAATGCGGCCCAGTCTTCCATCACTTCGTCCGCTTCATCCAGATGCGCCACGACCAGCAGCAGGTCGCGTCCGGTTTGCGCCGCCAAGAGGCCGGCCAGCACGGCGGTGGAAGATCCGCGCGCACCGCGCACGGGCGTCTGTCCGCCGCGCAACAGGGCTTCTTTCAGTGCGCAAAAGGGGGCGCTGCCGGACAGGAAATCCGGCCAGGAGGGAGGGGGTTCGGATTGTCCCGGCTTCAACCGCATTTTCAATCCAGATCCACGACCTGGCGGCTCTGCCGCATCGGGTTGAGGATCACGTTGTCATGGCCCGGCACGATGATGTCGGCGATTTCCAGGGCCTCCTTCAGGCTTTCCTGCGCCATCCGCACATCCGCCGCCCCGCGCAGCACGCGGCCCTGCTCCAGGTGCTCGCAGGTGCCCACCGCGTCGCCGGCGATCAGCACGGTCTGGCGCGGGAAGGCCAGCAGCAGGCCGCAGGTGCCGGCGGAAAAGCCGTAGAGGGGGAACAGGTCCACCTTGGGCGCAAGTTTGTCCGGCGCGTTCTTGCAGTGCTGCAGAAGGGCGATGTCCTCGCGCAGCAGGTTCTGCAGGTCGGCGTCGCCCTCCTCGCGTTGGAATTTCTCGACCAAAGTCTGGCCGACCACTTCGCGCTCCCGCTCGGAGATCCACCAAGTCGCCTTGGAAAAGGCCTTGAGGCCCAGCCGGTGAGCCGGGTGGAAGGAGGTCAGGAACACGTCGGTGATGTCGTCGGCGGTCAATCCTGCGCGCTCGGCCAAACGGGGCAGCAACAGTTGCGCCGGCAGGCCGGGATCAACCAGGATGATGCGGTCGCCGGTGCGGATGAGGGTGGTGGTGGCGTGCTCGTGCGCGGCTGCGGCGGAGGCCTTGGTCCAGAGTTCATGGCGGGCCAGGGCGCCGATGGAGATGATGCGGTAGTCCATGTTTTATTTGAGAAATGTGGTGATCTGCAGCGCCAAAGCGGCACCTTGCGCCTTGTCCAACGCGCCCTTGGGCCACTGGAAGGGGAGGCCGGAGCCATCGGCGTATTTTGGAATGATGTGGAAGTGAACATGCCGGACCACTTGGCCGGCACTTTCGCCGTTGTTTTGCAGCAGGTTGTAATCGGCTGTGCCGGTGGCAGCCGTCACGGCGCGGGAGATTTTGGGCAGGGCCGCGCCGATGGCGGCGGCGTCCGCCTCGGGCAGATCAGCCAAGGTCAGGCTCTTGCGCTTGGGGATGACCACCGTGTGGCCGGGCGAGAGGGGGTTGATGTCGAGGAAAGCCAGCACACGGCCGTCTTCATAGACCTTGAAACAGGGCAATTCGCCGGCGACGATTTTCTCGAACACGTTGTCGTTGGTGATCATGGGGGAATTGTAGGCGCAAAAAAAACCGCCCTTGGGGGCGGTTTCATTGGATTCTTTGTTCTTTACTTGCCGCCGCCGCCCATCAGCGACTGCATGATGGAGATCATGGGCATGAACAGCGACACCACGATGCCGCCGACGATGCCGCCCAAAACCACCACCATCATCGGTTCAATCACCGAGATCAGGGCGGCCACGGCATTGTCCACTTCTTCATCGTAGTTGTCGGCGATCTTGATCAGCATCTTGTCCAAGTCGCCGGTTTCCTCGCCCACTTCGATCATGTTGGTGACGATGGGGTCGCAAACCTTGGCTTTGCGCAGGGGCTCGGCGAAGGTGTCGCCTTGGCGCACCGAGTCATGGGCGTCTTCCAATGCTTTGGCAAACACGCCGTTGCCGGTGGTTTCGGCGGTGACGCGGATGGCGTCCAGGATCGGCACGCCGGCGGTCACCAGGGTGCCAAGGGTGCGCGAGAAGCGGGCGATGGTGGATTTTGCAATCAGGGGCCCAAGCACCGGTGTCACCAAGGCCACGCGGTCAATGATCTTTTTCCCGATTTTGGTTTTGCGCAGGCCCATGAAGGCGAACAGAAGGACAAACGGGACAAGCAGCAACCAGACGATGCCCGGCACGGTCTGGTTCTTGTTGTAGTCGGCTTCCTTGACGCCCATCCATCCAAGGATGGGGCCGCCAATCCACTTGGCTGCCCACAGGAGGAATTGCGTGGGGGCGGGCATGGACGCATTGAACTGCTTGAAAATTTCAAGGAATTTGGGCACGATGCCCACCATGATGCCCATCACGATGATGAAGGCCACCACCAGCACCACCACCGGGTAGACCATGGCGGATTTGACTTTGCCCTTCAATTTTTCGGATTTTTCAAGGAATTCGGCCAAGCGCTGCAGGATCACGTCCAGCACGCCACCGACTTCGCCGGCCGCCACCATTTTGGCGTACAGCCGGTCGAAGGCTTTGGGGTGCTTGTTCATGGCATCGGACAGGGAAGCGCCGCCGGAAACATCATCCTGCATGGTCTGAAGCACGCTTTTAAGGGTGCCGGGCTTCTGCTGCTGGGCCAGCACGTCAAGCGAGCGCAAAAGAGGCAGACCGGCGTCTTGGAGAGTGGACAGTTGGCGTGTGAACAATGCCAGTTCCTTGTTGGAGACCCCGTCAAAGCCCGGGATGGCCAAGTTGATCTCCGACATCTTCTTTTTCTTGGCCGGTCCGGCGGCGGCTTCGCTGGTGCCACCCTTTTTTGCCTTCTGTTCCTTGACCGACGTCGGGAAATAACCCTGACTGCGGATTTTTTGGATGGCCTCGTCGTTGTTGGTGGCGGCAATGCTGCCTTTGTGCGGCTTGCCCGCTTCGTTGATGGCTTCAAAAATGAAAGTTGGCATGGGGGATCCTGTTCAGGGTGAGCCGGCGCGCCTCTTCATCGGCGCCGTCAGCATAATAGGCTTGAATGGGGGAAAAGGGAATTTTTTTACCGATTTTTACAGTTCCTCGAGTGTTTCACGGCAGACTTCGTCGATGGTGGTTTGGCCGTCGTAGATGCCCAAAATACCGCCTTGGCGCAGGGTGCGCATGCCATGTTTCATGGCGGCGCGTTGTATCTTTTGACTGGATGCGGCGTTAAGCACCAAATCGCGAATTTCATCATTGATCACCATCACTTCATACAAACCCATGCGGCCGGCATAGCCCGATCGGTTGCATGACTCGCAACCTTTGCCCCGGTAGATTTGCCGGCCTTCCAGATCGGCGATGGTCAGCTTAAGTTGCATCAATTCGCGGTCGGTGGGGGTGTAGGCATCACGGCAGGCTTTGCACACTTTGCGCACCAGGCGCTGGGCCAGGACGCCTTCCAGGCAGGCGGTCACCAGGAAGGGCTCCAGCCCCAGGTCCAAAAGACGCGCGATGGAAGACGGCGCATCGTTGGTGTGCAGGGTGGTGAACACCAAGTGCCCGGTGAGCGCCGCTTGGATCGAAATACGGGCGGTTTCCAGGTCGCGGGTTTCACCGACCAAGATGATGTCCGGGTCTTGGCGCAAAAAGGAGCGCAGGGCGGCGGCGAAGGTCAGGCCGACATCCGGTTTGACCTGCACCTGAATGATGCCGTCCAGGTCGTATTCCACCGGGTCTTCGGCGGTGCAGATTTTGTCTTCCAGCGTGTTGAGTTCGGCCAGTGCCGAATACAACGTGGTGGTTTTGCCCGAGCCGGTGGGGCCGGTCACAATCACCACCCCGTTGGGTTTGTCGATGAGTTGGCGGAAAGTGCCCAATTCTTCCGAGCGGAAGCCCAAAGTGTCCAGCGACAAAGCCGTGTTGGTGCGGTCCAGAATACGCATGACGATGGCTTCGCCCCACATGGTGGGCAGCACGGCCACGCGCAAGTCCACCGGCTTGCCACCCAGCGACAGTTCAATGCGCCCGTCCTGCGGTACGCGGCGCTCGGCGATGTTGAGATTGGCCATGATTTTCAGGCGCGAAATGACGGCCATTGCCAATTGTTTGGGCGGCGGCACCATTTCATAGAGCACCCCGTCGATGCGGTAACGCAACTTGAGTTCGTCCTCGAACGGCTCGATGTGGATGTCGGCGGCTTTTTCTTTGATGGCTTGGATGAGGATTAGGTTGACCAGGCGTTTGACACGGTTGTCCTCGGCCATCGCCATGGCTGCGTCCAGGTCGTTGGCGCGGCCCGCTTTGCCGAGTTCATCGAGTTCGTCTTCACCCATCCCCTCCACCAGCGAGGCCAGGGTTTCCTCGCCTTCGCCATATTCAGTGTCGATGCGCTTGGAGAGTTCTTCGCCCGGGCAGAACACCGCCTTGACGCTGAAGCCCATGAGCAGGCGCAGGTCGTCCACCGCGCGGAAGTTGTCGGCCGACTTCATGGCCACCGTGATGGTATTCGACGCCTGGTCGTAGGAGATCGGCAGGATTTGGTAGGCGTTGGCCATTTCCGCCGGCACCATCGCCTTCACATCGTCCGGTACGGTGAGATCCTTTGTGGTAATGACGCGCATCCCTTCCTGGTGCGCGCGGGCCACTTCGATGTCTTCCTTCTTGACCAGGTTCATTTCCACCAGGATGGTGCCCAGTTGCGCCTTTTCCTTTTGCTGGCGTGCCAACGCCTGCTCCACCTGCTCCATGGTGACTTTTCCCATCTTGATCAGGATGCGGCCGATTTTCCGGCCGCGCATGTCGGTGTCGTCCCGCTCCGGACGGGGGGGGCCGAGTGGGTTATGGGCGCTCATCAGTGGCCTCCTCCGCCGTTTTCATCAAGTTCCACGCGGCCGATGGTGCCGCCGGTGCGCTTGACCTTTTCAACCAAGGCATCGGGGTTGCGCGAGCGGTCGATCATGGTGTCGGCCTTGATTTTTCCGGAGGTGTAGTGGCTCCAAAGATGGTCGTCGAGCAGCTGCATGCCGAACTTGGCGCCGGTCTGGATCGCCGAGTCGATGCGGAAGGTTTTGTTCTCGCGGATCATGTTGGCGATGGCGGGGGTCACCACCATGAATTCGTAGGCGGCGCACACGCCCTTTTTGTCGCAGCGCGGCACCAGCTGCTGCGAGAGCACGGCGAGCAGCGTGGTGGACAACTGCACGCGGATCTGTTCCTGCTGGTTGGTGGGGAAGGCGTCGGTCAGACGGTTGATGGTCGAGGCGGCGCCGTTGGTGTGCAGGGTGCCGAACACCATGTGGCCGGTTTCGGCGGCGGAAATGGCCGCTTCGATGGTTTCCAAGTCGCGCATTTCACCGACCAGGATGATGTCCGGGTCCTGGCGCAGTGCGCGGCGGATGGCTTCCGAGAAGGGCGAGGTGCCCTTGGGCACGGTGATGTCCACATGGCATTCGCGGTGGTTGACGATGGACTTTTTGTGCGGGTGCACGTATTCCACGGGATCCTCAACCGTGATGATGTGGCGCTCCATGTTGGTGTTGATGAAGTTGATCATCGAGGCCAGGGTGGTGGATTTGCCCGAGCCGGTGGGACCGGTGACCAGGAAGAGGCCACGCGGGCGGCGGATCAGCTCCATCACGATTTTCGGCAGGCCGATGGTTTCGATGTCCATCAACTTGTAGGGAATGCGGCGGATGACCATGGCGATGGTGCCGCGCTGGCGGAACAACGCCACGCGGAAGCGGGCCGACTTCATCGGGTCGTTGCCGTCGCCGTAGGCGAAGGCGAAGTCGGCGCTGCCTTTTTCCTGCAATTCGTTCTGTGCGCGTTCGGGGGCGATGGCCTTCATCACCGCCACGGTGTCGGCGGGCTCAAGCACTTTGGTGTTGAGTTCGATCAGGCCGTGGCCGGAGCGCACGGTGGGCTTTTTGCCCACGGACAGGTGCAGGTCGGAGCACTCGTTTTTGATCACGGTCTCCAGGATGCGGTCGATCTGGATGACCGGGCCGGCGGCGGCGGAAATGGCGGTTTCGGGGGTGGGGTCGGACATGGGATTTGGAAATTGGAAGTTGAAAGTCTGGACGGGAAACGGAGCGGGACTCAGTGGCTGACGGTGCCCTCAACCTGGGCGATTTTGGAAACCTCATGCGGGGTGGTGCCACCGTCGAGGATTTTGAGTTTGCCGTCGCCAAGCAGGGGCCGCATGCCGCCGGCGATGGCCGCCTTGCGCAGCAGGTTGACCGGCGATCGTTTGAAGGTGAGGTCGCGGATTTCGGTGTTCATCACCATGATCTCATACACCCCGCGCCGGCCCTTGAAGCCGGTGTTGCCGCAGTTGGGGCAGCCCACCGGCTTGTAGATGCGGCGGTCGCCGGTGACGTCGGAGGCTTTGATGTCGCACAGGGCCATCTCGTGCTCGTTGGGGTTCATGTCCACCTGTTTGCAGTCGTTGCACAGAATGCGCACCAGACGCTGGGCCAGCACAGCCTGCACCGACGAGGCGATCAGGAAGGGCTTGAGCCCCATGTCGATCAGACGGGTCATGGCGCTGGGCGCGTCGTTGGTGTGCAGGGTGGAGAACACCATGTGGCCGGTCAGGGCGGCCTGGATGGCCACCTCGCCCACCGGCTTGTCGCGGATTTCGCCGACCAGGATGATGTTGGGCGCCTGGCGCAGCATGGCCTTCAAAATCACCGGGAAGGTCATGCCGGTGGATTCGTTCACCTGGCATTGGTTGATGCCCTTGAAGTTGTATTCGATGGGGTCCTCGGCCGTGATGATCTTGCGGTCGGGGCGGTTGAGGTCCTGCAGGGCCGAGTACAGGGTGGTGGTCTTGCCCGAGCCGGTGGGGCCGGTGACCAGGAAGATGCCGTTGGGCTTGAGGATGGTTTCCTTGAAGATCGCCAGCGTGTCGTCGCGCATGCCCAATTTGTTGAGGCCGAGTTTGGCGGAGTCCGAACGCAACAGACGCAGGACGACCGATTCGCCGTGGTAGGCCGGGCAGAACGACACGCGGAAGTCAATCACCGTGCCGTTCAATTTGGTCTTGATGCGGCCGTCCTGCGGGATGCGGCGTTCTTCCACGCGCACGCCCGAGAGGATCTTGAGGCGGGCGATCACCGAGCCTTGGGTGCGCTTGGGGATGGTGTTGCGTTCATGGCAGACCCCGTCGATGCGGTAGCGCAGGCGCACGCGGTCTTCAAAAGGCTCGATGTGGATGTCGCTGGCGCCGGTGGACAGGGCTTCGGCCAGGACCTGGGTTACCAGTTTGATGACCGGCCCTTGGGTGGGGTCGTCTTTTTCCTCCCCGCCGATGTCCTCCTTGACCTCGACGCTGTCGGCCTCCTCGGCCATTTTTTTCATTTCCTGCGCCGACTCGTCGTTGAGTTTGTCGATCAGTTTCATGATGCGCGACAGGGTCGCCATCGAAAATTTGACGTCCAACTTCATCTTGTCGCGCAGGTAATCTTCCAACGCCAGGTCGAGCGCATTGTTGGTCAGCAGGTGGATGCGGTTGCCCTCCTGCCCCAGCGGCAGGACGCGGAAGCGCTTGATCACATCCATCGGCAACAGGTTGAGGTTTTCCCGGCTGACCGCATCGGTTGTTTTTTCCAGGTCGATGAAGGCCGCACCCTGCTGGGCGGCAATGGCCTTGGCCACATCATCTTCGGAGCAGAAGTTCATCTGCACCAACATTTCCCCCAACCGCTGGCCGGTGCTGTTGGCTCCTTTGAGGGCGGTGTGGATTTGCTGGGTATTGCAGATGTTCCAATGGCGAAGAATCTCCCCGAGTTTGCGTCTGCGCATGGAATCGGCGGCGGAACCCGGGGTGCGTGGGGTGGGGGCTGGGGGCATGAAAGGAAACCTTGGTGAGCCTGGTGGGGTGCCGGCCGGCGGCGTAAGCAGCCGCATTATGGGCGCGCCGGCCGGGGAAGGCAAGGGGTTTTTATGGGATATTTGTCCGCTTGGACCAGCCATTGCTCCCCGGCGGTCCGCCTCAGTGAGATCCGGCCCTGGAATCCGCGCAGGTTCATTTCCCAAACGATGGCATCCGCGGTCCAAACCAGGGTGCGGGCGCTGCCCCCGTCCACCCGCTTGACATCGCCGCGTCCGCCGGAAACCGGCCCTTCATAGGTCAGGTATTCCCGGCGGTGCGGTGGGATGCGCAAAAGGGGAAAAACGCCCGCATCAGCCCAGCCGCAAGGGGGCACAGGCAGCCGGGCGGCCCACAACCGGTCTGCATCGGGCGGGAGAAAAGGGGCGGGGGGCTCCACCAGCAGGTCGTAGTGCGCGCCGTCCACCCCGCCCTTGGGGGGGGTGTGCAGCAAAATGACGCAGGCCAATGGTGGGGGGATGGCAGGGGCAAGACTCATGGGCCGGGCCATCATATACTCCCGTTTTGCCCTCGGCTCCTTCTTTTTGGATTCCGCCGCCCTCCGGCATTTTTCCGCTTTTCAGGCTTTTACCATGAAGACATTCGCCTCCGCCGCCACTCTTGCCCTCGCCCTTGGAACGCTCACCGCCTGCGCCACCAGCGTGCCCCAGTTGCGCTACCAGGCCGACAGTTGCCGCCAAATGGGCAATTGGGAAGGCGCCCTTAAGAAATACGACGAAGTGCTGGTCAAAGCCCCCGAGGATTTCGAGGCATTGCGCGGCCGCGGTTATTGCCTTCTGCGTTTGGGCCGCCCCCAGCAGGCCGAGACCTCGCTGCGCCAGGCGCTGGCCTTGGTTGGGCATGAATCGCCGGCTTCCGCCGGCCTGTGCGACGACATTGCCAATGCCAAAATTGCCCAGCACGACAATGCGGGGCTGACCGTCTTCCTGGCCGAGGAAGTCAAGCGCCACGGCACCAGCCGCGACTTTGTGCGCCAGGGCCGCGGCTTGGCCGCCATGGGTGATGGGGATGGTGCCGTGGGCTCCTTCCACAAGGCCGAAATCCGTGCGTGGGACGAGGGGGCCGGCGAGCGCTACGCCGTGTACCTCGCCACCGCGGATTTTTACAGTGCCATACGCGATCAGCCCAATGCCCTGCGCTATGTGCAATACGCCGCCTATGTGAACCACAAAAAGCCGGAAATCGCCGGCCGCCTGACCCGGCTTGGCCGCGTGCCGGGCCCCAGCGAATGGGTGCCCCCGCCGACCAAAGAGGAGCTGCTCAAGACGGAAACCAATGTGGTGGAAACCAAGTAAGCCCCCGCTGTTGGCCGTGTGTTTGCCGCATGCAATGAAAAAACCGCCAAAAAGGCGGTTTTTTCATTCCAAACGGGCAGGGCCACCTGTCGGGCTCGAACCGACGACCTGTGCTTTACAAAAGCACTGCTCTACCAACTGAGCTAAGGTGGCAACGAATCCGGCGCACGCCCCAAAGGTGGCGCGCGGGGCGGGAAGGATACAAAAAAAGCGCCCCGCACGGATGCGGGGCGCCGTCAGCCGCTGATCGGATTTGAACCGACGACCTGCGCTTTACGAAAGCGCTGCTCTACCACTGAGCTACAGCGGCGGGGGGCGGGGATTCTAGCGTTGCCCGGCTTTTTTGCAAAAGAGCCAAGTAGAATCCGGCGATGGATTCTTTTGCGCCCGCCACGCTGGCTTGGGATGAAAGCGGCCGCCCGGCGGCCCCGCTGTACGGCGACATCTACGGTTCGCGCCAAGGCGCCTTGGCGCAGGCGGAGCATGTGTTCTTGGGTGGCAACCGATTGGCGGAGCATTTTGCCGCGCTGGCTCCGGGTGGTTCTTTCACCGTGGGGGAAACCGGCTTTGGCACCGGATTGAATTTTCTGGCTGCGCAGGCGTTGTTCGGGCGAGCCGCGCCGGCAGGTGCGCGCCTGCATTTTGTTTCCGTTGAAAAACATCCGATGACGGCGGCGGATGCGCGTCGGGCGCTGGCCGATTTCCCGGATCCCGGTGCGATGGAGGCACTGCTTGCCCAATGGCCGCCGCCCCTGCCCGGCACCCACCGGCTGGCGTTCGCGCTGGCTGGCGGGCAAAGCGCCAGTCTCACGCTGCTCTACGGCGAAGCGGTGGAGGTGTTGGACGCCGCGGATGCCGGCCGCGGCGTGGAGGCGTGGTTTTTCGACGGCTTTAGCCCGCAGAAAAATCCGGCCATGTGGAGTGCGGAACTTTTCACCGCCGCCGCGCGGTTGTCGGCCCCGGGCGCCACCTTCGCCACCTGGACGGTGGGTGAACAGGTGCGGATGAATCTGTCGGCGGCGGGCTGGTCGTGGCAGCGGCAGGAAGGCTTCGGGAAGAAGCGTGAGATGTTGGCGGGGAAGTTGACGCAACCGCCGCCTTGCGCCCGCGAGCCCTGTGTGCGCCGGACGAAAAATTTCCAAACGGCCCTGGTCATCGGCGCCGGCATATCCGGCTGCGCCGCCGCCCGCGCGCTGGCCGTCCGCGGCGTGCGTGTCACGCTGGCGGATTGGCGCGGCATCGGCGCCCATTCCTCCGGCAATGCGCAGGGTCTGGTGCAGCCGATGTTTTCCGGCATCGGCACGCTGGAGGGTGATTTTTCACGCGCGGCCTTTTGGCACGCCGTCCGCCAGTTGGCGGTTTTGGCGCCCGATTTGTGGCATCCGACGGGTTCCCTGTGGTGGCGCGAACCCAAAAATCTGGAGGTGTTCCGCCGCCGGGTGAAGAAATTGGGCTGGCCCGAATCCCTCATGCGCGAAGTGACCGCGCAAGAAGCCGGCGCCATCGCCGGCATCGTGATTCCCAGTGCTGCCGTGCATTGTCCGGTATCGGGTTGGGTGTCGCCGGCGCGGCTGTGCGCGCGGTTGACGCAGCATCCGCTGATCACGTTTGAAAAGCGCGAGGTGGCGAAAATTTCCGGCGACGAAGCCGATTGGGTGGTGATCGCCGCCGCCGAGTGCGCGCCGGCATTGGTGGCCTCGCTTGGCCCGGCCGCGGCGCTGCCGCAGTTGCGCCTGATCCCGGTGCGCGGCCAGAATCTTTCCCTGCCCGCCGTGCCGGCCAGCACCGGCCTCAAGTGCGTTTTACATTTCGGCCATTACCTGGTGCCGGCAGAGGAAGGCCGCCACACCTTGGGCGCCACCCATCAGTCCGGCGATTTGGATTTGGCCTGCCGCAGCGAAGATGAAGCGGAATTGCTCGCCGGCGCGGACGGCGCCCTGCCCGCTTTGGCAGGCGTGTGGAAGGATTCACCGCGCACCACCCGCGCAGGGCTGCGCTGCCATGTGGCGGATCGCCTGCCGGTGGTGGGGTGTTTGCCAAGCCACCCCCATGTGGCGCTGCTGACTGCGCTTGGCCCGCGCGGCATCTCCATGGCCCTGTTGGGGGCGGAGTTGCTGGCGGCGGAAATGTTTGGCGAGCCGTTGCCGGTGCCCAAGGCATGGGCGGATGCGGTGGGGGTGGGACGGTTAAAAAAGTAGACGCGGCGGGCCGCCGCGTTTGAAGTTGATGCAATAAAAACAACGCCCGTTTCATTTTGAAGCGCGCGTTGTTTTCAAATGGATGGACCGTGAACGCGCCGAGCCGGCGCGTCTACTTTTTCATCTGGTCGAGAATGGCTTGGACGGCTTTGGCTTGGGGGGAGGCGGGGGGCCAGAGGAAGAAGCGGGGGGCAAGTGGCCCAGAAATGGCAGCGGCATCATTCCGGATGCACAGGGTGTATTCCTTGCCGTCGGCAGCATTGAGGACGATGACGGCACTGTCCGTTCCGGCGTCTGGCCAAGAAATGGGTTGCTCCGCGCGCAGGTTTCCCAAGGTGTCGAAGAGTTGGGCGCAGGCGGCTTGCGTGAGTTTGGGATGGCTGGCTTCGTAGGTGCCGTCGGCGCGGCGGGTGATTTTGGTGGTGTTGATCTCAATGCTGGCGATTTGATTGGGCGCAAGGGCGAGGAGTTGGCGGGGTTGGAATTCTCCGGTCAAAATAGAAACGAATTCAGGTGGCATCATCACCAAGGGCTTGGATTGGTCGGCCAAGGTCAAATTGCCAAGTCCGGTAGAATTCATGTCTAAATGGAAGTGAGCTTCCCCGGAGACGGTTTTTGCTTTGGCATCGAGGTGGTGGTTGGCGATATACTCCTTGCAAATATCTGCCGGGTAATAAAATTTCACCTTTGGATGTTGCAAGGCCTTTTCCAGCGCCACGACACTGGGCTCGTCAAATGGGCTGCCATCTTTTGTTGTCCATGTGTCGTTGGTTTTCACAAAGTGAAAGGTGTTGAGTGTGATCTCCGCAATCTCCCCGCCTGCCGGCAACCATTTGATCTCCCGGTCCCGCAATTCCGCCGCGCCCATCAGCAGAGGCGCAAGTTGCGCCTTGGGCACCAAAAAACCGCCGGCATCCCCTTCGCGTTGCACGGCGTAGTTCTCGCCGCTTGCCATCAGGCTCACTTTTTCTTCACGGCCAAAAGCATCGGTCAAGATGAGTTGGTGTGAAGGCGCGGCGATGGCTGCCGCTTGCTTGCCCCTCAACCCAAACACCGCCTCAAAACTCGCCTTGCCCAATTCCCCGTCCACCGCAAAGGGCGCATTTTTGTCGGTGAAGGCGACCTTGCCGTCCTTGTCGAGGGACAGGTCCAGCACGGTTTTTCCGCCCTGCTCCACCCTTACCCGCCGCACATCCTCCTGCTTCATCAACACCACCCGCAGGTCGCGGAAGAAATCCCCGCCCTTGACCAAAGAGCCGATCTGCTGGGTGTCCACCGTGGCGATCAGGGGGGCGCCTTGGTCCTGGGTCAGGCGGATGAAATAGTGGGTGGCCGTCGGGCCGGTGGGACCGCCGATTTCCAGGCGGGTGATCTTGCCATCGGCCTGGATCAGGGCGAATTGCATGATGGGGCGGTCGAAGCCCAGCCGCTTCAAGTCGTCCGTCTCCTGCGGGATCTCGACGATTTTCAGACCCCCCAGCACCGCGCAATACGCCGTCACGGCTTCCAGGCTGGCGCGCCCGGCGCCGGGGGCGTCGAAGGTCCAGCCATTTTTCCCGCGTTGCAGCCGCGCCTTGCCGCGCGGGGTTTGCACCTCAAGGCCGGTGATGGCTTCCATCGGCGGCAGATCGAGTTGGGCGGAAATCAAGGCGGTCAGCGGGGGCGGGGCGGTGAGCAGGTCGTGCAGTTGGGAACTGACGCGCAAGACTTTTCCGCCGGCTTCAATCAGGCCGATGCCGGCGCCCAGATTCCGGCCAAGGCGGATGGGGGTGGCGCCTTGGTCGGTGGTGATTTCAATGTCGCCCAATTCGGGGCCGCAGCCATCGCCGTGGTCGGACGATCCGATTTTTTGGGTTTCCGCCAATGGCGCCAGAATCAGCCCCTCAAACTGCGCGGTTTTGAGCGGCAGCACGATGGGCGAGGTCAATTGCCAGCCGTCGCCGATGCGCTCAAAGGTCAGGGCCTTTTTGCCCGCCGGGGCCAGGGTCAGGCGGGTGATGCGGTGGATGTTCACCTTCAAACTTTCAAGCAAAGGCGGGCTGTGGTCGCCGGCCAAGGTTTGCGTGGGCTTGTCCCACGGGTTCACCTCACCCTTGGGGCGCAGAAAAAAAGCGGCCAGGCCGACCACGGCGAGGATGACGAGCAAGGTGAGGGTGGTGCGGATGGACATGGGCTAAAACTTTCTTCTCCTGGCCCACACCAAGAGGCCCGCCGTTGCCGCCCCGGCAGGCAGGCCGGCCAGCAGCAGCCAGTACAGGGTGGTGTGCGTTCCCTGTGAAATCGGCCCGATGCGCCGCACATCCTGCGAGTGGGCGCCGGGGGCGATCAGATCGTCCTGCCCGGCCAGCCAATAGATGCCGTTGACGAACAGTTCGGCGTTGCCCGGCCAGGCGCAAATGCCCCCCGGGGTGTTGGCCATGCCCACCGCCCCGCCGCTGGCCACCGGGGCCAACTCGGGGTGGAAGCCGAAGGTGGTTTTGATGTCCGCCGCCCACACCGGGTCGCCCACCGCGATCAGCCGGATTGGCGGTTTGCCGGCTACTTGCGCCTCCACCGCCAGGGCCACCGGCGCATAGGGGCGGGCCGTGGCGGGGTTGTAGGCCTGTTTGCCGTGGTCGTGCAGCGCGTCGTAGCCCAGTGTGTAAAGTCGGGGCAGGTAGATGGAGACCAACTCGCGGGTCCGGATGCCCGCCGGCAGCGGCACCATGGGCACCACCGGGCAGGGGCGCTCCAGGCGCAGGGTCAGGCCTTCCAGGGCGCGGCCCAATTCGGTGTCCTGCGGATAGTGCTGGATTTGCACCGGCACCACCGGCACCGGCTGCATGTTGGGCTCCTGCTCTTCGTGGCATAGCACGGTCCAGTTCTGCGCCTCCACCCCGTAATGTTTGAGCAGGGCGTTGATGGGGTGGCGCTCCGCATAAGGGGTGTTGCCACCGAGCGCCTGGTCGGCGATTTTCACGCGCTCGGGGTCGGGCAGCGGGTCGTGGTTGATCAGGATCAGGGCGGAGTCGCCATGGTCGAGCTGCTTTTGCAAAAAGGCGCAGGTTTTCGCCCGGTTGTCCATCTTGAGGGTGGCCGGCTGCTGCGGGTTGGGCTCGCGGAAGGGGCACAGCACCCATACCGTGCGCTGGCCGGGCTTGGCGGCCCGCAGGGACAGCGGGTTGCCGTTGTCGTCCACCGCCTTGGGGTGCCAGGCGTTGGCTTCGTCCACTTCAAAATCCATGGCGCGCAGGCGGTTGGCCATGGCTTGGAACAGGCCCTGCGGCTGGCCGCCGTCGGGCGTGAGCGCCAGGCCGGCGTCGCTTTGCAAAAACACCACCCGCACCGGCACGCTTTGGCCAAGGCTGACCAGGGCGCCGGTGATCTGCTCTTCGCCGGTGAACTGCTCTTTGCCGGTGTCCTGCGCCGAGCCGCCGGCGCGGGCCAGCGTGTCGCTCACGCGCCGCAGCAGGCGGTCGGCCGGCACCACGCGGGCGCGGGTGTCGGTCAGCACCACCAGCGATTCGCCGGTGGCGAGCGCCGCGCGCGCCTGCTCATAGGTTTGCGGCACGGCCGCCTGCAGCAGGATGTCGGCCGCCTTGCGGTAGAAGGGCTCGGTCTTTTTGAGCAGGTCGGCGGTGTCGAGGGCGACTTCGCGGTCTTCCAGCCTGGAGGCGGTGTTGGCCAGGTTGCCAGACAAGGCGCCGTGGCATTCGCTGATGTCCTTGCTGGCGTCCACCACCAGGTTGTAGGCGTCGTCGCGCAGGCGCAAATAATCGGGCATCGGATCGGCCAGCGTTTTTTTGGCCGCTTCCGTTTGGGCCAGCATTTTCTGGCGCAGGCGCGCCAGCGTGTTGGCGGTGGCGCGCGCCTGCGCCTGCTGGCGTTCCTGCGGATAGGCGGCGTTGGCCAATTGGTCAAGGCCGGCTTGGCATTCGCCAAGGACGCCGGCCAAAAGCGCCAATTGGGCGTGGGCCCGCGTCAGGCTTTCCTGCAGCGGCCGCATTTCCTTGGCGAAGCGTTTGGCCACCTTCCGCTCCACCTCCCGCGCGCCGCCTTGCGCGCCGGCGCTGACCGAGCGGATGGCGACGAGGTTGCTGGCGCTGGCGTATTCCTCCATCAAATCCTCGAGGTTGCGCCTTCTGGCGGCGGCCAACTCGGAAGCATTTTTGGCGTCGTCACGGAACACCGCGATGATTTCGTGCGGTCCCTCCAGCTTGGCCAGCACGCGCTTGGTCTGCGGTGAGAGTGAGTGGGCGCGGGTGGCCGACAGGTCGTAGCGGATGAATTTCTTGACCGCCGGCGGGGTGGCGGCGTATTGCCACCACACCAGCCGATTGACCAGGATGACCGTCGACACGGCGGCGGCCACCGCCACGGAGGCATTGAAGCCGAACATCGCGCGGCGTTTGGTTTGGGTGTGTTTCGCATCCATTTAACGCCACCTCCGGCTTTCCAGGGTTTTGACCGCCAAAAACAGAAACAGCGCGATGCCGGAAAGGAAGTAGATGAAATTGCGCACATCCACCACGCCCTTGGAGAAGTCGCGGTACTGCATCTCCACCGACACATAGGCCGCCACCGTCTGCCATTTGGCGGCCAAAAACGGCGAGTCCTTGATGAAGGACAGGCCCACGCCGGGAATGCTCAGGATGAACACCGTCACCAGAAAGGCCACCACCTGGTTTTGCGTCCAGGCCGAGGCGAAAATGCCCACCGCAAGGTACAGCCCGCCGACCAGCAGCAGGCCGGCCAGGCCGGTGAGGGCCGGCCCGTAGTCGGGGCTGGCCACCGCCTCAAGCGTGATCAATTGCGCCAACAGCGGCAGCAGCAGCACGGCCAAAAAGCCCATCGCCCCCAGCCATTTGCCCACCACCACCTGGGTGTCCGACAGCGGGCTGGTCATCAGTTTTTCAAAGGTGCCGGTGCGGAATTCCTCGGAGAGCAAACGCATGGAAACGGCCGGCGCCAAAAAGGGCAGCATCCACAGGGTGGCGAATTCCAAGGTCGGGCGCAGGGTGGCCTCGTCGCCGGGTTGCAGCCCTTTGACGAACCAGATCGAGGTGCCGATGGAAAACACGCACAGCACCACCCAGGCGATGGGGGAGTAGAACAAGGCGAGGAGTTCGCGGCGGGCGAGGAGGGGGATCATGGTTTAGTTTTCCTCCAAAGAGAGCTTCCCCGCCGTACTCGCCACAAAGAAATCCTCCAGCGTCGCCGCCTCTTGGCGCAATTCGCGCAGGGGGAGTTTGGCGTTGGACAGGGCTTCGGCGATTGCTTGGCGCAAGTCCGCCGTGCCGACCGGGCGCACGATGGCGCGGGTGACGTTGGGCTCGGTTTTTTCAGCAACCACATCCCTGACGCCGGCGACACCTTTCAAAACGGCCACCACTTGCGCCTCATCGCCCACCGTCTCCACCAGCACTGGCGCGCCAAGCGAGGCGCGGTGGCGCAGGTCGGCCGGCGTGCCGGCGGCGGCCAGTTTGCCGTTGGCCAAAATCACCACCATGCCGGCGGCCTGCTCGATCTGCGGGATGTAATGCGAGGAAAGCAGAATCGTGTGCCTGCCCTTCAATTCAAAAATCAAATCGCGGAAGGCCAGCATTTGCGCCGGGTCCAGGCCGCTGGTGGGTTCGTCCAGGATCAGCACCTTGGGCTCGTGCAGCAGGGCGGCGGCCAGCCCGGCGCGCTGGCGGTTGCCCTTGGACAAAGTGCCGATCACGCGGGCGTGGATTTTTTCCATCCCACATTTTGGGATGAGGTCGGCGATGCGCTTGCTGCGCTCATTGCGGCTCATGCCGTAAAGCTGGCCGACAAAGTGCAGGTATTCATTGACCCGCATCTCGGGGTAGAGCGGGTTGGATTCGGGCAGGTAGCCGATTTGGCGGCGGGCTTCCTCACTTTGGTTCAGGACGTCAAAACCGGCGATGGCGGCGGTGCCGGAGGTGGGCGGGTGAAAGCCGGTGAGCATTTTGATCGTGGTGCTTTTGCCCGCGCCGTTGGGGCCCAGAAAGCCGCAGATTTCCCCCTGCGGCACGGTGAAGGACAAATCCTCAACCGCAGTGAAGGACCCGAAGCGTTTGCAAAGGTGGCGGCAGTCGATCATGGCGGGCATTGTCGGGCATGGGGGCCCGGATGCAAGTGGGGCGGCCCGCGACCGGGCCGGAATGGGGATGAAAAAACACCCGCCACGGGGCGGGTGTTTTTCACGGGGCCGATTATTTTTTGGCGGGCAGCAGGATCACCGAGGAATCCATGTGCAGGCCGGCGGCGTCGGTCCATCCCTGGGAGGCGGTCATGCTGAAAATTTCGTCCACCTGTTCGGGCGTGGGCAGGGCGGAGATCATGGCGCCCATCAGGGCCTGTTCCTGCTTTTGCTTGTCGGTGGCGGCGTTTTTGGCCAGTTCGGCTTGGGTGGTTTTCAGCGTTTTAAGGCCGCTTTTGGTTTCCGGGCGCATGTCGCCGTAGATGTGCAGCCAGGCGTCGCGCAGCGGCATGGCCGGGCGGCAATCCTCCAGCAGGTGGTTTTGCTTGGCCGGGCTGTTGAGGCCGGCGATCGCGGTGCGGGCGGCGTCTTTGCCAAGGCCAAGGACCAGGCCGTTTTTGCCAAGGAAGAATCCGGCCTGCATGTCCTTGGCGTCTGGCTTGCTGGCAAAGCCGTCATAGCCCTGCTCCTGGGTCTTGACGAAGGATTCGTTGGCGCCAAGGTTGCGGCCGATGACCTCCATGACCTTGCGCCACACCTCGGGGTTGGCTTCCTGCCAGACCAGGGCGGTTTTGGCGTTGGCCAAGGTGCCCAAGGGGCTGGCCCGGCGCATGCCGCCTTCCTTGATCTGCTCGGGAGTCTGCTCCGGGGGCAGGTACGAGAGGGCGCGGTGGGTGGTGCCGAAGGCGGCCAGCACATCGCGGATCTTGAGCCCGCCCAACTGCGCGGCGCAGGCGCCGTTGGCCATGGCCACACCGCCGTCGATTTGGGCGGCATCTTCTTCGGTGGGGGCGGCGGCTTTGATGCTGTCGATCACCACGTCCATGGCGCCGGCCAGGTCGAAGTTGTATTGGGTGTATTGGATGACCTCGGCGCCGACCCAGGCAGGCACGTTGGGGGCGGTGTGCTTCTGGTCAAGCAGGCGGAAAAGGCCAAGGCGCGGCGCCGGGCAATCCCATCCCAGGCGGGATTTGAAGTGGCCCGGGTCGGAAGTCAAAGCAAAGGCCAACGGTCCGGCGCCGCCAAGGCCAAGACCGTTGATGAGTTTGTCGGCGGCGGCGGCTTTGGCCGGGTTTTCTCTCAGGAATTCGGTTTTTCCCAATTGCACCAAGGCCGGCACATCCAGCAGCATCTGCGCCAGGGGCAGGTCGCCCGGCTGGGGGGCCATCACGGCGCGCACGGCGGGGGACTTTTGCAGGCGCTTGGAAAAGGCGCCCGTGCCGGGGCGGGTTTGGGCGGCGGTGAAGGTGCCCATGGCGGCGGTGGCGGCTTGCTCGATGCCGGCAAGTTCGGCCGGATTTTTGACGTCGCCGGCGGTGATGCCCACCAGCAGATAGCCGCCGCTTTCGCAGATGAACTGGTAGTCGGGGTGGCTGTCGCCGGCATTGCCCGCGCCCCCGAAAGCTCCAATCTCTGCGGCCTGCCCGGCGTGCGCGCCGGGGTGGAAGGCTTGCCCCTCGGCGTCGTCATCCCCGCCATCGGGCGTGTTCACCTGCTCGGGGCGCTCGGGGAGGGTGAACTTGGGAGCCTCGGCCTGTTTCCATTCGCCCACCGTCAAACGGGTCATGGCTTTGTCAAGGTCGGTGCGCACGATTTTTTCCTTGCGCAACTCGAGCACTTTGGGGTCCAGCAGCGCGGCCTTGAACTTGGCGGCCAGGGGCTGGCCGCAGCCCGACCAGACCAGCACCATCGGCACCGGTTTGTTCTTGGCGGCCGGATTTTTCAGCATCACCACGGCCATGCCGGCATCATGCCGGAACAGCGCGGCGATGTCTTCGTTCTTGAGGTTGAGGCGGCCCATTTCGGCGCGGAACTTTTTGAATTCTCCCTTGTCGTCGTTTTTCTCAAGCGCGGCCCACACTGGCTCCCAGCGCTTGGGGTCGTTGATGAGCTGCCCCAAACGGGTGGTTTGGGCCATGGTTTGGGCCCATGCGGCCGCATCCGGCAGCACAATGGCGCCGACGGTGTTTTCGGGCAGGCGGTCAAGGGCGCTGCCCTCCTGTGCCCGGGCGGCGCAGGCGGCCAGGAGGGAAAGGGTCAGGGAGGCGGCGGGGAAGAGGTGTTTCATGGTTTGTCTGGAAAAAAGGGGGAGATGGGGTTCCGGCATCGGGAGGACTCGCTCGCGTGGGGATGGAAACAGACGGTGATCATCGGGGCGAGTCCCCCCGATGCCGGAACCCCCGGCCGTCTTTTAGGAAGCGCATCACTTCAGTTTTGGGGGTTCCAGATAAGTCGCGCCGTTTTGCGGCTGGGTTTGGTCGTAAAGGAAGGTCTCGTGGTGGTCGAGGAACTGGATGAGGTCCTCCACCGGAATGCCAAAGGCCAGGCCTTGGAACTGGCTGGCGCCGGCGCAGGTGATGCCGATCACTTCGCCGCGCGCATTGAGCATGGGGCCGCCGGAATTGCCGGGGTTGATGGCGGCGTCGGTCTGCAGCATGCGCAGGTTGTCCATGTTGCGGTTGACCGAGCTGATGATGCCCTGGGTGACCGAGCGCTCCAGCCCGATGGGGTTGCCGATGGCCACCACCGGGTCGCCCTTGCTAAGGTCGTTGACCCCGGCCAAAGGCAGCGGGGTGGGGTCGTAGCCCAGGGCCTTGGTTTCTTCAAGGTCCACCTGGAGCAGCGCCAGGTCGCGCAGCGGGTTGAGGGCCACCAGCCGCACTTTTTTCAATTCATGCTTGCGCTGGCCGCCGTTGGCCGAGTGGGTGTGGACCTCGATCGAGATGCTGGTTTCCTGCTCGACCACGTGGTAGTTGGTGATCACGTAGCCGGCTTTGCTGATGAAAAATCCACTGCCAAGCCCGCGCGGGGTGCGCACCATGATGATGGAGTCGCCGAAGCGTTCGGCCAGGGCGGCGGTGAGCATCGGTTCGGGGCGGGAGCCCTCCTGGGTGCGGGTGTAGAGGGTGTTTTCGGCGGTTGTCGCCGGCTTGCCATGGCCCTCTTTTGCCACCGCCTCGACGCGCTGCACTTCGGCGGCCGACAGGGTGAGCGTTTGGCTGCCAAGGTCCACCACCAAGCCGCCATCGGGGCGGCGGCGCAGGATGTCGGCGTCCAGGGCGGCGCCGCTTTTGAGCAGGATGCGGGCGCGGCCGCCCTCCGGGCCGGCGGCGGGGGCGGGTTGTTCTTTGGCCGCCGGGGCCACCGGCGTTGTGCCGGCACCGGCCAGCAGCGGCAGGGCCGCCGCGAAGGGCAGCAGGCAAAGCAGGCGGGCGCGCGTGGGGTGGGGGGAGGTCTTCATGGTTTTGGGGTCGCAAGGCTGGTGGTTGCGGGGGCGCCGGCTTTGCCGGCGGCAAGTTCTTTGAGCGGATCGTGCCCAAGATAAATGATGAGCCGGTCATGGCAGGCCAGGATCAGGTCCTGGCGGCCGTCGCCGTCCAAGTCGGCACCCATGGCTTCGCGCGGTTCGCGCGGCAGGCTGTTGCCGCGCGAGCCGCCGGTGTAGGGGTATTTCTGGTCGGTGAACACCTGCCAGGACACCCATGGCGCCAAGTCGGCGCCATAGACGGTCAGCAGGTGGCGGGCATCGTCGCAGGTGATCAGTTCTTCGCACCCGTCGCCATCCACATCGGCGGACAACAGGCGGTGGATGGCGGTGTCATGATCGGCGGTGTTTTTGGAGGTGTCGAGCACGGCGGCGGCCTGCAGCACCAAGTCAGACCCTTCCGACAGGCGGGCCAGCCCGGTGGAGGTGGAGAGCAACAGGCCAAGGGCAGGGTCGGTTTGCAGGGCTTTGGCACCCGGTGCCAACCGCCACGAATCGCGGGCCTGCGGCAGGCCGCCGTCTTTGTCGGCTTCAAGGCGGAAGATGCGGCCGGCTGGCGCGCACAGGGCGTAGCCGCCGGAGCCGTGGCTATCCGGCGCGTAACCGGTGATGGCCAGGTTGTCGGGCAGCATGACCTGGTCCACCGGGTTGAGGTCGTTGCCAAGGAATTGCACCACGCCGGCGGTCAGGCGCGCAGCGCGCGGTTCGCCCTTGGCGGTGGGCAGCAAAAAGAATTCATCCATCAGCGCGGTGGTGATGTGGGTGGCCAGGGTTTCTTTGGCGGGCTTGCCGGCCTCGGTGTTTTCCACCAAGCGCGGCGCGGCGGCGTACTGGTCAATCACCAGCAGGCGCTGGCCGCCGGCGAAAGCCACCTTGTCCACCTTGTCGAAGGCGCCGGCGAAGACGGTCTCCACCGGGTCTTTCTGGCCGGCGGACCAGACGCTAAGCACCAGCTTGTCGTTGTGGCGCAGCACCCACCAGGCGGTGGTGCCCACCGAGCCCAGGCCCACCACTTTGCCCTGGCCGTTGCCGGCCAGCGCGGTGGGATAGGTCATGCGTGTGCCATCCCAGGCGGCGGCAAACAGGCCGTCGGCGTCTTTGACTTTGAACAGCAGGGTGCCTGGTTTGGCGGCCGGGGCGATCAGCGCCTCGATGCCCGGCAACACCGGAAAATCGCGCGCCGCCTGCCAGCCCTGGTCACTCAGGGTGAACAGGCTGATTTTGGGTTGGGCCGGGTCCGCCACCGCCAGGGTGGGTTTGCCATCCACCTGCAGGCCCACCGCCAGGTTGCGGGCGGCTTCGGTCAGAGCCAGGGGCGTCAGTTTGCCCACCGGGCTTTTGGCTTCCGGCGCCAGGCGCAACTGTTGGACCGGGCCTTCGCCGGCGGCCTCCAGGGCGAAGAGTTGGTGGGTGCCATCCAAGACGGCCAATCCCTCCATCTGTTTTTCGCGGATGACCCGCGGCGCGAGCAGGCCGGCCTGGCCCACTTTGTCCAACGTGCCCTGGTGCAGGCGCAGCGCCTGGTTGCTTTGGCGGGTGTATTCGAGCAGGTCGGGGATGCCGTCCCCATTCAAATCCACCACTTGCCAGGCCACGCGCGAGGTGTCCTGCGCGGCGCGCAGCCAGGTGGGGCGGGTGCCGGCCTTGGGCTCGATCACCTGGATGCCGGTGCGCATCGACACCAGCAGGGTGTCCTGGTAGCGCACCAGGGCCTGGGCATGGCCGCCCAGTTCACCCGGGAGCAAATCCCAGGAGTCGGTGGGTTTCCACTGGCCGTCCTGGCCAAGTTCGAGTTTCTGCACGCGGTTGGGGGCCGGCAGCAGCACGAATAGTGCGGGTTTGCCGGGGTTTTTACCGCCCGCCTCGGCCTGTTTGATGGAAAAATCGGTGGCCACCACCGCGAACGGCGGCGTGTCAAAGCCCACGCTCACCCGTTCAAAGTCCGGCGCGGCCGGCAGCGCATTGGGCTGGTCGGCGTCTTTGGCCTTGGGGTGGCGTGCTTGGGGGGGCAGCCAGCGGAACAGGTCGAGCCGCCGCTTGGCCGGGTTGAGCGCGATGATCGTGGCGCGGGGCGCTTCCCCTTCCTTGCCGGGCAAAACGGCCACGGTGAAATCGGGGTTGTAATCCTCCATCGCCAGGACGCGCAGCCCCTCCCAGCCGTGGAAGGAAGCGGGCGGCTTGAGCAGGACCGGGGTGGGCGTGTCAACGGCCAAAGCGGGGCTGCAAATCAGCAGACAGGCCAAGGCGGCGGCCAGGGGGGGCGGTGGGATGGGCATAAGATTGGGCGTGCAAAAGAGGAGGGCGGATGCTAGGCTGGCCCCGGAAAGATGGCAAGCGAAAAAACAAATTTTTCCGCTACAGCAGGCCCCAGTCGCCGCGCCCGACGCACCAGCCCCACAGGGCGGCGTTGACCAGCGCGTGCGACCAGATGGCCGGGCCCAATCCCAGCGGTTTGCCCGGCGGTTTGGGCCGGTTGCAGACCACGGTGAGCCCGCACCAGATCAGGCCGGTCAAAAAGGCGCCGGCCCAATCGCCGCGTTGGTGGTTCAAGGCAAACAGCAGGGTAGAAATGAGCACCCCCGGCCAGATCCAGACCCCAAGGGAGGGCGGCGGGGCCTGCGCCAAGGGCGAGGGCCCGCCCCACTTTTCCAACAGGGGAAAACGCGCCAAATGCCGGCCCACGGCAGGCCATGAATGAAAGATGCGCACCAGCGCCGAGCGGAAAAACAATTCCTCGATCATTGGTACCACCAGCACCATGCCAAACAGCCGCAGCAGCAGGGCGGTCCACCCCAAGGTCGGGTGTTCAAGGCGCAGGGTGGCCAGGGCGGATGCCGGCGCCGGCATGACCCCTCCGCTTTGCGCGGCCTGCCAGGATTGGGCCAGGGTGCCCCGGCACAACCAACCCAACCCCAACCACAGCGCCAGCACCAACACTGCGGCGGCGCAAGAGAGCCAGTGAAAGCGCAGCGTGAGTTCATCAAAGCGCACGCGCCAGCGCCACAAGAGGGCGCCGGCCGGCAGGATTTGCAACGCGTAAACCGCCGGCAGCCACTGGGGGGCCCATGCTTCCGTCAGGCGCACCAGCGGCAAAAAAACGATCCACACCGCCAGCGGCGCCAAGCGCGCCTGCCATGGATGGCGGGCGGCCCAGTGGTCAAGGGCATGCAGGGGGCGGATCACAGGGGGAGCATAGCGGGGGGGAGGGGAATGGCAAGGGCGCTCAGGCAGAGTCGCGCCTATTTACGGCAGTTTGTGAACTAAGGGCCCGCCGCAGGGCCGCATACAATCCCCTTATGAAACCCGGAATCGGCAAAAAAGTGGTGTGCGCCATGAGCGGCGGGGTGGACTCCTCCTCGGCGGCGGCCTTGCTCAAGGAAGACGGCTACGAAGTGGTCGGCTGTTTCATGCGTTTGGGCAGCGAGGAAGAGCCCGAATACGACAACCTGCGGGTGGCCGAATGCAAAATCGACCCGGCGCGCCCGCGCGCCCACAAGCAGGGCTGCTGCTCGGTCAATGACGCCGCCGACGCCCGCCTGGTGGCGGCGACTCTTGGCATTCCGTTTTACGTGCTGAATTTCCGCAAGGATTTCAAGCGCATCATGGATTACTTCACCGACGAATACAACGCCGGTCGCACCCCCAACCCGTGTGTGCGCTGCAACGACTGGCTCAAATTCGGCAAGATGCACGCCTATGCCCAGTCCATCGGCGCCGATTTCGTCGCCACCGGCCACTATGCCCGCACCGATTTGAGCGACCCCGACCAACCCAAGTTGTTGCGCGGCATCGACCGGGCCAAAGACCAGTCCTATGTGCTGTTCGGCGCACCCAAGGCGCAACTGGCCCACATGCTGCTGCCGGTGGGGGGCATGGTCAAGGCTGAAATCCGCCAAATCGCCGAAGCCCACGGCCTGCCAGTGTTCAACAAGCCCGACAGCCAGGAAATCTGCTTCGTGCCCGACAACGATTACGCCCGCCTGGTGGAGAAGCGCACCCCCGGCGGCTTCCAAAGCGGCGACATTGTCGACAGTGAAGGCAAAAAAGTCGGCACCCACGCCGGCCACCAGCATTTCACCCTGGGTCAGCGCCGTGGCCTGGTGGCGCTGGGCTACCCCATTTATGTGGTGGACAAAAATCCCCAATCCAATGTGGTGACCATTGGCCGCAAAGAAGACCTGTTCTCGACCTCCTGCCATGCCGACCAGACCAACTGGCTGATCGCCCCGCCCGCCGCTTGGCGCGATTGCCGGGTCAAGGTGCGCTACAACAGCCCGCCGGTGCCGGCCAAGGTGCGGGCCTATGTGGATGAAGCTGGCCAGGATGCCTTGGAAGTGCGCTTTGGCCAGCCGCTGGAAGCCGTCACCCCCGGCCAGGCCGTGGTGTGTTACGGTGTGGAAGGCGCAAGCGACGAGGATGTGGTGCTTGGCGGCGGGTGGATCACGCGGGCGGAGAAGTAAGGGCAAAAAAGGCTTGTTTTTGCCGAGGGTGGGGGATAGGATGCCCGGCGTGGCAACTCGGCCCTTAAATTTGCGCTTCTTTTGATGGAGGGGAGATGGATGGTATTTTTCAAAAAAGGCTGCGAACTATCAACTATCAACGCTCTGACCCCAGGTTTTCTGTAGGCATAAGAATTTATGGAAGTCTTGGCGTAGGAGTTTCTGTTACTGGAACGGTTAAAGACGGATGTGCCATATCGCCGCCGGTAGCTACTGTTGGAGTTAGTGCTATGGCTATAACGGCTGGCATATCTGGTGGTGGTAGGTTTGATGCTACAGTTAATTTGGGTAGTTGGTTTGGATATACGGTGAGTACGACATTTACTACCTATTTAGAAGCATATGGGCAAGCCGTCTTTAACGTTGGACCGGCAGTTTCGGTGGATTCGGAGGGTAATTTTTCTTTCCTTCGGCCAACATTAAGCAATACTGCGGCTGGCCTTCAGTTTGGTGTTAGAGGGTCGCTGGCTGGATATAATTTCAATAGAATAGTTTATGACTCTACAAATATAACAGGATCTTAGCATGACAATTAAAAAGCTTGAATTTAGATCAATAGAATTTGATTACACCCAAGACTGCGATTGCAGTCTTGGGTATTTTATAGAATCAAATAATGATCTCTTTGCTATCAAGTCATCTGTTAAGAAAAACCCCGCGTATTACTGGATTGGCATGGGTATTTTGTTAGTAGTAATTTTTGTCGGATTATTTTTTGCAATGAAAATGGCAGGGATTAAAGCAGGGTCATTTTTTTGGATGGTTTATTTAGCAGTTTCAGGTATTTTCTCGATTCCATTTGTTGCGCGTTGTAATAACATCACTAATAATTCAAAAAGCTTAGACTATGTATTATTTGATAAAAAAAAGAAAGAGTTTGTTTTCCCAAGGTATGAAAGTCTTTCGGTCCACGCATCAAAAATTTGTGGATTTAAAATCGTGACTCCAGGAGTTCCTATTCATCCAATTTCTTATTTGATTGTAGAGTTGAATTCTGACGTCACTATTCGTATGGATAAGTTGTGTTTGGCATCTTCTGGACATGGAAGAATATTCCTTCTAGAGGCATTACATGGACTTGAACATTGTTTAACGCCGGCGAGACCCGAATGCCATTAACTTAAGCCGCAACCCTCTCCACACCCGAAAGATAAAGCGCAACTGAATTTGATTCAGTTGCGCTCGGCAAATTCTTTTCCGATCATGTGTTGTATCTCACGCTGTACCGGCCCACCCCATGTCACCCCCTCCAAATCCCGAAATTGGGACCCTCAATCTACCACAAAATCCGGCTACGGAAAATAAAACCGATAACAAAAATTAATATCCCCTATGGGATATCCCAAACTAATCCGTCGCCGGACCATATCTTTGACAACTTAAACCCCATATATGGGAAGCAGTAGGGTCAGGCCGTGAATTGACACCAAAAAAAGATACAACTCCTTCTGATTCCGATAAATAACCATTACGAACAACCCAACGACAACACAAAGGACAGGCGCAATTTTTTTTTACTCCCAGGGGCGGAGTGGGGTCATCTTTGAATCCCCAAGTCAAGCCCCGAGGAAACCCGGCGACTGCTGCTCCCTGACCAGTAAATTTTGCTGCCCTGTGTCCTTTCTTTTCCCCCAAGGGTCTATGAGCCCAATTCAAGACCATACTTCAACCCAATAGATGACCTCATTTGTGGAGGGAGAAATGGCTACGCCCCAAGTCGCATCATTCATCAAATGGACTTCGTTGCCTTTTGGGGAGATGAGGTACAAGGTGAAGTTTTCCGGGAAGTGTCGTCCCGCGCCCTCTCCCGCTTGCCCTCCAACAAACAGCCCACACTCGGGCAGAAAGACTTTTTCCGTTTTGTATTGAGGGTCAAAAAATATCCCATTGGCTCGCGGCTGTATGGTCTTTTTAAGTTGCGCTTCAATATTTTGAATCTCTTGCGTGGAAAGTTTCAGGTGTAGTTGGATGTACCCGGCTGCCTGCATAACCCTATTTCTTGCGGCAAAACGAACATCTTGACCATCCGCCGGAATTTTTGCTGGGAAATGGGCAACACTCTCGGCCACCTGCTTTTTCCATTGTTCAACGCGAGCTTCATAGAGGGTCAAATCATTGGTGGCTCCATCATCAAAGCAGGCACGAGCACAAGACCTCAATGCTAAGAATCCACCTCCGAAACAGCCAAGAGCGAGACAGGACACGATGACGACAGTGGGGCGGGTTGGCATTGGCGTAAATTCTACTCCTCATGCCCTTACTTTCCGCGCAGGAGTTGGCCGACCGGTTGCGCCCACCCGCCACGCCGGAATGAAAAGGCCACTGTAAAGCCCTTTACTCAGTCCAGCCCTAGGCCTATCATCCGGGCACCATGAGACT
>CAZKVP010000028.1:0-25048 GCA_964556215.1 uncultured Phycisphaeraceae bacterium
ATGCGGCGCGACTGGCGATCGGCTACTCCAAAAGTTATGGGTAAGGGTGAGGCGGCCCGCCGTGTTCACCGAAAAACTCATTGAAAACAACGCGCGCCAAAAATTGGGTGCGCGTTGTTTTCAATGAAGAGTGTTTCAAACGCGGCGAGCCGCCGCGTCTACTTTTTTCTATTTACTGCCCCACCGGAAACCACGCCGGATTGAGGATCCAATTGGGCCCGCAATAATCCGGGTAGGCGGTGTAGACCGCGCGGATGGCATTGGACAGGTTGTTGCCGCTGGGCAGGCTTTGGTCCAGGGAGTTTAGGAACAGGCTTTGGATGTCGGGCGCCAAGCGGGCGGTGCCGGTGTTTCGGGGCTGCCAGCCGTCGGCGTAAGCGGCCCAGATCTCACCCGAATAGGTGATGCCGTTGGCGAAACGCCAGTCGCCATCCAGGCGCATGGCGTGGCGCTTGACCGGGTTGGTGAAGCCAAAGGTCGCAAACAACGGGATGCTGCTGGCGTGGCTGGCGGAAATTTCCGCCCCCACGGCGCGGGGGAATCGCGCCAAAAAACTTTCCGCCAAAGCTTGGGCGTCACCGGTGAGGGTTGTCTTGAGGGGGTCATCCACCGCGCTTGGCAGGGACAGGTCGTAGTCGCCGACATGGTTGAGTTGGCTTGGCGCGTCTTTGGCGTAGATGGCGGCGCCCAGTTCGGCATCGGTCCCCGGGCCGGGCGCGCCCACGGTGGCTTGCCGCCAACTGTCGTAGCGGGCGGCGTTTTGCAGGGGCGAGAGGCGTTTGGCCGACAGGCCAAGGCCCAGCACCAAGACGACGAACAGCATCACCACCGGCAGGGCCAGCACGGTTTCGACCATGGCAGACCCGCGGGGGGAGAAGCGGTGGGTTTGGCGCTCATGAGCCCTGAGCGCAAGCTCAGGGGATGCCGCAGACAACGGGGCGCCACCCCCTGAGCTTGCGCTCAGGGCTCGTGGGCGCAAATCCAAGGGGTGGCGCGAAGACGCAGGGTATGGTGAGATGCGGCGCATGGCGCTTTCCATTAGTGGGTGATAAGCGGAGCCAGCGGCTGGATCGCCGTCAAATGGCTGATGAAGCCCGGCAACTCGGCGGTGTTGATGCCGTCACCATTGCCGGCTTGGTTCGCGGAGCCTTGCAGGGTGGAGAGCCAGGTGTCGTATTGGCTGATCGGGGTCAGTTGCGCATGCCACATGGGGGTCCACAAATCCCATGAGTGGTTGTTGAACACCCGCGCCTGCGCCAGCCCCACATGGTGCGGGTAATTCAGCGATTTGAATTTGGCCGACCAGGCCGGCGCGGTGTCGGGGGTGGTGGCAAAGCCCAGCACACACCACTGGCCAGGCACCACCGAGGCCGGCGGCGAGGCGTATTGCGGCAAAAAGTCGGTGGGGGCGGGCATATCGGCGTTGGCCGCCCAGTTGTTGGGGTTGTTGATGACCGCCCACTTGGTCGGATCGGGGCTGGGGGCGTTGTCGGGGGATTCCCGCAGTTCAAGAGTGGGCGCGTTGATGCCCGCCCACAGGTAAACCACCGGGTTGGCCGGGGTGGTGCCGGTCACCTGGCCGGTTTTGGGATCGATGATGGGCACTGGGGTGAAAATGACATAGACGCCGTCGGCCAGTTTGATGCGGTAGGCGGTTTCCGGCGCGTCCAAGAACATGTCCACCGGCGGCTGGCCTTGGGGCGGGCGGAAGAAGCGCCGGCTTTGTGGAATTTGCACCCGTTCCCACTTGGCGTTGGGAATGCGCGAGGGATCTTCGATGCGGATCCAGGTGGCATAGGCTTCGTTTTGGTTGATGGGGGCGGCGGGGTTGCCCTTGGCCGCCTTGGCCACCTGCCTGGCCGTGTCGAGGGGGAAAATCCAGTTGGGCACGTGGAGCACGGGGACTGGCGTATTGGCGCGCTGGCCCAGCAGGTCGCCGTAGGCGGTGTCCCACGGGCTGGCGCCGTTTTGGGCCATCATCAGTTTGCGGATGGCGATCTGCCCCGCGCGCTGGGTCAGGTGGGTGTTGACGCCGATGTTCCCCTGCAGGGCGCCCCACTGGTTGCCAAATCCGCTGCCCGGCCACGCCGGTCCGCCGACCTGCTGGCGGAAGAACCAAGTCTCGTGGTTGAACACGCCCTGCGCCCGGTAGCCGGTGATGGGGCCGGGGATCCAGGTGCCGCTGGGCGGGCTGCTTGGCACATTGCCGCCAAAGGGGCTGCCGTCGCTGGGGGCGGCCGGGCCGGCCGGCGGTGGCGTGCCCCCGGGAACCCAAGTGCCGGGGTCGCGTATTTCGGAGATCCAGCCAAACACCGTGTCATAGGGGCCCCGGTGCAAAGTGGCATCGGCGCCGCCGGAGGCCGCCGGAATTTCCCCCTTGATGATGGGGCGGTAAAAATCGTCAAACGTGCCGCGCTGGCAGGGCACGCTGATGCGCACCGGCACCGCGCCGACCAGATTGCGGCTGTTTTCGGGCAGGTTTTTGCCGGCGCTGGCGGTGGCGCCAAGTTGCGCCGTCAGCGGCATTTTGTCGATCGCCGCCTGGCTGACTTTGTCGAGGGCCTCGACCGCCTTCCACAGGGTGCCGCGCTGCCCGGAGGGCGTCTGGTACCAGGTGCTTTCGCGGATGTCGTTGCCGCCAAAGGCCAGATTCTGGAGTTGCCCCGGGGTGCAGGTGTCGTAGTTGTTGTAAAAGTTGTTGACCACCGGCATCAGCGCTTCCACTTGCTTCCCCAGGTCACTGATCGTGTCGTTGCACATGTCAGATACCGTCTCGCCGGTCCCGCCTGGTGGCACGGTGTTTGGCGGGGCGAGAGCCTGCAGCGAAGCGAGCATCGCCTGTTGGTCGGCCAGGGTGTAGGCCGAAGCTTGCGGCATGGCATCAAGAATTTGCGCCGCCACAATCAGGCGGGTCATTTCCAGATTGTTGGCCGCCACCAGGTTGAAGGTGCGCGCCACTTCACCGGCGGCGCCGATGGCGGCGGCGTCAGCGCCGTCCTGCGTCATTTGCTGGCGCTCGCCGTGGCGGCCCAGATTCATCACATACATGGCCATGGCGGCGAAGAACAGCATCGCCACCAGGGTGAGCCACAGCACCATGCCGCGCGGGCGCAGGGCATCAGCCCCAAGATGGCGTGAGAATTGTGTGGTGGAATGGCGCATGCGGCAGCCTGAAAATTAGTTGGAGACGCGCGGAAAGGGCGCGGGTTGGATGGTCGGATCGATGCCCTCGTTCACCATCACCGCCCGGGTATGGATGGTGGCAAAAGCCCCCGGCCCGGCGCGCGTGGTTTGGTTGCCGCTGCTGAACATGGCCCGCACATAGGGCACCGACAGGTTCATGGCGTGGGTCACCTGCACCACCACCGGGTCTTTGGGGCCGTAGGTGAAGGGGCCGTTGATTTCCGGCAGGGTGGTGTAATTGCCGGCATCGTTGCCCTGGCCGTCGGAGGCTTTGAGCAGCGTGACTTTGGTTTTTTGAATGGCGTATTCCAGGCGCGCCGCCACCAGGTTGTCGATCCAGGCCGGGCTGTCGGCGCCATAAGCCGAGAAATAATTCTTCAGGCCGCCGACCAGGGCGGTGCCGCCGGTGCTGGAGCCGCCCTCCAACTCACCGCACACCGGCAGCAGGGCGTATTGGGCCGCGGCGCTGATCAGGGCCTGCTTGCCGGAGGTGGAGTCCCCGCTGACTTGGTTGAATTTTTCCGCGCCCAGCACGGTGGGAATCTGCACGATCGCGGTGCGCGCCGCCCGGTAGGCCGCATGCTGGACATATTGGTAGCCCACCAGCAGCAGGCCGACTTGGATCAGCGTCATCACGAAAAACATCAGGATCGGCATCACCAGCGCGAATTCGACGGTGGCTGTGCCGTTTTCACTTTGCAGGCGGCGCCAAAGCGAGGGATAGGCCGGCCGCAGCCCCGCCTTTTTTTGCGCGCGCGCCAGCGCCGCCAGGCAGGCAAGGATGCCCAGCATCAGTGCCGCGCCAAGAACCAGCCAAGGACCGGGCAGAAGCATGGCGCAGGGGGGAGGGGGAAAAGGCATACGGGGGTGAAACGGGGGAGGGGGCGTTTTTATTGCCGGGGGTGCCAAGGATTGTAGTCCCCGGGCGCCAGCCTCCCCCCGCAACTTGGCGGCATCGGCTATCTTGCCGCTTTCAATCACTTTCTTCTTCCGCAGGGGTTCTTTACCATGGCAAAAGTCAAAGTCGGCGTCGTCGGTCTGGGCATGATGGGCTTCACCCATTTGGACGCTTACGCCGAGATGGCGGATGTCGAGGTGATCGCCCTGGCTGACAGCAATGCCAAGCGCTTGAATGGCGAGGAACGCCCCGGTGGCAACATTCAGGGCCAGGCCCGGGGCGGCTTTGATTTCTCCAAGGTCAAAAAATACACCACGGCCCAAGAATTGATCAACGATCCCGAGGTGCAGGTGGTGGACATCTGCGTGCCGACCCCGGGCCACCTGCCGTGGTGCGAGGCCGCCTTCAAGAACAAAAAGCATGTGCTGGTCGAAAAGCCGCTGGCCCGCACCGCGGCCGACGCGCAAAAGATCGTCGACATGGCCGCCGCCGCCGGTGTCTTCGCCATGCCGGCCCACTGCATGCGCTTCTGGCCGGGTTGGACCTGGCTCAAGGAAACCGTGTCATCGGCCAAGTACGGCAAGGTGCTGTCCGCCTCCTTCAAGCGCGCGGCTTCGCATCCGGGCGGCGGCTTCTACCAGGACGGCGCAGCCTGCGGCGGCGCGGCCCTCGACCTGCACATCCACGACGCTGATTTCGTGCTGCACCTCTTCGGCATGCCGGTGTCGGTGTCGTCGGTGGGCTACAGCAACATCTCCGGCGAGCCGGACCACCTGTTCACCCAGTACCACTTCCCCAACGGCCCGGTGGTGACCGCCGAGGGTTCGTGGGCGATGACCGTGGGCTATCCTTTCTGCATGCAGTACACCGTGAATTTTGAAAAAGCGACGGCGGTGTTCGACATCTCGGCTGAAAACCCGCTGCGTCTGTTCGAGGCCGGCAAGGAGCCGCAGGCCATCGCCCTGCCCAAGGGCATGGGCTACACCGCCGAAATCGCCTACTTCATCCAGTGCGTCAAGGCCGGCCAAGCGCCCTCCATCGTGACCCTTGCCGACGGCGCCAACGCCATCCGTTTGGTCGAGGCCGAAGTATGCAGCGTGAAGGCCGGCGGCAAGACCGTGGCGCTGTAAAGGAGGGTCGGCTTTGGCCGACCATGGCCTATCAGCCAAGCCGCGTAAGGCTGGCGATCGATGCTTGTTTACCTTGTCATTTGCCTCATTGCCCTCACGCAACTGGTCGGCTAAAGCCGACTCTCCTTTGGAGTCACCCATGCCCACCCTCCCCCTGTGTCTCGGTTTGGATGTCGGCGGTACTTGCATCAAAGCCGGCATTCTCGATGCCGCCGGCAACATCGTGGCCCAGCGCACAGTGCCCACGCCCAGCACCTCCACCCCGCGGGTGGTGCTGGACTTGCTGGTGCGCCTGACGGGGGAACTGTCGGCCGAGGCCGGCATCCAGCCCGACGGTCTGGCCGGCATCGGCATCGGCTTTCCCGGTTTGGTGGATGCGCCCGCCGGCGTGGTCAAAGCCTGCGTCAATTTGCAGGATTGGCACAACATCCCGGTCACCACCATGCTGGCCAACCGCATGGCCGGTTCGGTGCCGGTGACCATTGCTAACGACGCCAATGCTGCAGCCCTGGGCGAGCACCACCATTACCGCACCCACCACCCCAAAATCGAGCACTTGGCACTGATCACCCTGGGCACCGGGGTGGGGGCCGGCATCGTGCTTGGCGGGGTGATGTTCGAGGGCGGCATGGGTTTGGCCGGCGAAGTAGGCCACATGATCGTGCGGGCCAACGGGCGCAAATGCGCCTGCGGCCAGTACGGTTGTCTGGAGCGCTACGCCTCGGCCAGCGCCATCGTCGAGCGCGTGCGCGAGATGATCGGCCGCGGCGCCGAGTCGTCACTGCTTGGCGTGATGAACGACCCGGCGCGCAAGATGACCGCCTCGGATGTGTTCGCCGCCGGCGCCGACGGCGATGCCCTGGCCCGCCGCATCATCGAAGAAGCCGCCGAATTTCTGGCCATCGGCTGCGTGAACCTGTGCCGCGTGATCGACCTGCAGGCCATCATCATCGGCGGCGGCATCACCGGCGCCGGCGATCAGTTGCTCAAGCCACTGCTCGCCAACTTTCATGTGCAAAATTGGTCGGTGGCCGAGGCGCCGACACCCGACATCCGCCTGACCAGTCTGGGCGGCGACGCCGGTTTCATCGGCTGCGCGGCGCTGGCGCGGCAGCGGTTTGTGAAATAACTTCCCCCTTCATCTTCTTTCCCCTCCCCATGTCCACCACCTCCCGCATCGCCGTCTGCTCCTGGTCCCTGCAACCCAAATCCGCCGAGGATCTCATCGAAAAGGTGAAGGGCACCGGCCTGTCCCGGGTGCAGTTGTATTTGAACCCTTTGTTTGAAGCCGGCGACGGCCGCCACAGCGAAGGCGCACGCGACGCCTGGGCCGGCGCGGCGCAGAAGTTGGCGCTGGCCGGCATCGAGATCGTCTCGGGCATGATGACCACCAAGGGCGAAAATTATTCCAGCCACGCCACCATCCGCGCCACCGGCGGCCTCAATCCGGACTGGAACTGGGATGCCAATCTGGCCACCGCCCACCAGGCCGCCGCGGTGGCCGCCGCGTTGGGTTTGAAGCGGGTGTCCTTCCACGCCGGCTTCATTCCGCACGACATGGAAGACCCGCGCTTCTCGCTGTTGGTCGAGCGCTCGCGTGAAATTTGCGCCTTCTTCAAGGAAAAGGGCGTGGACCTGCTGCTGGAAACCGGCCAGGAAGACGCCGTCAGCCTGACCCATTATTTGAACGCCGTGGGCATGAGCAACCTGGGCGTGAATTTCGACCCGGCCAACATGTTGCTCTACGGCATGGGCGAGCCGGTGGCGGCGTTGGAGAAGTTGCTGCCTTTCACCCGCCAGATTCATATCAAGGACGCCAATCCCTCACCCAAAACCAATGTGTGGGGCAGCGAGGAAGCGGTCGGCACCGGCAAGGTGGATTGGAAGAAATTCTTCGCGGTGCTGAAAAAGGCCAACTACGCCGGTGACTTCGTCATTGAGCGCGAGGCCGGTACGAGCCGCGTGGCGGACATTGTCAAGGCGAAGAAGTGGGTCGAGAAGATGGCTTGATTCACCAAGCAAGCCCCAAAAACGCCCGGCCGTCGCACAGGACTGTAATGCCACGCGGTTTGGGCGCATCCCATCCCCATGCTTGCCTTTTCCCCACGCACCGCCGGTCTGTGGTTGGCTTGCGCCCTTGGCGCGTTTTCCGCTTGGGGCGCGCCGGAGGCGGACAGCGTGTTCACCCAGGATCAGGCCCTGGCCGCGCTGCAAGGGATTGCGCAGGGGGTTCCGGTCACAGAGCATGCCCTTTATGTATGCGCGCTGGGGGCGTTTGACCACGCCTTGCGCAATCCGCAAAGCGCGTTGGCCAAGCGGCCGGCCTTCGCCGCGCTGGTGGCCAAGGTGCGGACCATTCCGCAGGCCGCCTTCGGCACGCGCGAGCACCGGTTGGAGCACTTCAAAAAAGACCAGGGCGCCGCCTTGCGCATCCTGCTGGATTTGCGCGCCGGAATCGCGGAACTGCGCGCCGAGCCGGCGCCCAAACATCCGGCGGCGGATTTTTACCCCGGCGGGGTGCCCGCCGGTGCCGAGCGCGTGACGGAGGAGTTGACGGTCAATGCCAAGGCCGTGGGGTGGATTTCCACCGGGCTCTACGCCCCGGCCGGCGAAAAGGTGACGCTGACCGTCCCCGAAGCCTGGGCCGACCGGGGATGGCGGGTGCGCATTGGCGCCAACACCTCGGAATTGTCGCTGGTTGGCGAGTCATCCAGGACCCTTGACCGCTTTCCCAAAATCAGCGGCGAGATGGCCGTCACGCGGGCCGTGACGGTGTTTGGCAACGCCTTTGGCGGGCCGGTTTACCTGTGTTTGCCGGACAACGGGCAAAGCATCCAGTTGCGCAACGGGGATGTGGACGGCGCGCCGCCCGCGCCCCCATCGGAGCCGGTCCATGTGACGCTTGGCGGGGCGGTCCGCATGCCGATGTACAAACTGGGCCGGACCTCCAGCGTGGAGTGGCTCGAAGTGCAAAGCAAAAATCCCGCACCCATCTGCGAATGGGCCACCGACAAAATCATTTTCACCATGCCTTCCTCCTTCGTCCGCCAGGCGGAGGATCCCGCCGTGCCCCTGGCCGTGTGGGACCAGGTGCAGGATGCCAACGCCGATTTGGCCGGCCGCCCGCAACGGCGGCCGGTGCCGATGCGCATGGCCATTGACGCGGCGGTGAAATGGGGCGAGGCGTATGCCGAATACCCCATTTGCGCCCCTTTTTACTGGGCGCCGCCGATCGTGTCCGGCAAGCCGGGCTGGGGTCATGTGCATGAAATAGGCCATCTGCACCAGAAAAAAGATTGGACCTTTGAGGGCGGCACCGAGGTCACGGTCAACCTGTTCTCAATGTACGTCTTGGAAACGGTGATGCACGACACCGCCCGCCGCAAGGCCGGTTACACCGAGAAAAAAATCGGCCAATGGCTGTCCAAGCCGCCGGGGGAGCGCGATTGGACCAAGGGCGGCGACTTGGCCATGAAACTGGCCTTGTACGGCCAGTTGATCGAGGGTTTCGGCTGGCAGCCGGTCAAGGATGTGCTCAGGGGCTACCGGGTCAAGCCGTGCGACCCCAAGCACCAAAGCGATCCCGAGCGCGCCGGCGAGTTCATGGTGCGCTATTCCAAGCGCGTGGGCAAGAACTTGGCGCCTTTTTTCACCTTGTGGGGCGTGCAACTGGCACCGGGTTACGAGGCGCAGGTCAAGGAATTGCCGGTCTGGCAGCCGGCGGGGGTAGCGGCTTGGCTGAAGGCGCATAAAGGGAAATAGCGCGTGGTAGCAATTGATTTTCCGCCCTCTTCCCTACGACAAATCCACCTCATCCACCTCTTCCGCCCGCTCCATGATGAATCTGAACCTGGCCGACGGATCCTTGCCCATCAGTTCGTTGATCACCCGGTCGCAGACGATGCCGTCTTCGATCTCCACCCGCAGCATGCGGCGGGTCTTGGGGTTGAGGGTGGTGTCCCACAGCACTTTGGCCATCATTTCGCCAAGGCCTTTGAAGCGGGTGATGTCGGCCGTTTTGCCCGGGTGTTTGGCGAGGATTTCGGCTTTGTCATCCTCGTCGGCGGCCCAGAAGGTTTCCTTGCCGATGTCCACCCGGTAGAGCGGGGGCAGGGCGATGTACAGCCGGCCGGCCTTGACCAGTTCCGGCAGGTGGCGGAAGAAGAAGGTGATCAGCAGGGTGGTGATGTGGTGGCCGTCGGAGTCGGCATCGGCCAGCAGCACGATGCGCTCGTAGCGCAATTTTTCCAGTTCGAACGAGGCGCCGATGCCGCAGCCCAGGGCGGTGATCAGATCGCAGATTTCCTTGTTGTCCAGCACCTTTTTCAGGTTGCATTCCTCGGTGTTGAGCACTTTGCCGCGCAGGGGCAAAATGGCCTGGTGGGTGCGGTCGCGGCCCTGCTTGGCCGAGCCGCCGGCGGAGTCGCCTTCGACGATGAACAATTCGGTGCCGGCTTTGCCCGCATCGGTGCAGTCGGAGAGTTTGCCGGGCAAAGTGGCGCGGCCGCTGGTGGCGGTTTTGCGGCTTACGGCGTCGCTGGCTTCGCGGCTGGCCTGGCGGGCGCGGGCGGCGGCAATCACGCGGGCGATGATGGCGTTGGCGCTGGTGCCGTTGGCGTTGAGCCATTGCTCGAACATCGGGCGCAGGGCGTTTTCGACAAAGGGCTGCAACTCGGGGTTGTTGAGTTTTTCCTTGGTTTGGCCTTGGAATTGCGGCTCGCGGATGAAGCAGGAGATCAGGCTGAACACGCCTTCGCGGGCGTCCTGCGGCTCGATTTTGATGCCGCGCGGGGTCAGGTTGTGGGTCTCGATGTAATTGCGCAGGGCCTTGAGCATGGCGGCGCGCATGCCCAATTCGTGGGTGCCGCCGTCGGGGGTGGGGATGCCGTTGACGAAGGAGCGGGTCACTTCTTCGGTGCTTTCGGTCCAGCGGAACACGCACTCGAATTTTTCCACACCCTCGATTTTTTCAAATTTGGCGATGCCGTCGGTCACCGGGCGGGTGCCCTTGTCCTTGGTCAATTTCTCCAGGAATTCGGCAATGCCGTCGGGGTGGTGGAAGTTTTCCTTGGTCTTGCTGACCATGTCATCAAAGGTGAGTTTGATGCCCTTGTGGATGAACGAGGCCACTTCGATGCGGTTGCGGATGGTGGCCGGATCGAAGGTGATTTTCGGGAAGATCTGCGTGTCGGGATGGAAGGTGACCGCAGTGCCGGTGCCGCGCACGGGATCCTTGCTTTTGAGCAGTTTGGTGACCGGTTTGCCGCGTTCAAAATCCATGCGCCAGGCGAAGTTGTCGCGCTTGACCACCACCGTCAGTTTGGTGGACAGGGCGTTGACCACGCTGGCGCCCACCCCGTGCAGGCCGCCGGAGGTGGCGTAGTTCTTGCCTTCAAATTTGCCGCCGGTGTGCAATTCACAGAACACCTTTTCCACCGCCGGCTTGCCGTCTTTGGGGTGGCGGTCGATGGGGATGCCCCGGCCGTTGTCCTCCACGGTGACGGTGGAGCCGTCTTCATGCAGGGTCACCTTGATTTCACTGGCATGGCCGTTCATGGCCTCGTCGATGGAGTTGTCCAAGACTTCCCAGATCAAATGGTGCAGGCCGGCCGGACCGACCCCGCCGATGTACATGCCGGGGCGTTTGCGCACCGGCTCCAAGCCTTCAAGGGAGACAATGGCCGAAGCGTCGTAACTGATGGGGGTTTGCGCCATGGGGTGCGTCCGTGCGGGATAAAGGCCAAAAAGGCGCCAGACAGCCTGTCTGACGGGGGGAGTGTAGCGCGCACCCAAGGGGTATGCGGAGGGGTGTGCCCGCGCAAGGGATGTCCAGGCGTGCTTCAGACAAAAAAGCCGGTATTTTTGCGGTTACCCTGCCGTAATGCGGGGGACGTCTTGGGCGTCCTTGCCGTGGTCTTTCCTCCTCTTTTTGATTCGGGCTCTTTTTATGAAAACTTCCTTGCTCCTTTCCGCCGTGTTTGCCGCCACCCTTGCCGCCTCCCTTGCCATGGGTTGCGTTGCCGCCGCCGATGCGCCCGCCGATTCGGCCAAAGAGGCGCAAGCCGCGCCGGCCAAGCCGATCCGGGTGCTGGCGTTTTCCAAGACCGGTGGTTATCGCCACGGTGCGCAGATCAACCTGGGCCATGCCATGCTCAAGGATTTCGCCAAAGACGGCGACATCGTGCTGGACGCCCACTCCGGCGAAAACCCTGCCGTGTTCACCGATGCGGTGCTCAAGGATGTGGATGTGATCGTCTTCCTTAACACCACTGACAACGGCAAGGTGCCGCTCCTTGACAAGGAGCAGCGCGAGGCGTTCGAGGCGTTCATCAAGCGCGGCGGCGGCTTTGCGGGCATTCACGCAGCCAGCGATGCCGGCCGCCAATGGCCTTTTTTCGGTGAAATGGTCGGCGCGCATTTTGCCGGCCACCCGGCTCAGCAGGACGCGCAATTGATCGTGGTGAATGCCAAACACATCGCCACTGCGCACTTGCCGGCGTCGTTCAAGCACCATGAAGAGTGGTACAACTTCGATGCCAACATCCACGGCAAGCCCGGCTTTGACGAGTTGCTGCGCGTGGACGAGGCGACCTACAAGCCCAGGTCAACCAACGGCGGCAAACCGGTCAATGGCATGGGCGCAGACCATCCCATCGCCTGGACCCATGAATACGCCGGCGGCCGCTGCTTCTACACCGAGTTGGGCCACACTGAGCCGCAATACAAAGAGGAGTGGTTCCGCAAACACGTTCTGGGCGGCATTCAATGGGCGGCCGGCCGTGAAAAGAAAGCCAAATGAAGGCCGCCGTGCGGTGTGGATAAAAAAGAGATTATGTAATAGGATGGGCAGGATGGGCGTCTTTCGAGGCCCGTTCTGCCCTTTTTCAATCCCATGGCTTATTCCTTGCGCACCCGTTGTTCCTTGCTGGTCCTGATCGCCCTGTTACCGGTGCCCGCCCTGGCCGGTGCGGTGCCCGATGTGGCGACCGATCCGGCCCCCGTCGCCGGGCCGCAAATCGTCGGGGGCGGCAGTACCGGCAAGTTGGAATTGCGCCATTGGGGTGGCAACAAGCTGCTGCGCAACCCGGTGGCGCTGTGGGTGGACGACCAGGGTGCCGTCTACACCGCCGAAACCGAGCGGGCCGGCAACGGCCGGGCGGTGCTGGACACCCGCTTTACCGGCCAGGTGCCAAACAACATTCTGGCCGACATCAGCCTGCTGTCGGTGGATGACCGCATCGCCCAGGAAAAGGAATGGGAGGCAAAGGGTTATTACCCCAAGGGGCAATTCACGGCCACCGCCGATTGCGTGCGCAAAATCGAGGACACCGACGGCAACGGCGCGGCCGACGCCTCGCATGTGCTGGCCAAATTCAGCGACCATGGCGACGGCATCAATTCCGGCGTGATCGCGCTCGACGGCAGTGTGTACGCCACCTGCATCCCGCACTTGTGGAAGTTGACCGAAGGCGCCGGCGGCAAGGTGGCGAAAGAATCCCTTTCCTACGGCTGGGGCGTGCGCCTGGCTTTTTACGGCCACGACATGCACGGCCTGGTGCAGGGGCCCGATGGCCGGCTGTATTTTTCCATCGGCGACCGCGGCTTCAATGTGACAACCAAGGAAGGCGTGCATTACGACATGATCGGCGTGGGGCATCCGTGGGATGCCAAGATGGACCCCAAGCATGTGCAGGGCTATTGCCGCGGCGGGGTGTTCCGCTGCTGGCCCGACGGCAGCGGGATGGAGATGGTGTTTGAGGGGCTGCGCAATCCCGAGGGGCTGGCCTTCAACGATCTGGGTCAGCTGTTCACCGGCGACAACAATTCGGACACCGGCGGCGACCCGGCGCGCTTCGACCACCTGCCGGAATTCGGCGACGGCGGTTGGCGGCAGGATGTGCAGACCTTTGACAAATTCGCGCCAAGCGACGGCACCAACTACGCCCGCGCGGTGTGGCTGCGCGAAAAGATGCCTTGGGTGCGTGACGGCAAAGCGGGCGCGCCGACCGACCCGCATGATCCCACTGCGCCGGCCTGGCAAATCCCGCCGATGATGAACCTTGGCAACGGCCCTTCCGGCATGACCCACATGCCCGGCACCGGCCACGGCGCGATGTTCAACGACAATCTGTTGATGGTCAACTACACCGGCGGCCAGTCACAGGTCTACGCGGTGGCGGCCACGCCTTTTGGCGCCTGGTTCAAGGGGGCGGCCAAGGATTATTACAACCACGACCGCATCACCGACATCAAGTGGGGGCCCGACGGTCAACTCTACTGCGCGCTGTTCGGCGGCGGCTGGTCGCCGGGCAATGCCGGCGAAATTTACGCCCTGCGCGATCCGGCGGTGTTCGCCGACGCAAAGGAAACGGCGGCGATTGACGAAGTGCAAACGCTGCTGAAGGCAGGCATGCACGGGCGCAAGGATGATGATTTGTTGGCGCTTTTGGGCCATCGCGACCAGCGCGTGCGCCAGCGGGCGCAGAATGAGTTGGCCAAGCGGGAGGGGATGGAGGCGCAACTTTTGGCGCAGGCCGGCGGCGCCAAGCAGCCGCAAATGGCGCGCGTTCACGCGGTCTGGGCCCTGTGGCAAAAAGCCGGTTACGCGCAAGCGCACGGCGTCGCCATGCCATTTGACGCCAAGTCGCTGGAACCCCTGCTCGCCGACGCCGACCCCGTCATCCGCATCCAAACCGCCCGCGTGCTGGGCGACTTGCGCCATCCGGCCGCCGCCGCGTATCTCAAGCTGCTCAAGGACGACAACACCCAAGCCCGCTATTACGCGGCCCTGGCCCTTGGCCGCACCGGTGAAAAATCCGCCATTGCACCCCTGTTTGAAGCACTCAAAGACAATGCCGGCACGGATCCCGTGCTGCGTCACGGTGTCACCTTGGCCCTGTCGCAAATCGCGGGGGGCACCGATGGCGCCGAGTTGGTGAAGGCCGCCGCCACCGGCGGCGTGGACGAGCGCGTGGGCCTGATGATCGCCCTGCGCCGCCTGCGCAGTCCGCTGTTGGCCAAGTTCGTGGCCGATGACCATCCGCAGGTCGCCGCCGAAGCCGCGCGCGCCATTTACGACATGGAGGTGGCCGCCGCCTACCCTGCGCTGGCCGATGCCTTGGGGCGCACCCTCAAGCCAAGCCAGAAGACCGAAGCCTTTTTGCGCCGCGCCATCGAGGCCGCCGCCATCCTTGGCCGCGCCCAGGACGCCAATGCGTTGGCCGCAGTGGCGGCCGATTCCGGCATCAGCCTGCCGCACCGGAAATTCGCCCTTGAATGCCTGTATGACTGGGATCAGGACATCCCCCGCGAACGGGTGTGGGGCCATTTGGTCCACCGCAAAGGGCATCCTTCCGCCATCGTGCAAGAGGTGGCGGCCCGCAGAGCCGGCGATTTGCTGGGTGCTTCCGCCCGGCAACCGGAACTGGCCGGCTGGATCAACAAAATCCTGGGCCGCCATTTGCCCAAGATGACCCCCGACGAACTGGCCGCCAAGGTGGCCGATCGCACCCTTGATTCCGGCTATCGCCTGGCCATGCTTGAGCGTTTGGCGCGCGAGGCCGCCGACCGGGTGCCGGCGGGGGCCAAGGTGTTTTTGGCCGATGCGGCGGTGCCCGAGCAGCGCATCCGCGTGCGCGAGTTGCTGGCCGGGGTTGATCCCGCCGCCGCCGCCGCCCAATGGTTGGGCGTGCTCAAAACCGGTGTGTTGGAAGAGCGCCAAGCCGCCCTGCGTGGTTTGGCCACCCTGGAGTTGCCACAGGCCAAAGGGGAAATCGCCGGGCTTTGGCAAAAATTCGAGGCCGGCACGCTGGAGCCGGCCCTTGGGCTGGACCTGCTGGAGGCCGCCGCCGCCGGCGTGGACCCGGCGCTCAAGGCCAAAGCGGAGGCGTATGAAAAGAACAATCTGACCGAGCCGGGCATGGAAGGCGTGCTGAGGTGGCGCCCAAGCGCGCTGTATCTGGCCGGCGGCGACGCGGCCAAGGGGCAGCGGCTGTTCCTAGATGCGCCGGTGCGGGCCTGCAGCGAGTGCCACAATGCCGGGCCCGACCAGGCGTCCTGGCCCAGCTTTGATCCGACGCACGAGCCGCCCATTTTCCCCAATTTGGGGGCCATCGGCAGCATCCATGCCAAGGACCCGATGTATTTGGTGCGCGCCATCCTCGATCCCAACGCCGACATTGCGCCGGGCTGGCCCAAGCCGTCGGCCATGCCGGAGGATTTTGGCTACAAGTTGAAGAAAGACCAAGTGCGTGATCTGGTGGCCTTCCTCATGTCGCGCACGGCCAAGGTTGCCCAAGTTCCGGCCCATGGCGCCGCCCGCGCACCCGGCCATGGCGAAGCGGGCCATGAAACCCATGCCATGGCCGGCGTGTTTGCCACCATGTTCGGCATCCTGGCCGGCGTGCTGACCATCACCGCCGTGTTGACCCTGCTCACAGAACGCAACAAGCCCAAACTGAGTTGATTCCGGCCCCCTGCCCTGCAATGAAAAACGCGGCCAAAGCCGCGTTTTTCATTGCAGGGCAGGGAGCGTTGAAAAGTCATTTCCCCGCCGTGTTTTTGCCATCCAGTTTCCGCACTTTGATGTTCCGGTACCACACCTCGCCGCCGTGGTCCTGCAGGCCCAAGTTGCCGTTGGGCGCCGCGCCCTTGGCCGGGTTGCCCTTCCATTCGCTCTTGGCGAAGGCGGCCTTGAACTCGGGCGAATCCAGATCCAGTTTGACGATGCACTTGCCGTTGAGCCAGTGCTCGATGTGGTTGCCCCGCGCCACGATGCGGGTTTTGTTCCATTCGCCCACCGGCTTCAATTCCTTTTGGTCGTTGGCCGGGATGATGGAATAGAAGGCGCCGGCGCGGTGCTTGGCCTCGGCCTTGCCGTTCTTGAATCCGTTGTCGTCGAGGATCTGGTGCTCAAAGCCGCTCTGCCATGGCATGGGCTGGTTGTCTTTGATGCGATAGAAAACGCCACTGTTGGCGGCTTTGCCGACCTTCCATTCCAGTTCCAACTCGAAGTCGCGGTAGGTGCCGTCATCGCTGATGAGGTCGCCACGGCCCCAGTCGCCGTTGCCGGGGGCGTGGTGCAGGGTGCCATCGGCTTCGATGGACCACACCTTGGAGAAGCCGTCTTCTTTTTTGTGGTTGTTCCAGTGCCAGGCGGAGGCGGGGAGCGGCGTCCATTCCTCTTTGGGGGTGGCATCGCCGACGAAGGCGCAGCCGGTCAAGGAGATGAGCAGGAGGGTGGTGGGGAGGAGGGTTTTCATGGGGGAGTGCGAGGCTGCTAAAAAAGAATTTAAGTGGGACTGAGAAGGCAGTCATTCGTGCCCATTGTCATGCCAAAACACTCTGCACCGCCCTGCCCGGAATCACCCCGGTCGGCTTGAGATCCACCCCCTGCATCCGCTTGTGCAGCCGGTCGGAGTCCACCCCCATCGCCTGGCAGATGGTGGTGATCAAATCGCGCGGGTGGACTTTGTCCGCGGGATTGGCCAGGTTGAAGGCGAAGTCGTCGGTGGCGCCGTGGGTGGCGCCGGCCTTGGCGCCGCCGCCGGCCAGCCATGCGGTGAAGCATTTGGCGTGATGGTCGCGTCCGTCGCCTTGGCCGTAAGTGGTGCGGCCGAATTCGCCGCCCCAGACAACCAGCGTGTCCTCCAAGAGCCCGCGGCGTTTGAGGTCGGTGATCAGGGCGTAGGCCGGCCGGTCGGTTTCGCCGCACATCACATTCATGCCGCCGTGCAGGCCGCCGTGGAAGTCCCAGCCGCGCTGATAGACCTGGGTGAAGCGCACGCCGCGTTCTGCCAGACGGCGGGCCATCAGGCAGTTGTAGGCGAAGGAGCCGGGGATTTTGGCTTTGGGGCCGTAAAGATCCCAGGTGCTTTGCGGCTCGTCGGAGAAATCCGAAAGTTCCGGCACACTCATCTGCATGTTGAAGGCCATCTCGTATTGCGCGATGCGGGCGTGGGTTTCGCTGTCGCCAAGTTGTTGGTAGGTGCGCTCATTGCTCTCGGTCACACCGTCAATCAAAGTGCGGCGCAAGTCGCGGCTCATGCCGGCCGGGTTTTTGAGGTAAAGCACGGCATCGCTGCCGGCCCGCAGCGGCACCCCGGCATGCTGGGTGGGCAAAAAGGCACTGGACCACAGGCGCGGCGTCACCGGCTGGCCGGATTGGCCGGGCGGCAGGTTGGAGTTGAGCACCACAAATGAAGGCAGATTGGCATTGGCGCTGCCAAGGCCGTAGGACACCCAAGCGCCAAGGGCCGGCCGGCCCGGATTCATGTTGGCGGTGTTCATCAGCATGATGGCCGGCTCATGGTTGATGGCGTCGGAATACATCGAATGGATGATGGCCAGTTCATCGATCATCTTGGCCGTCCACGGCATGGCGTCGCTGACAAAGCGGCCGGTGGCACCGTATTGTTTGAACCCGAACGGGCTGGCCTTGGTGGTGAAGCGGGCCTGGCCGGCGGTCATGCCGCTGGGCTTGAAGTCGGCGCCCAGGATGGAGGCGGGGATGTCCTGGCCGTTGTATTTGGCCAATTCCGGCTTGTAATCCAGCATGTCCATGTGTGGCGGGCCGCCGGCCATGAACAGGGAAATCACGCGCTTGGCCTTGCCCGGCACATGCGGTGCCCCCAGTTCGCCAAGGCCCACCGCACCGGAAACATTGTGGGACGACCCTTCCCCGGCGCGGGCGCCGTGGTTGCCCAGCAAACTGGCCAGGCCCAAACCGCCCAAAGTGACGCCGGAGAGGCGCAAGAAATGGCGGCGAGCGGCCAGGCACTTCCACTCTTCCTTGAGGGCGGAAGGGATGGGCAAGTCCCAGGGGGTGGGGCCTTCGCCATGATGGTCGGAGCAGGGGTGTGGCATGGTGAAACCTTTCGGAAAGTTTTATTTGTTCAGGAACTCATCGCTGTTCAAAACGATGCTGGCCAGGCCCATCCAGGCCGCAGCCTCCTTGGGGTCCAGGTTCTCCGGCGCTTTGGCGTCGCCCTGGGCCAGCAACTTTTTGGCGTCATCGACGGTCAGTTGCGCCTGGATTTTGGCCAGGCGGGCGGTGAAGGCGGCGGTTTCTTCCGCCGCCGGGGCGCGATCCAGCGCGCGCTTGAACATGAACGCCAGTTTGGCCTCCGTCGTGCCGTCGTGTTCCAAGGCGTGCTGCCCCAGCACCCGGGCAGCTTCCAAAAAGGTCACATCGTTCATCAGGGCCAGCGCGGCCAGCGGCGTGTTGGTGCGGTTGCGCCTTGCGCAGGAAGCCAGGCGGTCGGTGGCGTCGAAAATGTCCAACTCGGGATGCACGGCGGTGCGCTTGACGAATTGGTATACGCTGCGACGGTAGAGCATCGGCCCGTGGTGGCGGTAATATAAATGGGAGTCGGAAGGGTAACTGTTGTCCCACACGCCGGTGGGTTGGTAGCCCAAGAAAGACGGCCCGCCGATTTTCTCGCGGTTGAGCAGGCCGGCAACTTCCAGGGCGGTGTCGCGCAGTTCTTCGGCATCCATGCGGAAACGCGGACCATGGGCGTACAGGCGGTTGCGCGGATCCTTTTCCGCGGCATCCGGCCGGGCAGTCGCCGACTGGCGATAGGCCATGGACAGCGCCAACTGGCGGTACATGCGTTTGATCTTCCAGGCTTGCGCCGCTTCGCCGCCGCCGTCGCGGAAGTCCATCGCCAACCAATCCAGCAATTTCGGATGGGTGGGGCGGTCGCCGATGATGCCGAAATCCTCAGAGGTCTCGACGATGCCGGTGCCGAACAACTCCTGCCACATGCGGTTGACCGCCACGCGGGCCGTCAGCGGGTTGTCCTTCATGGTCACCCATTCGGCCAGGCCCAGGCGGTTGGCCGGCGCGCCTTGGGGCGGCGGCGGCAAAAAGGCGGGGGTGCGGGCATACACGCGTTTGGCGCGGGCGCCGTAATTGCCGCGGGTGAGCACATGGGCATAAGCGGGGGTGGATTTTTCTTCGCAGACCAGGGTGCCGGCGCCGGCCTTGCCGTCATAAATCAGTTGCAAGGTCTCGCTGACATTTTTGCTTTCGCCCGGGTTGTTGGCACCCTGGAAGTGGCGCACGCCCACTTTGCCGGTAAGCGCATTCATGGCCGTTTGCGCCTGGGCGATGGCGGCCCGGAGCGCCCGGGCTTGTTCATTTTGGGCGAAGAAGGCTTGGCGGGCGGCACCACGCTCGAAGGGGGTCCAGGTCTTTTTGAAAGCCGGATCCCGCTTGGCGTCGGGCGCGGCCAGGAAATCCGGCTTGGCGGCGAGGATTTCGGCCAAGGGATCGAGGGTGGGCAGTTTGGCTGTTTCCGCCGGTGCCAGGGCGCGGTCGTACAAACGCACATCCAGCAGGCCCACCCCGCGCAAGGGATTGGCGCCGGCATCCGGCCCGCCGCGCCGGCCCAGGTTGAAGGGCACTTGGGTGTGGATGGATCCCGCCAGCGTGTCTTTTTCGATGTCCAGCACCACCGGCTCGCCGTTGATGTAAAGGCGGACGCCCGCGGCTTTGCCGGAGCCGTCATAGGTTGCCGCCACATGCGCCCACTGGATGCGCCGGATGCCCGGCTTCGAAACGACGGAGATGGCTTTTTGGTCCCAGGCGTTGACCAAGCGCAGGCGGATGCGCCCGCCGGCCAGTTCGAGTTCCCAGCCGCGCAGCCCGTTGGCACCATCCATGCGCGAGACGATGCTGCCACTGCCGGAGCCTTGGCCCAGCGGTTCCTCGTTCCAACGGACCCAAGTGGCAATGCTGAAGGGTTGGGCGGTGTCAAAGTCGCCGACTTCTGGCAGCAAAAAGCGGGTGTTGTTGTCGAGGCGGAAGGAGCCGGAGAGCAGCGGGTATTCGTCCCACAAAGGCGGCGCGCCTTCAAACTTGTGGGCTTTGCCGGAGACGGCGTCGCGGATGTCGGTGCCGGCGCCCTCGTTGAGTGGCAGGCGCGAGACCAGACCGGCCGTCACCCGGGTGCCGGGGCCGTCGGTGGTCTTGAGCCAGGCGGCGACCTGCGCATCCGAGTCTTCCATCAGGGCGTCAAGTTCCCCTTGCGCCTTGTCTTTTTGCGCCAAGGCGGCATCGAAGGCGGCGCGGTCTTCCGTTTTGGGCAGCACCAGGAAGGGCGCCCAGTCGTCGCGGTCGTCGTGGTAGGGCTTCTCGGTCAGGTTGCCGAAATAAGCCGTCAGCGAATAAAAATCTTCGGTGGTCAATGGATCGTATTTATGGTCATGGCAGACCGCGCAGCCGGTGGTCATGCCCATGAAAGCGACGCCGAACATCTCGGTCCGCTCGCGCTTGACATTGCACCAGAGTTCCTGCGGCACGGTGCCGCCTTCGCCGGAGGCCAGGCCGGCGCGCACGAAGCCGGAAGCAACGATGGAATCCAAAGTGGCATCGGGCAGCAAATCGCCGGCCAATTGCTCGGTGATGAAGCGGTCGAAGGGTTTGTCGGCGTTGAAGGCGTTGATCACATAATCGCGGTACGGCCAGATGGCGCGGTAGGCATCGACATGAATGCCGTGGGTGTCGCCGTAGCGGGCCAGGTCCAGCCAATAGTGGGCGCGGTGTTCGCCGAAGGCACTGGAGGCCAGCAGGTGGTCCACCACTTTGGCGTAGGCGGCGTCGTTGTCGGCGGGGTCGGCCACGAAGGCTTCGGTTTCCGCCGGCGTGGGCAGCAGTCCGGTCAGGTCGAGGGTCACGCGGCGGATCAGGGTGCGCCGGTCGGCCTCGGCATTGGGCTTTAGGCCTTCGGCATCCAACTTGGCCAGAATGAAACGGTCAATGGGCGTCTTGCACCAGGCTTCATTCGACACGGCCGGCGGGGCGGTTTTGACCGGCGCTTCAAACGCCCAGTGGTCGCGGAATTCGGCGCCCTGTTTGATCCATTCGCGCAGCAGCGCGATTTGCGCCTTGGAGAGCAGTTTCTCCTTGTCCTGCGGCATCATCACATCGGGGTCATGCGATTCGACGCGGCGCACCAACTCGCTCGCATCCGGTTTGCCGGGCACGATGGTCTTGACGCCCTTGTCATTGACATAGGCCAGCGCCTGGTCGCGGATGTCCAAACGCAGCGGTTTGCTGCGGGGCTGGCGGCTGCCGGTATCCGGGCCGTGGCAGTGGTAGCAGTAGTTCGACAGGATCGGTTGGATGTCCCGGTTGTAATCCAGTTTTTGGCCCACGACGGGCGCGGGTGCCGCGCCTGCGGCGGCAGTGGCAGACGGCGGCGCTTTTTTGGAGCAGGCCGTCAGGGGTAGCAGCAGGAGGCAAAACGCAAGCGGTGGGCAGGTGAGTCGCATGATTAAGTGGACGCTTGAAAGGGGGATGTATTACGCCAAGCACCGCACATTGTCACTAAAAACGCGCGCGAAAACGCGCGCGTTTTTGGATGGGCTAAAGCACGCCTCACATCTTGAATTCCCAGCCCTTGCGATACTCTTTGGTGAGCAATGCGGTGGCTTCGGCGCTGTCGAACTTCATGGCCTTGGCGTCGTAGGCGATCTTGCCGCCGACCACCTGGGCGATACTGGCCGCCAGGATGGTCTGGGTGAACGGGCCGGCGTAGGAGAAGTTGGCGCGCGGATAGTTGTAGGCCTTTTCACCGGTGCAGGCGAGGTACCACTCCTTGTGGTGGCCCTCGGAGCGCTCCAGGGTGGGGGCGGGGGATTCCACCTCGCCGGTGATCTTGTAGTTGGCGCCGTCCTTGGAGTGGGGATCCTGGCGCACCAGGGCGCCGGGCTTGGCGTTGTTCATCACCACCTGGGCGACCATGCCGTAGTCATCGTAGGTTACCAGTATGCCCTTGTCGCAGAGGATCATGGCGCCGGAGGAGGCGAAGTTGCCGGGCATGTTGGCCGGTTTGTCGGGCAGCAGGCCGCCTTCGTACCAGTAGAGATCCACCATGCCGTTGCGCTTGGTCTTCACTTCCAACTTGACTTTGGAACCGGCCGGCCACATGTCCTTGCCGCGCACCGCTTCGCCTTTGACCAGTTCTGCGGTGGTGAAGGTCTCCACATCCATCGCCCAGAACGGGCCGTCCATGGTGTGGCAGCCCATGTCGCCCAGGGCGCCGCCGCCAAAGTCGCGAAAGCCGCGCCAAGAGCCGGGGTGGTAGATGCTGTGCCAAACGCCGCGGTTTTCCTGCTTGTAGGGCCGCATCGGGGCCGGGCCGATCCAGGAATCCCAGTCGAGGTTCTGCGGAACCGGATCGCTGCCTTCGGGGCGGGGTTTGCCCTGCACCCAGAAGATGTTGGGGCGGTTGGTCCACACATGCACTTCCTTGACCTTGCCCAGCACGCCGGACTGCACCCACTCCACCATGCGGCGGTTGCCTTCCTTGGCGTGGAACTGGTTGCCCATCTGGGTGGCGACCTTGTATTTGTCCATGGCCAAGGTTAGTTGCTGGGCTTCCCACACGGTGTGGGTCAGTGGCTTTTGGGTGTACACATGCTTGCCGGCCATCATCGCCAGAATCGTCGCCGGGTAATGGTGGTGGTCGGGGACGGCGATCATTACCGCGTCAATGTCCTTCATCTGCTTGTCGAACATTTTGCGGTAGTCCTGGTAGCCGGTGGCGTCGGCCCAGTGGCTCTTGGCGCCATTCCAGTGGGTGGTATCGATATCGGTGAAACAAGGGCAGTTCACGCCAAACTCTTTGATGGGCGATATCGACTGGCCCGGAGCGACGCCGCCGGTGCCGATGAAGGCGACATTCAGGCGCGCGTTGGCGCCGTAGGCGCGGCGGGCGGAAATGGCCGGCAGGAGCGCGGCGGCCGAGACGGCGCAGGAGGCTTTGAGGAAGGAACGGCGGTTAAGGGGGAGGTTATGCATGGGGGGCTTTGGGAGGCAGGTTGGGGGGAGGAAGGGGCGCGGTGCCGACGCGGATGGCATGATGTCCGTTTGCGGCCGGGTTGTCCACATTATTTTTTCACTTCGATCGGCTTGATCTTGATGTTGCGGAAGGCCACTTTGCCGTGGTCGCCCTGCAAGGCGAGGTAGCCGATGTCGAATTTGGCGAAATTCTTCATGGCGTTGAATTTGCTCTTGGCCACGCGATCGAGGAAATCCTGGCTGTGCAGGACATATTCGAAGTAGGTGACGCCGTTGATCTCATGCACGCACTTTTCGGGAGACATCAGCAGGCGGACATGGTTCCATTCGCCGGCCGGCTTGGTCGCGTCGAGGGTCTTGCCCGTTTTGGGGTCGATCGGCGGTTGATACAGGGCATACAGCCAGCCGCAGCGGACCGGATCCTTGGCTTTGGCGTTGTCCTCGAGTTGGAACTCCGGACCCGTCGCCCACGCCGCGTTGCCGGCATCGGTGACGTGGTACATGATCCCACTGTTGCCGCCTTCCGAGATTTTGTAGTCGAGCTGCAATTCGAACCAGCCATAGGTGTCGTCGGTGCAAAGATCGCCGGCATTGTGCGGATCGACGCAGGCGATGGCGCCATTCTCCAATTTCCATCCGGGACGAACATCCTTGCGCTTGAAGGTGTGCCAGCCGTCGAGGGTCTTGCCGTCGAAAAGCAGTTTCCAGCCGTCCTTCTTTTCGGCATCGGTGAGCGTGTTGTCCGCCGACTTGTCGGGAGTGGCCGCCGGCTGCTGCGCAGTGTCTGCGGCGTGGGCGTTGAGGGTGAAAAGGGCAAGGAGGGAAACGGTGGAGAGGCTTTTTTTCATGGGGTATGGGTCCGGCTGGGATAACAAGGATGAACAAAGACGTGCCCAGAGGATGCGCCTTTTTGTTGCATGGCATTTCGACTCGGCGGGGGATCATTTCCGGTTGATGTTTTTCGGCCCGCAAACGGAGTCCGGGAATGTTTGCGGGGGCAGGGCCTCGCGCTCCCAAAAACCGCATGGCCGGCTCATTTCAGCGAAATCGTCTTCGCTTCTTCAGCCGTCAACTGGTGCAGGCGGATGTTGCGGTACCACACCGGCGCTCCGCCATGCTTGCCCTGCAGGCCGATATGCCCCTTGGTGGGCAGGCCGGCCGGCGGCTTGGAAAGCCACGGCGGGGCCTTGGAGCCGTCGGGGTTCACCTTGGCGTCCTTGAAGTCGGCAATGTCGAAGGTGTTGACAATTTCGCCGTTGAGGCGCACCTGCACCTTGGTGCCGATGCAGGTGATGGTGTAATGGTTCCACTCGCCGGGCTTCTTGACCAGGAACTTCGTGGCCGGCTTGCGCCCGTAGAAGGAACTGCAGCGGGTCTTGGGGTCGGCGTTCCACTTTGGGTCCAGGTCGTCGGCCACCTGCACCTCGATGGAGTTGGGCACCCAGTTGTTGGTGTCGGAGGTGTACAGAATGATGCCGCCGTTGGTGCCGGGCGCCAGCTTGAATTCCAAATCCAGGATGAAATTTTCATAGGCCGCTTTGGTGAACAGCATGCGGTCGATGTCACTGCGGAAGGTGCCGGGGCTTTCCAGTACCCAGGCGTGGTCTTTGTTGTTGGCGGCCAAGGTGGTATTGGACAGGTCGTCGGCGATGATCGGCACCCATTCTTTGCCCGAGGTGTCGGGATGGCCGGAAGCCGGCAAAACGGGCGCGCTGGCGCAGGCCGGCAGGGAGAGCAAGGCGATCAAGAGCGGGGCAAACAGGCGCGGGCTGGGCATGGGGGTCTCGCAAAAAGGGCAAAAACAAAAGAGTGGGCAACAGGGCAGAGGTGCTTGCCCTGAGAAGGGAGGTGACGGATCAAAACCAAATGTTATTACATACCGATGGATTTTTACAGTTTTTTGAAGCCAAGGGCGCCCTTTTCATGGCATGGGCGTCACGGAAATCGCCGCCGACCCGCGGTTTTACGACCCGGAGTTATTTCACCCGTCAATTCCAAAAGGGTGTGGGGATGCCGCCGACGGCTTTT
>CAZKVP010000028.1:25148-34735 GCA_964556215.1 uncultured Phycisphaeraceae bacterium
GAGTTATTTCACCCGTCAATTCCAAAAGGGTGTGGGGATGCCGCCGACGGCTTTTCGGCTGCGCGGATCGGATTGAGTCCTTGGACTGCCGGATTCCGGCCTCACAGCGGGTTTCTTTTTCATACAATCACGCACCTTTATATTTTCAGCGGCCCAACCGCCGCCACACCCGTTGCGACCCTGGAGCAAACCCCGATGGCCCTTAGCGAAACCGAAATTTTTGAGAAAGTCCAGTCCGTCCTCGAAGACGCCCTTGGCGTGGATGCTGACGAGGTCAAAGCCGAGTCGCGCCTGGGTCCGGATTTGGGCGCCGAGTCCATAGACTACCTCGACATTTCCTTCCGCCTGGAAAAAGCCTTCGCCATCAAGATTTCCGAAGGCGAAATGTTCGACCAGTCGGTGCTGACCAACGCCGCTTTCGTGGAAGGCAACAAGATCACTGCCGCCGGCTTGGCTGAACTCAAGGCCAAAATGCCGCACGCCGACTTCGCCGCCTTCGAACAGGATCCGCAAGTGAAGAACATGGCCAATCTGTTCACCGTCGCCATGGTGTGCAAATTCGTCAAGGCCAAACTGCCGGCCTGATGCGGATTCGCCTCTTTTGATCAAGGGTTCGCCATGCGTTGGATTTGGCTTGACCGCATTCTTGTTTTGGAAAAAGCCGTCCGTTGCGTCGCCATCAAAAATGTCAGCGCGGCGGAGGAGGTGCTGCACGACCATTTCCCCGCCGTCAAGGAAGGCTCGCGCAAGCGGGATGCTTTCCCCGTGCTGCCCAACACCCTGGTGATCGAGGGGTTCGCCCAGTGCGCCGGCATTTTGGTCGGCCATGCCAAGGATTTCAAGGAAAAGGTGCTTTTGGCCAAGGTCGGCAAGGCCGAGTTTGACCCGGCCCTGGCCGCCGGCCCCGGCACCACGCTGCGGTACACGGCAGTGGCCGACCGCATCGACGCCGCCGGCGCGATGACGGCCGGCACGGTGGAACTGATCGATTCCGCCTCCGGCGAGGCGAAGCCTTTCGCGAAGATTGAAATGATGTTCAGCCACATCGACCAGAACATGAAGGGTTTGGAATTCCCCGAAGAAAACTTCGTATTCACCGACCAATTCATGGATCTCCTGCGCCGCAGCGGCGTCCCCTGCGGGACCGCTTCTTGAAAAAACCGGCGTACGCCGGTGCCGTCCGCTTCTCACGCTTCCTCCCTTCAATCCACGGTTATGGCAATCCATTCACAGACATTCGATGCGGTGGTGATCGGTTCGGGGCCGGCCGGCGAGGGTGCCGCCATGCAACTGGCCAAGGGCGGCCTCAAGGTCGCCACGGTGGAGTCCTTCTGCGAGGTCGGCGGCGGCTGCACCCATTGGGGCACCATTCCGTCCAAGGCGCTGCGCCACACGGTGTCGCAGATTTCCGATTTCAACCAGTCCATGTATTTGAACGGCGGCAAGGCCGTGCGCCCGGATTATCCGCTGATCCGCAAGCAGGCCGAATCGGTCATTTCGCGCCAGGTCAAGATGCGCGAGGGCTTTTATGTGCGCAACGACGTGCCGGTCATTCAAGGCACGGCCACCTTGCTCGACGCCAACACGGTGGAGGTCTCGGTGCCCGACGATTCGGACACGACCCAGCTGACGGCCAAGACCATCGTGGTGGCCACCGGCTCGCGGCCCTATCGCCCGGCGGACATCGACTTCAAGCATCCGCGCATCTTCGACGCCGACACCATTTTGGACATGAATTTCACCCCGCGCACCATGATCATCTACGGCGCCGGGGTGATCGGCTGCGAGTACGCATCCATTTTCCGCGGCCTGGGGGTCAAGATCAACCTGATCGACACCCGCGGCCGGCTGTTGGAATTTCTGGATGACGAAATCGTCGACGCCCTGACCTACCACCTGCGCGACCAGGGCGTCATCGTGCGCCACAACGAAACCTATGTGAAGGCCACCGGTGAAGCTGGCGGCGTGACCATGGACATGGCCTCCGGCAAGAGCATCACCGCTGACGCACTCCTGTTCACCAACGGCCGCTCTGGCAACACCGACGGCCTGGGGCTGGAGGCGCTGGGGATCGGCGTCAACCACCGCGGTCAAATCGCCATCAACGAGCACTTCCAAACCGCCTTGCCGCACATCTATGCGGTCGGCGATGTGATCGGCCCACCGGCGCTGGCCAGCGCGGCCTATGACCAGGGCCGGTGCGCGGCCCAGCATGCCCTGGGTGGCACGGTGACCCATGCGCTGGGGCACATGATCCCGACCGGCATTTACACCTCACCGGAAATTTCCTCGCTGGGCCGCAACGAGCAGGAACTGACCGCCGCCAAGATTCCCTACGAAGTGGGGCACGCTTTCTTCAAGGACCTGGCCCGGGCGCAAATTGCCGGCCGCGCGGTGGGCATGCTCAAACTGCTGTTTCACCGCGACACGCTGGAGCTGCTGGGCATCCACTGCTTCGGTGCGCAGGCGGCCGAAATCGTGCACATCGGCCAGGCCATCATGGCCCAGCCGGCGCCCAACAACACGGTGCGTTATTTCACCGAAACCACCTTCAACTACCCGACCATGGCCGAGGCCTACCGGGTGGCGGCGCTCAACGGCATCAACCGGTTGCGGTGACCGTGCTTGCGCCTTGGGGGAAAACGCACAAAAAAACCGCCGTAGTGGCGGTTTTTTCATTTGATGGTGGACAACAGGACCCGGAGTGTCATTGCCCCGGCTCATCGTATTGCCCCGGTTCGCCGTATTGGACGGGCCCGCCGTGTCGGCTCGGTTGTTCGGCGGTTTGGGTCGGCATGGGCGGCGGGACGACGCCCGATGCGTGGCTGACCGCCTTGAGCAGGGGCTGGGCCAACAGGCCGCCCATGGCCAGGGTGGCCATGGCCGCCACCAAGGCCGCCATGCGGCGCGAGGGCACCGGCAGTTCGACCAAGGTGCAGTTGTCCGGGCCAAGGATGACCGTCCAGGCCAACTTGAGGTAATAGCCGGCGGAAATGGCCGAATTGACCACCAGCAGCACGACCAGCCCCAGGGCCATGGCCGAAGAGCCGGAAGACAATGTGGCGTTGGCGATCATCAGTTTTCCGATGAATCCGCCCAAAACCGGCAGACCCATCAAAGACAGCGAACACAGGGCGATGATGGCCGCCAGCATGGGGTGGCGGTGGCGCAGGCCGGACAAGCTGGTCCACGAGGAGGCGTCATGCCCGTGCGGATCCACCAGACAGCCCAGGGCTCCCAGCACGCCGAGGGTGCCAAGGGCGTACACGGCCAGATAAAAGAGCAGGGCGGCGATGCCGTTGGAGGCGTCAAACCCGCCGGAGGAAACCAGCGTGGTGTGCAATTGGTCCCACAGGGTGGCACCAGTGCCATCGGCGCCGGCTTCGGGCGCGGCGGCGTGCATCAGGAGTTGCGGGCCGGCGATCAGACCCAGCAGCAGGTAACCGCTTTGGGCGATGGATGAGGCGCCCATCATGCGCTTGGCGTTTTTGGCGACGATCCCCAAGGTGTTGCCCACCAGCATCGAGGCGATGGCCATCACCGTCAGCAGGGTCAGGAGGATGCTTGGCAGCGGCGTCACGCCGGTTTGGGTCGGCATCCAACCTACGGTGCCCAGCACCAGGATGAGTGCGGCAAAGCCGGCGAGTTTCGGGATGACGGCCAAGAAAGCGGTGATGGGGGTGGCGGCGCCTTCGTATACGTCCTGGGTGTAGGAGTGCATCGGGACGGCGGCGATTTTGAAGGCGATGCCGGCGACGGCCAGCGCCACCCCGGTGAGCATCAGGGGGGATGGCGCACCGTGGGCGTGCACATAGGCGCGGATTTCAGCGATGCCGGTGTGGCCGGTGGCGCCGTACATCAGGGCGAAGCCGAACAAAAAGACGGCGGCGGCCATGGCGCCAAGGAAGAAATACTTGATGGCGGCTTCCGGCGCGCGGGCGTCGTCGCGCGAGCAGGCGATCATCACATACGAGGGCAGCGAGACCAGTTCCAGCGCCAACAGCAGCCAGATCAGATCGCCGGCCCCGGCGCAGAGCATGGCACCGGCCATCGACACCAGGGTGAAGGCGAAGAACTCTCCGCGGTAATCATCGCCGGCTTCAAATACCGGCGCGGCTTCGGCATCGAGCACCTGGCGCAGGCGGTCGGGCACCTTGGCTCCGACCATCAGCAGCAGCGAGCCCAGCAGGCCGACGGTGATTTTGATGAAAGGCGGCAGGTGGGGCATGTCCACCGGCGAGGTCCACACCGCCCCGCCCGGCAGCGGCATGGCGGCCAGCATGGTGGCCAAGAGCGCGGCGAACACGGCGATCATGGCGGTGAGGTTGCGGATCTGGCGCTTGGGCGCAAGGCCGGTGGCCAAGCACAGCAGGGCGCCGCCAAGCAGGGTGAGTTCGGGCAACAGGCGCAGGGCTTGATCGGGGAATGTCATGGGTTAGTGCCCTCTCAATTCGGAGGCGGCGGAGGGCATGGAAGGAGTGGCGGCGGTTTGCCCATCGGGCGGATACAGCACGTTGAGCCGGTCGTTCACCGGTTGGGCCAGATGTTTGACCGCCGGGTACAGGGCGTCAGTCAGCGGCTTGGGATAGACGCCGATCCACAGACAGGCCAGGGCCAGCGGCAGGAGCACGGCCACTTCGCGCCTGGAAAGGTCGTGGCCGTGGGCCTTGACCACGCCGTGTTCACCCGTCACTTCGAATTGGGCGGTATGCAGTTTTCCAAAGGCGATGCGGCCGACCAGGTACAGCACATAGATGGCGGCCAAAATGACGCCAAGGCCGGCCAGCACGGCGTAGACGCTGGGCAGCCACAGCGGCGCATAGGCGGTGTCCACCCGGCCGTTGAAGGAGCCGATCAGGCAGAGGAATTCGCCGACGAAACCGGACAAGCCGGGCAGGCCGACCGAGGCGAAGGCGAACACGCCAAAGAAGAAGGCCCACAGCGGCATGATGCGCGCCAAGCCGGCCAAACGGTTGAGGTCGCGGGTTTGGAAGCGGTCGTAAACCATCCCCAGGCAGATGAACATGCCGCCGGTGGCCAGGCCGTGCGAGAGCATGTAGACCATGGCGCCGGTGGCGCCGATGTGTTTGTCGTCGAAGGCGAACAAGGCCAGCACGGCAAAGCCCATGTGCGAGACCGAGGAGTAGGCCACCAGTTTTTTGGCATCGGTCTGCACCCAGGCGATGAGTGCGGCGGCGATCACACCGATGACAGCCAGCCCGCCGATCCAAGGCGCCAACGCCAGGGCGCCAAGGGGCAGCATCGGCAGGGCGATGCGCAGCAAACCATAGGGGCCAAGTTTGAGCACCAGACCGGCCAGGTCCACCGAGCCGGCGGTGGGGGCCTCGGTGTGGGCCAACGGCAGCCAGGTGTGGAAGGGGAATAGCGGGGTCTTGATGCCAAGGCCGGCCAGGAAAGCCAGCATGACGCCAGTCTGCTCGGTGGCGGTGAGGTGGTGCTGGCCGATTTCCCAGAGATGGGTGATTTCCCAATCCCAACGGCCGTTCGTTTGCATTCCGCGCCACGCCACATAGATGACGCCGGAGAGCATCAGCATCGAGCCGGTGAAGGCGTAGAAGAAATAGGTCTTGGCCGCATGCAGCTTGTTGCCATGGCCGAACTGCGCGATCAGGAAGAACAGAGGCAGCAGCGTGACCTCGAAGCAGGTGTAGAAGAACACCACATCGCGGGCCAAAAAGGTGCCCATCAGGGCGGCTTCCAGCACATGCAGCCAGAACTGGAAGGTGCGCATGTCGTGCTTGACTTCCAAGAGCGAGCCGACCACCACGATGGGCATCAAGAAGGCGGTCAGCAGCAGCAGCGAGAGCGAAATGCTGTCGATGCCGAAGGAGAATTTCAGCCCCAGGGCGGGCAGCCAGTTGAATTCCCCGAGCATCTGCAGCTCGCCCGGGCGCGACCAGTCGAAATGCCAGGCGATGAACAGGGCCATGACCAGCGACAGGGTGCTGGTGACGGCGGAATAAATCCACGCGGTTTTGCGTTCGCGCAGGGCCGGAATGGGCAGGAGCAAGCCGATGGCGAAGACCATGGGCAGCAGCATCTGCAGGGGAAGGATCCAGTTGAGCATGGGTGCGGCGTGAAGAATGGGAAACCGAAGGGGAAAAGGAAGCGCGGGCGGACCGCCTCAGTGCGCCTGCGCATGCAGCGCGTAGAGCAGGAACAAGCCGACCATGGCCAGGCCGGTCAGCATGGCCAGGCCGTGGCCCTGCATGCGGCCGTGCTGGCCTTCCTGCGAGGCTTTGCCGCCAAGGCGCGGGATATTGGCCAGGAAACGGATGAAGGCGTCAATGACCAGGTTGTCGATCACGTAGAGCAGGCGGCCGGTGAAGTGCAGCGGCTTGACGATCAGGCAGTCGTAGAACTCATCCACAAACCACTTGCCGGCCAAAACGCGCACCACGGGGGCGAAGGTGGCGGCGGCACGGGTGGAGAAGGCCCGGTTGAAATGATGGGTGAAGAAAGCCAGGGCGATGCCGCTGACGGCGACCAGGCCGGAAATCCACATCAGGCGTTCGTGCAAGGCATGGCTGGCTTCGTCATGGACCATGTGGGCATGGGGGATGGCGATGGCGCTGACCAATTCAGTCAATGGGCCTTGCAGCAGGCCGCCGGCCAGCGCCGCACCGACGGCCAGCAGCAGCAGCGGCAGGTTCATCGGCCACATTGGCATTTCATGCGGCTCGTGCACGTGGTGGTCGCCGTGACCGTGGGCATGGTCGTCGTGGTGGTGCTCATCGCCCATCTCGTATTTGGTTTCACCCAAAAACACCGTGCACCAGAGGCGGAAGGTGTAGAAGGCGGTCAGGAAGGCGGTGAACAGCCCGACGCCAAACAGGATGGTGTAGAGCGTGCCGCCCTTTTCCAGTGTTGCTGCCAGGATCGCGTCCTTGGAAAAAAAGCCGGAAGAGAAGGGGAAGCCGGCCAAGGCCAGGCAGCCGACGAGCATGAGCCATTTGGTCCACGGCATTTTTTTGCCGATGCCGCGCATTTTGGTGATGTCGAGCTGGCCGGCCAAGGCGTGCATCACGCTGCCGGCGGTCAGGAACAGCAGGGCTTTGAAGAATGCGTGGGTGACCAGGTGGAACACCGAGGTCTCCGGGTGGCCGGCGCCAAGCCCCAAGAACATGTAGCCCAACTGTGAGACGGTGGAGTAAGCGAACACGCCCTTGAGGTCGTTGTTGCAAAGGGCGATGGTGGCGGCCAGCAGCGCGGTGGCGCAGCCGACAATGGCGATGACGGTCAGGGCCATGCCGTGGTTGATTTGCTGGAACAGCGGGAACAGCCGGGTGATCAGATAGATGCCGGAGGTCACCATGGTGGCCGCATGCACCAGAGCCGACACCGGGGTCGGGCCGGCCATGGCATCGGGCAGCCAGACATACAGCGGAAATTGTGCCGACTTGCCGAAGGCGGCGAGCATCAGGCAGAAGGGGATGAGGGTGACGGCGAACAGCCCGGCCGACGCCATTTCCGGAGTTTTGGCCAGGATATCCTGAATGTCAATGGTTCCGAATTTCGACCAGCACAGGAAGATGGCGATCAGGAAGCCAAGGTCGCCGATGCGGTTGACGATGAAGGCTTTTTTACCGGCCGACACCGCCGCATCCTTGGTGTAGTAATAGCCGATGAGCAGGTAGGAGCAGAAGCCCACGCCTTCCCAGCCCAGGAACAGGACCAGCAGGTTCTTCGCCATCACCAAGGTGGTCATGGCGAAAATGAACAGCGCCACGGCGAAGAAGAAGCGCCCGACATGGATGTCGCCCTTCATGTAACCCACTGCGTAGATCGTGATCAGCGAACCGATGCCCGTCACCACCAGCAGCATGACGCAGGTGAGCGGATCAATCCAATAAGACATGGAACCCTGCAGGCCGCCGACGTTGATCCAGTCGAACATTTCGACCGGCAACTTGAACCCGGCGCCAAGGCCGCCGTTGCCGGCGATGAACACCGTGGCGGCAAACGCCACGGCAATCGATGCCACGCAGGCCCAGCCGGAAAACTTGCGCAGGGTGCTTTGGGTGCCCATCCAGGCGCAAACCACGGCGCCCACGGCGGGGGTCCAGGGGATGAACTTGGCGGCGAGAGTGAGCTGGGCTTCGAGGGGAGTGGTCATTGCAGATGAGGGGTGGGAAACCGGGAATGGCCATTGGTGGGGCGTCAGCCATTCAAATCATGCCAGGCATCGGCATCCAAAGTGCGGCGGCGGCGGAACAAAAACACCACCAAGCCGAGTGCCAAAGCCGCTTCGCAGGCGGCCACGGTGAGGATGAAAATGACGAAAGATTGGCCGGCCAGATTGCCATGATGCTTGGCAAAGGCGATCAGGGTGACGGCGATGCCTTGGAACATCATTTCCGTGCACAGAAACATCAGAATCAGATTGCGGCGGGTGACAAAACCGATCAAGCCCAGCACAAACAGGGCCGAGCCGATGGCCAGGTAATGCGCGAGCGTGGTTTGCGACAGGGAGGCGAGGGGTAGCATGGGGGAGGGGGAGAGGCCGGCGGAAAAATCGGAGAGGGCAATCAGGCGGCGTGGGGGGGCAGGACTTCGTCCTCATTGTGGACGCGCATTTTGGCGATGACCACCGCGCCAATCAATGACACCAACAGCAGCACCCCAGCCAATTCGATCGCAAACGGGTGGTTTTGGAACAGGTCAAGGCCGACCTCCTGGGTGTTGCCTATTTTTTCCACCGGCAGGGCGATTACCTTGCCCGCCGTGGCGGCCGTCTGCAGGGTGTCAGCATTGCCATCGGGCAATTGGCCGCCAAAAGCCACAGACAGCAGCGTGGCCAACAGGAGGAAGCCGGTCAGGCAAGCCCACAGGGGTTCGCGGGCAATTTTGTCATAACCTTGGGCGTCTTGGGCATCATCCGCATGTTTGGCGTTGTCCTGTGGCGGGCTGGCCAGCATGATGACGAACATATAGGTGACCAAGATGGCACCGCCGTAGATGATGACCGCCGCCGTGGCCACAAATTCCGCCGACAACGTGAGAAACAGTCCTGCGCAAGCCAGCACCACCAAAATAAACCACAGTGCCGCATAGACCGGCCGGGTGTGGGTGATGACGCGCACACCCGCAGCCAGCGCGATGAAGCCGAACACATAGTGGTAGACAAACGCCGTTTGATCCATGCCCAGCGCTTCACGGGTTTTGCCGCAGGCGCAGGGGCAAAAAACCACCCACAACCCACCCAATGCCGCGCAACCCAAAAGGGCCCCAATAACAGCCCAAGACTTGCGTGCCGGAGCCCGAGGCATAAGCAGGCAAATGGCCACAGCGCCGATGGCGGAGGCCGCATAAATAGCCCAAGAGGCAGAAGCGGGAGACAAGGGGGTCATAGAGCCTGAAAAAAGCGTGCGAAGATTAGGAAAATAGAAGCGGGAAAGGATAGGGGTGAAGGGCGTTGAGTGCAACCAACCAACTGGCATTGGTAACATACAGAGCCTACGCATTTAACAGTTTCCAACCTCAAATAGCCGATAAACAACCAGACTGAAGGCTGAAAGTGGCCACCGTAAGTCCATGTTTATTAATATCTTCAACCTAAACCATCA
>CAZKVP010000029.1:0-33322 GCA_964556215.1 uncultured Phycisphaeraceae bacterium
TCATCTTCGGCAAATAAGCCTCTTCCCCAGTGATCACATGCCCCTCCACCGTCCTGATCACCGGCGGCTTATTCGCCTCGTAATGCGCCTCCACCTTCGCCAGCAGCTGCTCGGCGTGCTTGGGTTCCAAGTCCTTGGTCGGGAAAGTCCCGCGGCACTTGGGGAAGCCCGAGCAGTACAACCACAGGCCGCGCTTGGTCTTCATGGCCAGCAGCGGCTTGCCGCACTTGGGGCAGTCCACATCGGATTCCAACGCCTTGGGCTTGGGCAGCACCACGGTGCCGCGCTTGGGGTCGAGTTTGAGGATGAACTTGCTCTCGGGGTAGGTCTGCGCTGAAAGGAAGGCGCCGAAGCGGCCGGTGCGCTTGACCATCGGCAGGCCGTCGCCAATGGGGGCGGGCGGGGCCAGGACATCGGTCACCGGCTGGCCGATCGGGTTGCCGTTGTTGTCCACCGAGGTGATGTAATCGCAGCCAGCGGGCATTTTTTCAGCCAGGGCTTTCAGGCGCACTTTTTCATCCTTGTCCAACTTCATCCAGCCCAACTTTTCGTCGCTGCCTTTTTTGTATAGGGCCGGCGCGCCGGTTTTGCCGGGTTTGTTGAGCATCCACACGCCGGGATGGCCCTTGATGGCGACCTCGATGGGCGGTACGCGGAAGTTGGTGCAGCCCATGAAGCGGCCGTTTTTGCCGAAGCGGTATTCGGTCTTGCCGCCGCATTTGGGGCACGGATGCGGCGAAGGCTCGGCCTCGGCCTTGGCGTGGGTCATGTTGACGCCGGCGTGGTCCAGGGCTTCCTTGAAGGGATCGTAGAAGTCCTTGAGCATCTGGCGCCACTCGGTTTTGCCTTCGGCCACATGGTCGAGTTCGGCTTCCATCGAGCGCGTGTAGCCCAGGTCCATCAGGCCGGGGAAGGCTTCGATCATTTTCTCGGTCACCTTTTCGCCCACGGCCGAGGCGCGCAGGTTGCCGGCATCCGGTTCCACGTATTTGCGGTCGCGGATGGTCTCGATGATGCTGGCGTAGGTGGAGGGGCGGCCAATGCCTTCTTCTTCCAACTTCTTGATCAGCGAGGCTTCGGAATAGCGCGAGGGCGGCGCGGTGAAGGTTTGCTTGGGTTCGAGCGAGAACGGCACCGTCACTTGCGCCTGTTTGAGCGGCGGCAGTTGGTCGTCGCCGTCGCCGCTGGCGCCGGGCACGCCAGCGACTTTGTAGAAGCCGTCAAAGGTCAGAACGCGGCCGGAAGCCTTGAAAATCGCGCCGGTGGCTTTGTCGGTGCGTTCCAGAAACACACTGGTGGACTCCCACTGGGCATGGGTCATCTGGCAGGCGATGAAGCGCTTCCAGATCAGGTCGTAGAGGCGGCGGGCGTCTTCGGTGGTGTCCGATCCGGGCGCTTTGGTGCGGGCGTCGGTGGGGCGGATGGCCTCGTGCGCTTCCTGTGCGTTGGCGTCTTTGGTGGTGTAAAAGTTGGGTTTTTCCGGCAAATACTTGGCGCCGAAGTTTTCGCCGATGTACGCGCGGGCCATGTTCAGCGCGTCGCCCGACAGGTTGGTCGAGTCGGTACGCATGTAGGTGATGTAGCCGCCTTCGTACAACTTCTGCGCCGCCTGCATGGTGCGGCGGGGGTTGAAGCCAAGGTAGGACGAGGCGGTCATCTGCAGGGTCGAAGTGATGAAGGGCGCGTAGGGGCGGGCCTTGACCGGCTTGCTTTCGATGGCTTTGACCTTGTAGGCCACACCGGGCGCAATTGCGCCTGAGAGGAGGCGCAAGGTTTGACCCAAGCCTTTGCCGTCCGGGTTGGGTTTGCGCTCCATCTTGATGCCGGACAAGCCGACGGCTTCGGCCACGGCCAAGGCGTTTTTCTCCAGGTCTTTGGCTTCGTCCTTGGTGGTGGAGAGGTCGAATTTTTTGCCGCCCAATTCCACCAATTGCGCCTGCAAAGCACCCAATTCTGCCATTTTTGCCGATTGCGCCTTTTGGGTCGGGGCTTTGCCTTTGGCATCTTTGCTGGCCATGAAGGCGGCCCAGGCTTTGGCCAGCGTGTCTTGTTTGGCGGCATCCAAAGTGAAGCGGCCGAATACCTGCCAGGATTCGTCGGGCAGGAAGTTGCGGATCTCCTGCTCGCGCTCGACCAGCAAACGCACGGCCACCGATTGCACGCGGCCGGCGGACAAGCCGGAGCCGACTTTTTTCCACAGGAAGGGCGAGGCCATGTAGCCGACGATGCGGTCCAGAATGCGGCGGGCCTGCTGGGCGTTGACGCGGTCCATCTGCACCAGGCGCGGCGAGGCGAAGGCGGCTTGGATGGCGGCCTTGGTGATTTCGTTGAACTCCACGCGCGGCGTGGTGGCCGGGTCAAGGCCAAGGGCTTCGCAAAGGTGCCAGGCGATGGCCTCCCCTTCGCGGTCCAAGTCGGTTGCCAGATAAACCAAGTCGGCGGCTTTGACCAGTTTCTTCAATTCGGCAATGACTTTTTTCTTGTCCTCATCCACTTCATAGTGGGGCTCAAACCCATTTTCAATATCCACGCCCGGCACCGGGGCTTTGACGCCTTTGGGGTTTTTGCTGGGCAAGTCGCGCACATGGCCGACCGAGGCTTTGACGGTGTAGCCCGGCCCCAGGTATTTGTTGATGGTCTTGGCCTTGGAGGGGGATTCGACGATCACCAGTGTGCTGCCGCCGGCGGTGCTGGCAGGGGTCTTGGCGGGGGGCTTGGCAGGGGTTTTGGCGGGGGTTTTGGCCATGAGGGTGGGCTGGGGGAAGCGTGCGGCGGGGGAGTCAGAAAAGGGGACCGGACGCAAGTTTGGATGGTGTATGGGAAGGGGCTTTGCGCGTAAGAGTAGAAGGGCAAGGAGGGGGGTGTGTCAAGTGGGGAGGGTTTGGGACTGGTGTTGGCGCCATCCCTTATCCTTCCCTCATGATCGGCATCCTCGACTACCGCTGCGGCAACTTGCGCTCCGTTCAAAAGGCGTTTGAAAAAAAAGGCCATGAGGCCGTCATTTTGTCCAAGCCGGATGAATTGACGCGGGTTTCACACCTGCTGTTGCCCGGCGTGGGGGCCTTTGCCGATGGCATGAAGCACTTGCAGGAGCAGGGGTTGGATGCGGCGGTGCGCCAATGGGTGGCATCCGGCAAACCCTTTTTGGGCATTTGCCTTGGCATGCAACTTTTGTTTGAATCCAGCGAGGAAAGCGCCGACGGCTCGCCGGTGGCAGGCCTGGGCTTGCTCCCCGGCCGGGTCAAGGCTTTTGTGCCAAGGCCCGGTCTCAAAGTGCCGCACATGGGGTGGAATGGGCTGACCGGTTTGCGCGGGCCCCTTTACCAGGGGATTGAGGAAGGGGCCCATGTGTATTTCGTCCATGGCTACTACTGCCAGCCCAAGGATGCCGCGTTATGGGCCGCCGCCTGCGACTATGGCGGCGACTTTTGCGCCTCGGTGGCCAAGGACAACTTGCTTGCGGCGCAATTCCACCCGGAAAAAAGTCAGGCGGTGGGGTTGTCCATTCTGGATAACTTCGCCAAGGTGCCAGCCTAATACAATCCATCGTCCCCCTTTAAGGAAATCCCATGCCCTATGTCATTGAGCGCACCGAGAACGGTGTCTTCCAATTCGATATTTTTTCCCGCCTCTTGCGCGATCGCATCATCTTCGTGCAGGGCGGGGTGTCCGACGAAATGGCCAGCCTGGTGACGGCGCAATTGCTGTTCCTCTCCAATGAGGATCCCAAGGCCGACATCCACATGTACATCAACTCGCCCGGTGGCTCGGTGACCGCCGGCATGGCCATCTACGATACCATGCAGTTCGTGCGCCCCACGGTGTGCACCTATTGCGTGGGCTTGGCCGCCTCGATGGGCTCCATCCTTTTGATGGGCGGAGCCAAGGGCAAGCGCCACATCCTGCCCAACGGCCGCGTGCTGCTGCACCAGCCCTTGATTGGCGGCGTGATCGAAGGCCAGGCCACCGATCTGTCGATCCAGGCCAAGGAAATGCTCAAAATCCGCAAGAAGTTGTACAAGGTGATCGAAGACCACACTGGCCAATCGGCGGAAAAAGTCGCCCGCGACTGCGAGCGCGACTATTGGCTCGACGCCGAAGAGGCGGTGGCCTATGGCTGCGCCGACAAGATGCTGGTGCGATTGCCCGAAGAAGAAAAGGCCTGATGCGATGAAGAGCCACGCCGTTTTCAGACTGGTTTTGGCCGCCGCCTTTGCGGGTTCGGCGGTGGCGTGCGCACCCACCGCTTTTCATGTGGGCGGCGAAAGCACCGCCACCGCCGAGAACAGCCGCTTGCGGGCCGAGGCGTCCCGGTTGAAAAAAGAAACGGCGGCCCTGTGGCTTCGGCTCCAAGCCAGCGAGACGGAGAACGCGTTGCTTCGGCGCCGGGCCGACGGGCGCATGCCGCCGGCCGGGGTGGTGCCACCGGTTGCCGTCTCCCTTGAACTTGATTCGATTTCAGGGCCGGTCAATACCGATCCCGATGCCAGCATCAATGCCGAGCAAAAAGGATTATTCGACACATTGCGCCTGTATGCGGCACCCTATGACCAGCAGCACCGCCTGCTGCCGGTGGCGGGAACGGCCAAGGTCAGGCTGCTGGCATCCTCCAAGCCGGGCGATCCGCCGCGCCTGCTGGCGGAAAAAATCTGGGATGCCAAGGAGTTCGCGGCCTCCTGGCGCGACAACCTCACCGGGATTCATTTTCGCCTGGAGATGCCCCTGCCGGAAGACATGCCCGCCCATTGGACGGCGCAGGTGGAGGTGGAGGATGGCGTCACCGGGCAGGTGCTCAAGGCGGAGCAGGTGTTTCCGCGGTGAAAAGTAGACATGCCGGGCTGGCGCGCCTATTTTTTACCCCAGCAGCCGCACCAGATCATTCCAGGTCGCGTACAGCATCAGCGAGCCCAGCAGCGCCAGACCGATGATGAAGGCCACCGTTTGCGCCTTTTCCGGCAGCGGTTTGCCGGTGATTTTTTCATAGGCGAGGAACACCAGGTGGCCGCCGTCCAGCACCGGGATGGGCAGCAGGTTCATGACGGCCAAATTGATGCTGATGATGCCAAGCAGGTAGAGCATGCGCATGACATCGCCGGTTTCGGCGACTTTGGCGCCGCCGGCCACGATGCCCACCACACCGTTGATGTTTTCGCTGCCGACCTTGCCCTGAATCAGGCGGGCGATGGTGATGTAGGTCTGCACCACGGCATCGCGGGTTTTGACGCAGCCGATGCGGGCGCTGTCCAGGGCGTTGTCGCCGTGGACCTTGGTTTTGGCGGGTGTGAGCGGTGTGTCGGAGGGCGGGCCGAAGGCGGCGTGCGCCAGGATGGCCCGCAGTTCGGGGGACAGCGCCAAGGTGTGGGGCTCAGGCTTGGGCGCGATGCCGATGTTGGGGGCGATCATGGCCGCCACCGAGGCATCCGCCTGATGGGCCGCCAGGATGCGCTGGACCGCATTCCAGTTCATCACCGGCTCGCCGGCCAGCGAGACCAGGCGCGATCCGCGCGGGAGGTTCGGCTCCGACAGCGCCTTGCCATCCGCCACGAAGCGCGGATCGTCCGTGGCATGGCCCAGGAGCACGCCGATGGTTTTTTTTCCCAATCCCAGGAAGCCGAGTTTGCCCATGGCTTTGGGCGTGAGCTGGATGGGGGCGAGTTTTTTGCCGTCGCGTTCGACCACGAGGGCAACGCCGGGATCACCGGCGGTTTTGACGGCTTCTTGGAACTCGGCAAGCGTGGGGTATTCCCGGTTCGCCACGGCCAGGACAATGTCATTCCGGCGCAGGCCGGCGGCCGCGGCGGGGGAGTCGTCAACCACCAGGTCAAAGCGCAGGAGAGGTGCCAGCCCGAGCGGGTTGAAGGCTTTGTCGTTTTTGACCGAGGCGAAAATTTCGCGGTCCATCTCCGGCAGAAAGGGCACGGTTGTGACGCCGCCGTCCGTTTTCACGTCGATTGTGCAGGGCCGTCCCGCAGTCTCCTGCAAGGCCCGGTGCAGGGCCGAGAAATCGGCCACTTTTTTGCCGTTGAGGGCGTCGATTTTGGGGTGGGCGCCTTTGACTGCGCCGAATGTCCCCGCCTGCCACACTTTCATTTCGTCGGCTTTGAGTTTTGTGGGGTCTTCAAGGTCGAGCGTGAACGCCGGCGCCATGCCCAGCGTTTGCATGCCCTGCGTCTTGTTGTATTCGGGGGTCGCCCGGAGGGTTTGCTCCTTCCCGTCGCGCATGACCGTGAGCGTCAGCGGGGTTTGGCCGCTGGCCAGCACCACGCTCATTTTCAAGTCGAAAAAATCGGTGATTTTTTTGCCGTCAAGGCCCGTGATTTCGTCGCCCACTTGGAGTCCGGCTTTTTCAGCCGGCGAGCCGTGTTCGACGCGGCCCACGGTGGCGGAGGGAAATTCCACCCCGCCGGTGAAGGCGATCACCAAAAAGACGAGGCCGGCAACAAGGTTCATCACCACGCCGGCCACCAGCACGGCGGCGCGGGCCTTGGCACTCTTGTTGCTGAAGGCTGCCGGATCCCTGCTCTTGGCGTTGGGATCCATGTCTTCCTGGCCGGTCATTTTCACATAGCCGCCCAGGGGAATCCAGTTGAGACGGTATTCGGTCTGGCCCAGGCCAAGGCTGTCGGCGGCGTTGTGCAGATCGGCAATATCGACTTTGGCGCGGGCATCGGCATCGAGCGCCCCGCGCGTTTTTTCCAATTCGGCAAAGGCGCGGTCGGCGTAGTCGGCTTCCGTCGTCCCCACGCGAACGCCCATGCCCTTGCGCCAGGCCAGCACCGCCTGGCCGAAGCCCACGGCAAATTGGGGGCAGCGGATGCCGCACCAGCGGGCCACCAAAAAATGGCCCAACTCGTGGATGAAGATCAAAAAGGCGAAACCAAGGACGATGGAAAGAAAAGGCATGGCGGACCGGGTTGGGTTTGATTCGGGTGCGTAAGGAAGAAATCGTAGCCGATGTAATGAATGGCTAGAATGGGCGTCTCATGTGTATGGGATTAAAGACTCCTGTTTTGATGGTGGCGTGGGTGGCGATCTCTGGTTGCGGGCGCCATGCCACCCCGGATGCACCCGCCAAGGCGGTGCCCGCCCTTGCCGCCGCCGGCTTCAACGGGCCTTATGCCGTGGCCGCCCCCAAGGAGCCGGTGGCCGCATTGCACACGGCCTTTGACGCCGGCTTGCGCTTTACCGGCGACACGCCCGGTTTTTTGCGCCAGGTGCTGGCCGCCGCCGGCATTGACGAGCGTTCGCAGGTGCTGGTGTTTTCCAAAACCAGCCACCAGAACGACGCCATCGGGTTCTCCACCCCGCGGGCGCTCTATTTTTCCGACGACTGTTATGTGGGCATGGTGCAGGGGGGCATGTTCGAGGTGGCACAGGCGGATGCCAAGGCGGGGACCGCCTTTTTTGCGCTGGACTACCGGACCCTGCCGGCCAAAGCCCCGGCATGGAGCAGCCCGGCCCGCTGCATGGATTGCCATGAGGGGGCCATGACCGGCGACCGCGCGGGACTGATGGTGCGGTCGGTTTTCACGGACCGCGACAGCCGGCCGATTTCCTCGGCCGGAACTTTTCTGGTGAATCATGAAACACCCATTGAAGACCGCTGGGGCGGCTGGTTCGTCACCGGTCTGCACGGCACGGCCCGCCACATGGGCAATGCGGTGGCCGTGCGCCGGGAGGACGGCTCGGCGGCGCAGGACCGCGAAGCGGCGGCCAACCGCATTTCATTGGCGGGGCTGGTGGACACCGGGCCGTACCTGCGCCCCACCAGCGACATCGTGGCCCTGATGGTGCTTGAACACCAGGTGATGCTGCACAACGCCTATACCCAGGGCAGCCTGAACGTGCATGAATTGGTCGTCCGCCACCGGGCGGTGATGCGCGAATTGGGCCGCCCCGACGCGCCGCTTTCCCCGGAATTGCAAAGCCTCATCCGCAACCATGCGCGCCGCATCGTGGGCATGATGCTGTTCCAAGGCGAAGCAGCCATGCCGGCCGGCGGGGTGGATGGCAACCCCGATTTTCAGGCGGCCTTCCTCCGCAACCGGCGGGAAGCCGCCGGCGGTCCGGTCGGCCGGCGTTCACTCAAGGATTTTCAGCTGCTCACCCGGCTGTTCAAGTACCGCTGCTCCTACACCGTGTATTCGCGCGCCTTTGACCTGATGGATCCCCTGCTCAAGCGGGAGGTGTGGGCCCAGTTGCGCCATGCCCTGCTGGAAGAGGACGAACTCTCCAGCCACTTGCCGGCCGCCGAGAAGGCGCAAATCTGGGATATTTTGCGGCAGACCAAAGCGGACATGCCGCAGTGACGCCGGTTGTCCGGGCCGGCGCTCAGTGCGACCGCAGCGCGCGCATGCCCAGCATCTTGGCGTAGCCGGCGGCCAATTGGTCGAAGGTCAGGCCATCATGGGCTTTGAGGGCATCGGCGGGATCCTCGCCTTCGGTGAGCGCTTTGATGAAGCGGGCGTAGCCGCGCGCGTTCTTCTTGAGCATGAGGGATGTGATTTCAAAGGCCGCGCCGCAGTGGTTGGAATTGATGGTTTTTGCCGTGAAAAAATCCTCCAGCGAGCCGGTGGCGCGCACCCGTTCATGTGACGCCTGGTTTTTGGCCTCATGCCCCTTGCCGTTGGTCGAGATGTGTTCGGCCAGGCCTTCGCGGGCCCAGTTCGACAGGGGGCGGTTGCCGTGGAATTGCGCCGTGAACCCGTGGGTCAGTTCATGGCAAAGCGCGGTTTCAACCTCGGCATCGTGCCCGGGATGGTTGAAGAAGTGGATCACGATGCTGCCCGCGAAAGCCGTGTTGGCCAGGCAGAGCGCGGATGATTCCGCGGCCTTGGGGTTGTCGGGGCTGGCGGTTCCCATCCATTTCGCATAGTTGTCCCGGTTTCTGCACAGGACCACCGCGCATTTGCCCTGCCAGATGTTTTGGCGGGGATCAAGGTCGAAGATCCTGCACAGGCGGTCATAGGTGCTTTCCAGTTTTTTTGCCCATTGGCGCGCGGTGGCCAGGTCGGCGTCGGTGTAAAAAACGAAATGCTCGCTTTGGTCGCTCAAGGGGAATTTCAGGCCGGCCTTGGCGGCATCGGCCCGGATGGACCGGCCCAATTCTTCGATGCGTTCGGCCTGGTCGGCCTGGGTCAGGCGCGGCCAGGCCCACTTGGGCTTGAACTTGTTGTAGTCGCCCACGGCCAGGGTTAAAAGCGCGTCGCGGGTTCCGGGCGCGGCCAGGCTTTTGTCGCAGGCGGCCGCCTGTTTGAGGTAGAACTCGGCCAAGGGGTCGCCCATCTTGAGGTTGAGCAGGATGCGCGCGGCCATGAGGTTTTGTCCGCCGTCTTTGGCGTTCACGGTTTTTTTCAGGATTTCATTGGCGGCCCAGCCGCTGGCCGTTTCGAACCAGGTCTGCCGGCCGGCGGGCTCGTCCGCCGTGGTGTAGGCATAGCCGCCAAGGTCCAGGCCGGTGATCACGGCGTCGGCGGTCGCCCCGTTTTTCAACGCGACTTTGGCGGAGGGTTTCGCCGCCGGCGTGATGGATGCCGGCATGAGCCCGTCCAGTTGCGCCGTTTTGGCTGCCAGGGTTTCAGCCGGGTCGGCCTTGGCGGGCGCGGCATCCTTGGCCAAAAGCGGGGATGCAGGCGGGGCGGCGCACAGCAGGATGGCCAGGGGCAAACGGGCAAGGCGGGGAAGGGTGGGCATGGCGTATGATAATCTGCGTGAAAGCGCCCGAACATCCCGCATTTCCGCCCATTTCATTGATTGCCGTGGATTTGGACGGCACCTTGCTGCGCTCCGACCGCAGTCTGTGCCCGGATTCGGCGGCGGCCCTGCGGGCGGCCGCCCGCAGGGGCCTTGCGGTGGTGTTGGCCACCGCAAGGCCGCCGCGCTCGGTGCGGCCCATTTACGACGCGTTGGGGCTTTGCACGCCCACACTCAATTACAACGGGGCGGTGGTGTACGACCCGCCGGCGGGGCGGGTGCTTTTCCACCAGCCGATGGACGGGGCCACCGCCCGCGAATTGGTGGCGCTGGCGCGCCAGGTGGAGCCGGAGGTTTTGGTGTCCATCGAAGTCATGGATACCTGGCACACCGACCGGCTGGATCCCGCCCTGATGACCGAAACGGCGCGCGCCTTTGAGCCGGATTATCTCGGGCCGCTGGATCGGGTGCTGGCGGGGGATGTCACCAAAGTCATGCTGCTGGCTGATACGGCACGCCTGGAGCGGGTGCATGCCGCCGTGCGCGCGCACATGGGCACCCGGGTGGCCATCGCCATGTCGGATGCCCACTTGCTGCAGGTGATGCACCCGTCGGTGGACAAGGGCACGGCCTTGGCGCGCCTGGCGGCGCAAATGGGGATCGCGCCGGCCAATATTTTGGCCATCGGCGACGCGCCCAACGATGCGGGCATGCTGCGCATGGCCGGAGTTGGCGTGGCGATGGCCAGCGGGTGGGACGAGGCCAAGGCGGCGGCGGACGCGGTGGCGCCAGGCAATGACGAAGCCGGCGTGGCCTGGGCGGTGCGGCAGTTTGTGGAGGGTCGGCTTTAGCCGGCCATGCCTTCGGGTTGCCAACAAAGACAAAGCAAACGGCCCTTGGCGACTGCCATGGGCCGTTTGCTTTGTCTTTGTTGGGTGGGGTGCGTGCAATGGTCGGCCAAAGCCGACCCTCCCTCACGCCCCGCTCTGGCTCATCCGCTGCGCGGTTTTGGCGCGGTCGCGCAGCACATCCAAGTGGCGCTTGACGTCCTTGGCGGCCTGGCCGTTGGGGAATTCGCGGATGATCTGCTCGCCGACCTGCAGGGCGGTGGCCCATTCCTTGTCGTGCAGTGCCAGTTTGAAACGCACGGTCAGGTTGTCCTTCTTCTTGTGGATCACGCTGCGGGCGATTTCGACCAGGGGCGCGGCTTCCTGCGGGGTGAGGTAGCGGTCGAGCTGCTTGAGCAGGTCCATGGCCAAATCCACATCCTCGTGCTCGGCGGCGGCACGGAATTTGCCTTCGAGTTTGACCTTGTAGGTGTTGACCGCCTCCTGCACGCGCTGGTCCAGGTTCTGGGCCTTGACCGAATCGGGAAAGGTGCGTTGGATGCGCTTGGACAAGGGGATGCCCTTTTCAAAGTCGCCGGCATCCAGCAGCACGTCGAGTTGCTCGATGGCTTTTTGCGCCTTTTCCTCGTGTTCGGCGGCGCGCGAATCGTTGACGCGGGCGCGGAATTCCTCCGCTTCTTCGATGTGGCCGTAGGTGTCGGCCAGTTCCTTGATCAGCGAGAGGGCCGATTCGTGGCGCTTGTGGATGATGTCTTCGCCGATGGTCTGGCGGATCAGGGCCAGGTCTTGGTGGCGGTGGTGCATGCGCTTGACCGCGTCGGACAGGCAGACGTTCTTGTTGATGTTTTCCAGCAGTCCGGCAATCACCGGCAGCACCGGGCCGCGGTGGTTGGCCCCGGCCATGGCCGTGCGCAGGGCGCCGGTGATGAAGGCCAGCATGCCGGCCATGGCGACCAGGACCGGCAGGGCGACAAACACCACCTTGCCGGCGGTGCTGGCGTTGGCGTCCTTGTTGGCGTCGATGACGGCGTAAAGCATGGTGGCGCCCAGCACGGCGGAGATCCCGCCCAGGGCGAGGGTCAGGGCGGTGGGCGAATCGGCGGCGGGGGCGGCGGGAGGGGGGGGGGCGTCAGACATGGGCATGGCCAATGGAAAATTTCTGGAAGTTGGAAAAGGAGCACCGGCACTATAGACAGGGCATTTGCAAAAATCCAACCTTTTTTTTGAAAGGGTGTCATCCGCCAGAGATTATCATTCGCCCCGTGTCAACCCCCGCCCCCCACATCCCCTGTGCCGGTTTCGTTTCCTTGGTCGGCGCCGGGCCCGGCGAACTTGGCCTGATCACCGTGGCCGGCATGGAAGCCCTGCGCCGGGCGCAAGTGGTGGTTTTTGACGCTCTTGCCAACCCCGAACTATTGCTGGAAGTGTCTGCCAATGCTGAACAAGTGGATTGCGGCAAGCGGGCGACTGAGCATACCCTGACCCAGGACGAAATCAACGCCCTGTTGGTGGCAAAGGCGAAAGCCGGCAAGTACGTGGTGCGCCTGAAGGGGGGCGATCCCTATTTGTTCGGGCGGGGGGCCGAAGAGGCTGCTTATTGCGCCTCCCACGGCGTGGCCTGCCGCATCATTCCCGGCATCACCTCCGGATTGGCCGCCCCGGCGGCGGCCGGCATTCCCGTCACCCACCGCAAAATCGCCTCGACCGTCACCTTGGTGACCGGCCATGAAGATCCCACCAAAGAAAACACCGCCGTGGATTACGAGGGGCTGGCCCGCCTGATCGCGGTGGGGGGCACCGTGTCTTTTTACATGGGGGCGGCCCGGTTGGGCGCCATATTCGCCGCACTGATGGCCAAGGGTCTGATGCCGCAAACCCCGGCCGCCTTGGTGCAATGGGGCACCCGGCCCAACCAGAAATCGGTCAAAGGCACGCTGGCCACGCTGGAGGCCAAGGTGAAGGCGGCGGGCTTGGGCTCGCCGGCCATCATCGTGGTCGGCCAGGTGTGCGCCGTCGAAGAACCGGGCTTGGATTGGTTCACCCGCCGTCCCTTGTTCGGCAAGCGGGTGCTGGTGACCCGCACCCGGGCGCAGGCCTCTGAATTGGCCGCCCAATTGGGTGAATTGGGCGCGCAGGTGATCGAAGCGCCGACCATCGAATTGGTGGCGCCGGATTCGTTCAAAACATTGGACGATGCCTTGGCGCAAAAACATGATTGGCTGCTGTTGACCAGTTTCAACGCCGTCAATGTGATTGCCGCCCGCTTGGAGGCCCTGGGCCTGGACGGGCGCGCCTTGGCCGGCACCCGCATCGCCTGCGTGGGCGAGGCCACCGCCCAATCGCTCAAGGACGCGCTGGGCCTGCGCGCCGATCTGGTGCCGGCGCGCGCCACCGCCGAGGCTCTGGCCCATGCGCTTGCCGACCAGGCCGCCGGCAAGACTTTTCTGCTGCCGCAAGCCGACATCGGCCGTCCGTTGCTGGAAGATCATCTGCGCGCCGCCGGGGCCAGGGTCAACCGCGTCACGGTCTATGAAACCCGCCGCGTGGAGGCCCTGCCCGACGGCGTTTTCGCCGCCCTGCGCACCGGCGCGGTGGACTGGGTGTCTTTCACCAGTTCGTCCACCGCCCGCAATCTGGTGGAACTTCTGGGCGCCGAATCGGATCTTTTGCGCCGCTGCAAATTGGCCTCCATCGGGCCGGAAACCAGCAAAACGCTGCGTGCATTCGGCTTTGAACCCGATTGCGAAGCGGCCCAGCCCGGCGTGGCCGGTTTGCTGGCCGCCATCGTCCAAGCCTGATTTTCGGTAGGCTATCCCTCCCCCCGTCCCATTTTTCCCTTTTATTGGAGATTCCCATGCTCGAAACCTACGACCAACTCAAACGCGCCATCCTTGCCTGCGAAGAAGACGTGCGCAAAGCCGCCGGCGGCACCAAGGCGGCCGGCACCCGCGTCCGCAAAAGCATGCAGGAAATCAAGGCATTGGCCCAGGAACTGCGCAAGCAGGTGCTGGGCGACCGCGAAGGCGAAGCCGAAGCCGACGCCAAGTAAGCGCCAAACCGGCGGCCTCCAGTCCGGTCTGTTTTCCCCCATCTTCCTTCCTTTTCTCAGCGCATGGCTCCCACCCATCTTTTCGACATCACGCAGATTGATTTCACCAAAGTCCAGCACGGGGTGGAGGTCATCGAAGCCACCAATCCCCACCGCGGCGTGATGCGCCTGATCGACGGCATCACCCATGAGTCCGAGGATCATTGGCAGGCCATCGCCTACAAGGACATCGGCGCGGATGAATTCTGGGTGCCCGGCCACATTCCCGGCCGCCCCATTTTCCCGGGCGTTTTGATGCTGGAGGCGGCGGCGCAATTGGCGTCGTACCAGACCTTGCGCATCCTGACCGACCTCAAGTTCCTGGGCTTCGGCGGCTTGGACGAAGTCAAGTTCCGCGGCCAGGTGGTGCCGGGCGACCGTCTGTTCATCATGAGCCAGGCGCTGGAAGTCAAAAAACGCCGCAGCATCTGCCGGGCACACGGCTATGTGAATCAGAAGCTGTGCTTCGAGGCGCTGATCACCGGGATGCCGTTCTAGGGGAAACCTATCTTTGGCCAAATGCACAACGCACGCCTCCGGGGCGTGCGTTGTTTTTTTACCTGTATTGCGCCTCATTGCGCAACCTGATTTTCACGGTGTGACCCGCTTTGATCCGTTCGATGCGGCCGGCCATTTCCAGCCGGTCCAGCGCATCGCGCAGGCCCGTGCGGGAGGCCCCGCAAGCGCGGCAAAGCGCAAGTTCGCTCTCGCCGGCGCCCTCGTCGTAGAGCAGTGATGCCACGATCGACACGCGCAAGTCGCCCATGCAGTCGGCGCGGAATTGCAACATGGGGTGGCTCTGCGGCACCCACCAGCGCGCGCGCATGGCGTCGTGCTTGGGCTCGATGGGGTCGGCGTAGAGGCCCCATTTGAGGGCGAGGGGGGAGGATTTGAGGCGGGCGTATTCGATGAGGAGGGGGTCTGTCTCATAGTCCGCGTACAGCGGGTGGGCGCGTTTTGATTTTTTGCACTGACGCAAAGCGCGGGAAAAATTGCGCCTTGGATTGATCTGGCGGGCAGAATCCAGCAGCAAGCCCATGCCCGGTTGGTCTGCTGGGTCAAGGCGGGTGCGGATTAGATGGGCAAGACGATCTTCCGCGATGGCATTGCCGTGGCGTGCCAGCCAGGTGGCGGCCATGGGCATCAATACAGGCTCTTCCCGCGCGGCGGTGGCCGTGCGGATGAGGAGTTGTTCCAGGTCAGGCAGGGTGGAACTTTCCTCGGCGTTGAACATGGTGCCGGCGCGGTTCCAATCAGTGGCGAGTTGATGGAGAATTTCAGGGAGCATCGTGGAAGTGTACTATTTTTTAACACACATATAGAAAGTGGAAATCTCGCGCCGAAGGTGCGAATGATTGTTGCCACGGGTGGAGGCGCCGAAGGTGCTGGAACCCGTGGAATGCAGGGGAAAGGAATTGCGCCCCGAAGCGGGCGCGCGGGGCCCCGTACTTACATTCCGTTTCGCAATGGCGTGGTAGTTGAGGATCGCAAGCAATGGGTCACCATGCCCGTTGGGCAGTGAGCACGAAGCGCAACTTGCGCTTCCCTCCAAATAGCCACCCTTGACCGTCCGTATTCACTCGGATACACTTCCCGCATGTTCACCGTCAAGGAATCCGAAGAATTCACGGCATGGTCCAAGCATCTTCGTGACATGCGGGTGAAGGCCGCCGTCCTGTCGCGCATCAAACGGGCGGGCAAGGGGAATCTCGGGGATGTGAAGGTGGTTGGGGATGGCGTTTCCGAAATGCGGATTGACCTCGGCCCCGGCTACCGCCTTTACTTCATCAAGTCCGGAAAGACCATCATCGTTCTGCTGTGCGGCGGCGACAAATCCACCCAGCAGCGCGACATCGAAAAAGCCAAGAAACTTGCCAAGGAGATCCACCCATGAAAAAGACCAAAAAAATCTCGGACCTCAAAACCTTCGACATTGCCGATCATCTCGACAACGAGGAGGTCATTGCGGAATATCTTTCGCAGGTCATGTCCGCTGGCGATCCGGAAGAAATGCTGGAGGCGATCGGTGATGTCGCCCGCGCCCGCGGCATGACCCAGGTGGCGAGGGATTCCGGCCTTGGGCGCGAGAGTCTTTACAAGGCATTCGCGAAGGGGGCGAAGCCGCAATGGGAAACCATCCGCAAGGTGATGGATGCTTTGGGTTGCACTTTTGTGGTGCAACCCAAGGTTCACGCGGCGCATTGATCACTTGCGCCTTTGGTGTCTTTCCATGCAAAAAAACGCGCGCCCCATCCCGGGGCGCGCGTTATTTTTATTTGGATGATTTCCCGCTTACTTCAACATGTCCTTCACCGTCTCCAATTCCCCCACCAACTCCGCATTCGTCTTCGCGATCATGGTCTTGGCGAATGCGTCCATCGCATGGTCCTTGATCACTTCGTATTGGCCAGGCGCAACCGTGCGCACCGGCATGCCGGCCCAGATTTCCGGGTGGAAGCCGTAGTTGCCTTCGGATTTCACGGCGATGCTGTGCACGGCACCGACGGTCCACAGCGAGCGCACATGGTCGACGCAGGCGTTGGCGGCGGAGGCGGCGCTCGACAAGCCACGGGCAGCGATGATGGCGGCGCCGCGCTTGCCGACGGTTTCGCAGAAGGTGGTTTCCAGCCAGGCCTTGTCGGTGATCACTTCGGTGGCCTTGACGCCCTTGATCTTGGCGTTGTGGAAGGCGGGGAACATGGTCGGCGAGTGGTTGCCGAAGATGAAGATGTCGCTCACATCCTTGACTTTGACGCCGGCCTTTTCAGCCAATTGGCTGGCGGCGCGGTTTTGGTCCAGGCGCACCATGGCGGTCCAGCGGTCGGCCTTGATGCGCTTGCCTTGGGCGGCGCCGATCATGCAGTTGGTGTTGCAGGGGTTGCCCACCACGACGACCAGGCAGTTGTCGGCGGCCACGGCGTCAATCGCCTTGCCTTGGCCGATGAAGATGGCGCCGTTGTCCTTGAGCAGATCAGCGCGCTCCATGCCCGGGCCGCGCGGCTTGGAGCCGACCAGGCAACACACGTTGGCGTCCTTGAAGGCGACCAAGGGGTCGGCGGTCTGCACGATGCCCTGGAGCAGGGGGAAGGCGCAGTCGTTGATTTCCATGGCGACACCGTTGAGGGCGGCCAGCGCCTTTTCATCGTTGCGCTCGAGCAACTGCAAAATCACCGGTTGGTCTTTGCCGAACATGTCGCCGTTGGCGATGCGGAAGACCAGCGAGTAGCAGATCTGGCCGGCGGCGCCGGTGACGCATACGCGCAGGGGGGCTTTGGTGGAGCAGGTGGAGGAGCAGCAGGTGGACATGGGGCCTCGGGTGTGTGGGGGAAAATGAAAGGGCGGCCATTTTAGCGGGGAATTTCGGGGTCAGGTATTCTGCGTCTTCCTTATGCCCGAACCCATGTCCGAAGATTGCCCCATGCTCAGCCCCGTTTCCTCCTGCATCCTGTCTTCCGCCTTGGTGTTGGGGGCTCCGGCCGGTGCGCTGGCCGGCACGCCGGCCCCGGTTGCCGCACCGGCCAGCGCGCCGGCCCTGAGCGAGGCGGATGCCAAGCGTCTGCACAAACTGGTCGAGGATTGGTTGCTGGTGGGGCAGGTGCCCCAGGATCACACCGCGGAATTGTGGGCCGACCAAGCGCTTGGGGTGGTGGTGACGCTGCGGCTTGAGGGGGTCGAGATGGGGCGTGGTTCCGCGGTGCGCCCCGATCTGGCGGCGATGCTGGCCGGCCAAAACGCGGGGCCGGTGGACTTGGTGCCCCTGCTCAAGCAGGCTGCCGGCGCGGCTTTTTTGCGGACCGAGGGCAAATTGAGCGAGTCTTCGTCGGAGAAGAACCTGCTGGCGGCCGTCGGCAAAACATTGTGCGTGGATGTGCAGGTGGCCCACCGGCCCGAGCCGGTGCTGCTTGGCGCCGCCGGCGGCGAGGGTGGGGCCGATGTGTTTTCCCAGATTGCCCCGGGTTGGCACGGGTTGGCGCTGTGCGCGGCGGGCGACCGTGCCGGCGTGCCCAGCCTGGCCTGGCCGGGCACCGAGCTGGCACAGGGCATTCCCTATGACACCACGCTGCGCCATCTGCTTGAGGCGCAAAAAATCGCCGGCGCCGACATCAAAAAACTGGGTCGCCCGGACGGCGCGCGCCTGCACACCTTTGAAGTGTTCCATGTGGTGCGCCCGCGCCCGGAATTGCCGCCGATGACCCTGGTGCGCGGCACGGTGCTGGTGCCCGAAAATGCCATCACTGTCGCCACTTTGCGGATATTGGCCGACCGCACGGCCACCCATCTGCTGACCAAGGTCACCGATTCCGGCACCTTGCGCGGCGGCTACCGCCCGGCCGAGGACACGTGGCAACCGGCCATTGCCACGCCGGCCGAAACGGCCCTGGCGGCCTATGCCTTGGTGCGGGCTTCATCGCTGCGTTTTGCGGACGACCCCAAGGATGAGTTGGCGATCCAATGCCTCAAAGCGGCGTCGTCCATGGCCAAAAAATTGGCGCCCGAAGTGTCGGATGCGTCGGCCGCCCCGCAGCCTTTGGCGGCCGCGTTCCTGCTGCTGGCCCTGACCGACGCCCCCGGCGGGGCGGACCGCGATTGGCGCGACCGTTTGGCCGCCGACCTGATGGCGTTGGATGCCGGCGCCGATGGCTATGCGATCAAGACTGCGGGAACCGCCGGCGGCGCCGTGGTGGCCAAGCCGGTGGGCCGCACGACCGGCGCCATCATCACCTGCGCCTTGGCGGCGTGGTATGAGCGCACCCGTGACGCCAAGGCGGAGGTCATCGTGCGCCGCCAACTGGAACAAGCCTTTGCCAATCCACAGGAGTTGGCTTCCCCCGAAACCGCCTATTGGGTGGCGATGGCAGAGCGGCGTGCCGGCCTGCCGCTGGCGGCGACGGACAAAGATCCGATCAAAGGCAAGACTGTGCACGCTGACCGTTTGAATCATTTGGGCCAGGCTTTGGAAGCTCTGCGGGCCAAGCAAATCAGCCGCGCACCGGCCAACGGCCCGGCCGATGTGGTGGGCGGTTTCGCGCTCAACCCGTCCGGGTTGCCGTTGCCGACCTGGCAAGGCTCCTTTGTGATGGCGTTGTGGGGCGAACTGCTGCGCGAGCCGCAGGCCGTCGCGGTGCAGCAGCGGCCGGCCCACCTGCGCGGCATCAGCCGGGGTGCCCGTTTCATGGCCCAGTTGATTGAAACCCCCGCCTCCTGCTTTGCCTGCCGCAATCCCGGCGCCGCCGTCGGCGGCGTGCGCGGCGCGCCGTGGGACATGCGCCTGGACACCCAGCCGGCGGCGATGACGCTGTTGGCGTTGATCGAGGTGGTGGAAGGGTTGAAGAATTAACCTTCCCGCGCGATGACCTTGTTCAGCCGGCGCATGTGCCGCTCCTCGCCGGTGAATTGCGCCTTCACAAAGGCCGCCACCAATTCCTCCGCCAGCGCGCCGCCGATGATGCGGGCGCCAAGGCACAGGATGTTCATGTCGTCGTGCTCCACCGCCTGGTGGGCCGAGTATGTGTCGTGGCATACGCAGGCCCGGGCGCCCTTGACTTTGTTGGCGGCGATGGCCGCGCCGGCGCCGGATCCGCAGATGACGATGCCCTTTTGCGCGCGGCCGCCGACGACGGTGTCGGCCACGGCAAAGGCGAAATCGGGGTAGTCGCAGGCCGCGGCGCAGTGGGTGCCAAGGTCGGTGACTTCATGCCCCAATCGGCGCAAGTGGGTGGCGAGCGGTTCTTTGAGAATGAAGCCCCCGTGGTCGGCGGCAATGGCGATTTTCATGGCGTGAAAAAAAGGGGGCGGATGGGCGGTGCATTATGGGCCAAAGGCAAGGCCGGCGCTTCATGGGTAAAGCCCATTTTTCGCTTTTTTTGCGGGGGCGCGTTATGCTCCCGACCTCGCGGACCCGCCGGGTTCCCTCTTTCGGATTCACTTTGGATCCACACCTCTTGGAATTTGCCATGAAGACTGCCCATTACCTGATCGCCTTCCTCGCCTGCGCCGCCGCTTCCGTCGGCGGCATTGCCGTGCTGCAAGCCCAGCAGGAAAAGGCCGCTGCCGCGCCTGCCGCGCCCGCCGCCGCGGCGCCTGCCACCCCCGCCGATGAGAATTTCGGCTTCGCTTCGCTTGATGACCGCTTCGCTTATGCCGTGGGCTTCATGCAGGCGCAAAAGTTCACCCAGGACCCCGAAAACAAGGTGGAGGCCGAAGCCTTCATCAAAGGGTTCAAAGCCGGCCTCAAGGGCGAGGATGCCAGCTACGCACAGGGCCTGCTGATGGGTTCCTCGGCCAAGCGCGACGACATGAAGGTCAATGCCGATGTGTTTGCCGAAGGCATCCGCGCCTCCGTGGCCGGCAAGCCGGGGCGTTTGACCGAAGAGCAGCGCCGCAAGACGTTCCAGGATTTCCAAGCCGCGATGCAGGCCAAGCAGCAGGTCGAAGCCGCCAAAAAGCAGGCCGAAGCCGCCGCCAAGGCCGCCAAGGCCAACGAGGGCGACGCCGCCTACCTTGCCGCCAATGCAAAAAAAGAAGGCTGGAAGACCACTGCCTCCGGCTTGCAATACAAAATCGTGGCCGCCGGTGAAGCCGCCCATCCGGCCGCCGCCGACATCGTCAAGGTGCACTACGAAGGCAAGTTTACCGACGGCGAAGTGTTCGATGCTTCCAAAAAACACGGCCCCAACCCGGCTGAATTCCCCCTCAATCAGGTGATCAAAGGCTGGACCGAAGCCGTGCAGTTGATCGGCAAGGGCGGCAAGATGGAAATTGCCCTGCCCGCCGAACTGGCTTACGGCCAAGGCGGCCCGCGCCCCGGCGCCGCCATGCTGTTCAGCATCGAACTGGTGGATTTCAAAAAATCGGACGCCAAATAAGGTTGTCCGCAAACAAAACAAAAGAAAAACGCGGCCATCGCCGCGTTTTTCTTTTGCTTTACGATGCCCGCCATGGATTCGCCCTTTCTTGAAATCACTCCGGCCTTTGCCTTGCCGCGCGAGTTGCTTCATTTTTCCTTCACCCGCGCCGGCGGCCCGGGGGGACAGAATGTCAACAAGCGCAGTTCGGCGGTGTTGTTGCGCGTCATGCTGGCGGATTTGGCGGTGCTGATGCCGCCGGAAGCCTTGGATCGGTTGCGCCTGCTGGCCGGACCGGCCTTGGTCGGCACCGCCGGGGAAGATGAATCGCTGTTGCTGCGCGCCGAGGCCGAGCGGTCGCAATTGGCCAACCGCGAGGCGGCCGAGGCGCGCTTGGCGACACTGTTGGGGATGGCGTTGGTGCGGCCCAAAGTGCGCAAGAAAAAGAAGGTTTCGCGCGGGGCCAAATTGCGCCGCCTGGCCAACAAAAAACACCAGTCCGAGAAAAAAGGCGCGCGGCGCGGGGAATAAGTTTTACAATGGGCGCATGCTCCGCTTCCCTTCGGTTCTTGCCGCCTTTGTCATCCTTGCGTCCTGCGCGCCCGCCGCGCAGAACGCTCCGGCGGCTTCTTCTTCCACGCCCACGTCCACTGCCATGCCAGACCCCACCGATCCCCTTGCCCGCTTCGCCGACTTGAAGGAAGACGCCAACGGCAAGGTGCGCTTGTCCGACGCCGAATGGAAAAAGCGCCTGACCCCGCTGCAATACGAGGTCACCCGCCACGCCGCCACCGAATATGCCAATACCGGTGAATATGAGAACACCGACCTGCCCGGCAATTATCACTGCATCTGCTGCGGCCAGTTGCTGTACGGTGCCGAGCACAAATTCCACAGCGGCTGCGGCTGGCCGGCCTTTGATGACGAAGTGGCCAAGGGGGCCATCACCTACCGCACCGATGCCGACGGACGGCGCACTGAAATTCTGTGCAGCCGCTGCGACGCCCACCTGGGCCATGTGTTTTACAACGAAGGGCTGTCCAAAAACAATGTCCGCCATTGCGTGAACTCGGCATCGTTGCTGTTTGTGCCAAAGAAGTGAGCCGTTATGCTGCCCGCATGAGAACCGACCACTCCTACGGCGTCATCCCCGCGCGCATCCGCAATGGACGGCGCGAGTTTTTGCTTATCCAGCACAAGTCCGGCGGGCATTGGGCCTTTCCCAAGGGCCATGCCGAAGCGGGGGAGAGCCCATTGCAGGCGGCCAAGCGCGAATTGGCCGAAGAAACCGGCCTGACGCGCGTGGCTTTGCGCGCTTCGCCGGCATTTGAAGAGAGTTATTACACCCAGAAAAAGGGCGAGTGGCTGGACAAAACCGTCACCTACTACCTGGGTGATGTGCTGATTGACCAGGCGGTGAAGGTGCAGGCGGCGGAGGTGCGCGATTTTGTCTGGTTGCCGGCAGAACTGGCCGCCAAGCGGATCACCTATCCGGATTGCCTGGAGTTGTTCCGCCAAGTGCTGGCATTTTTGGGGTGAACATCACTTCCCGGCTTTTTCCCGCCACTTGGCCGCCAGTTGGCGCGCCTCCCGCGCCTGTGCCTGCATGGTGGCGGTGTCCTGCACGCCGGGTTTGGCGGCCTGCGGATCGGGCGGGGTTTCCAGCGCGGTGGCCACTTCCTCGTAATACGAGGCGGCTTTGGCCGGCTTGCCCTGCCCGTCCCAGATTTGCGCCAGGACGGCGGCGGCGGGCAAGGTCAGGCGCTGCCGGGAGGAAAGCCCGGTGAGCAGCAGGCGGTAGGCCTCGTCGGGCTGTTTTTTGGCCAACAGGATGCGGGCCTTGAGGATGACAAAAGGGCTTTTGTCGGCTTTGGGGTCGCCCCATTGCTCGCCGGTTTCCACATATTCCAGCGCTTGGTCCAATTTGTTTTGAGCCAAGGCCATGTCCGCGCGCGCCGCATGGGCGCTGATTAAAAAGGCGTCATCCGCCACCGCTTGGGCATACTGCGCGTCAGCTTCAGTCAGGTTGCCCTGGGTTTGGGCGACGGCGCCGAGCATGGCGTGCAGCAGGCCGCGATCGTGTTTTCCCGTGGTTTTGTCAAGCGCATGGCGGTACAGCGCTTTGGCTTGCTCCGGTTGGTCGGTATTGGCCGCCAAGGTGCCGAGCAACTTGGTCAGCTCCTGGCCAAGGGGGCGCAAATCCAGGGCGGCCAAGGTCGGGGGGTAGGCCAGGTCATAGCGTTTTTGCGCGATGTAAAGCTGGCCCAGCAGCAATTGCGCCTCGAAGCAACGCGGGTTTTTTTCGGCCAATTTCACCGCATCGGGCAAGAGTTGCGTCAGGTCGCCCTTGGCAGTCATGGCCTCCTGCATGCGCTCCGAAAGCCCGCGCGCGGTTTCGGCCGGATCGCGCACAATGAGCACCGGCGGCGGCGCCGGAGCCCTGCGGCGGGCGATGACCAGGGCGCCCACGCCGCCGACAAAGACCAGGGCGGACAGCAGGAGCAAGGCGGTGGAGGCGGCTTTGGACATGGGCGTATTGTGGTGAAAAAAACCGCCGCCGGCTTGGGCCGGCGGCGGTTGGGCAAGCGGACGGGAAAAAATCAGAGTTCCCAGCCCACATTGAGGTAAATTTGCGCCCGGGGCGAGTGGCCTCCGAGGCCCACCAACGGGGTGAAATTCACCATGGTGGCGGGGGTGGGCTTCCACTTCATGCTGGGGCCGACCATGAATTCATAGGTGAGGCCGGTGCGGCTGTGGGTGGCGGCATCTACTTCATCGGTGGCGTGAATGATGGATTCGGCCCCCAGCGTGAGCTTCGAGTCGATCACGGAGTAGGCCAATGCGCCACTCCAACCCCACTCGTGCGAGCGTGCGCCGCCGGTTTCGGCTTCGAGGGCGAAATTGGTGGCCCAGTGCCAGCGCGGGGCCAATTCGCCGCAGAACAGCAGCTTGGGCTCGATCACGTCGGGATTGTCTTTGTCCCTGGCGATGTATTCAAGGTACAGGGTGGGATTGCCCCAGATTTTTCCCCAGTCGGCCAAGGCATAGCGCGCTTCAAATTGGCCGGCCAGACTGGTGTCATGGGCCGCGCTGTCGTGGTCTTGGCGCAGATAAAAGTCAAGTTGGACGCGGTTGGGCAGCCCAATGGTCACTTCCTGCAGGTAGCGCTCCTCGTGCTGGCGGTTGCCGTTGGCATCGGCGTGGCGGTCGATGGTGGTGCGGGCCCAGCCTTCCAATGTCACTTGGCCTTCTTGCGCCACATAGGCGCGGGTGGTGGTGAAGGCGCGGGTGGCGGTCCAGCGCGGCTGCTGATAGGCGCCGATGTACTCCTCTTCTTTGAGGAAGGGGCTGTGCCCCTCCACTTGGATGGCTGGCAATTCAAAGGAGCGGCGGGGGCTCTCGTCGGCGGGGAGGGTAGGATCCGCCAGGGCGGGCAGGGCCATGGGGGCCGAAACGGCAGCAAGGGCGGCGGCGATCAGCAGGCGTTGAATCATGGAGTTCCTTGAAAAGGGGGAATGGGAAAGCCGCCCATTCTTGCGTTTTTTTCAAGGAGAACAAGGCTGGTGCAAAGAATGCACTACGGACCTTAGGGTGCCACATTGAGATGGGCGCCGTTGTCTTTTTCTTTCTTTTCGGCGTCTTTGGCCGCTTGGATGTCCGCTTTGGCCTTGGCATTGGCGTCTTCCACCTGCTTGACCAGCGCGTTGTATTTGGCGACCAAGTCGTTGAATTTTTGCACGGCCGCGTTGCGGTCCAGCCCGAGTTGGTTGCATTGCTTGGCCAAGTCGTTGTATTTCTCCACCGTGGCGTTGCGGTCGGCGGCCAGTTGCTTCAGGGCGGCGTTGGCCTTGGCCAAGGCTTCATCGCGGGCTTTGACGGCGGCCTGCCATTGGTCCAACTCTTTTTGGAATTGGTCGGCTTGCAGCGCAAGTTGCGCCTTGTTTTTTTGATCGGATGCGGCCAAAGTGTCGCGCTCTGTCGTGGTGGATTTAAGTTGCGCCTGTGCCGTGTCGCGTTCGCCGGTGGCGGCCGTCAGGCGCAAGCGCAATTGCTCCAGGTCGGCTTGCTGGCCTTTGATTTGTTGCGCCTGTTCGGTCAATTGCGCTTGTTGTGCCAAGCGGGTCGTTTCGAGCGTTTCGGCTTGGGCGTTGATCGTGCGGTTGGTCTGCCATTGGGCCGCGCACAAACCGGCGAGCACCAGGACGCCGAGCAGGTTTAGGATTTGGAGGAGGCGGTTCATGGGCTGTTTGGCTTGAAGCTGCGAAGCAGCGCAGGTTCCTGGCCAGGGGTGAAACCCCTGGAACAGGGTGTTTGGGGAATTCCACCCCGAAGGGGTGGAGGATGAGGCGGGGCGGGTGCGCCACCCCTTCGGGGTGGTGGAGAGGCGGGGCGTTATCCAGGGGTTGCACCCCTGGCTAGGGACAATCACTGCTTCGCAGTGGAGTGGGTGCAAGTTTATTTACCTTTCTCCGCTTGCGTCTTGATCTCAAACGACACCTTGTCAATCCCCGCCCGGCGGGCCAGGTCCAGGGCTTGGATCACATCGCCGTGGCGGGCGTCCTGATCACCTGAAATCATCAGGCGCAAATTGGGGTTGGCTTTGACGGCCGCCGTCAATTGCGCCAACAGTTCGTGGTTGGCCATTGGTTTTTGATCCAGCCACAAACCGCCAGTTTTGTCCACGCTGATGACGGAGAAATCCTTGGCCGTGTCGGTGGTGGCAGCGACCGCGGTGGGCAGGTTCACCTTCACGCTTTTCAAATTCACCATGCTCAGGCTGACCAGCATGAAGGCGGCCAAGAGAAAGAACATGATGTCGATCAGCGGGATGATCTCGATCCGCGCTTCGGCGCTTTCGGGGGGCAGTTTGGAGCCGAGTTTGACGGGCATGCTCAGGCTCCTTTCACGGCGCGGGCTTTGGAAAAGGCTTCCAGATCATGGCCGTGGTGCTTGGCGGATTCCACCAGCAACTCGGTGTGGTTGATGGTGCGCTCCAGTTGCGCGCGGAAGTGGGCCAGCCGGCGGTTGAAGTAGTTGTAGGGCAGCAGGCACAGCATGGCGATGCCCAGGCCGCAGGCGGTGGCGATCAGCGCCTCACCGATGCCGCCGCTGACTTTGCTGGGGGCCAGTTGGTTGTCGCCGACGCCGGAGAAAGAGCCCATGATGCCGGTGACGGTGCCAAGCAAGCCCAGCAAGGGGGCCATGGTGATCAGGGTGCCCAAAATCCACTGGCGCTTTTCGGCTTGCTCCAATTCATCCGAGGCGCAAATTTGCATGGCACCAAGCAAGGAACTGTGGGCGTGGGTCAGGCCGGCGTGGACGGTGGCCAGGTGCGGGTCGGCGCTGTTTTGCGAGAGGTCCATGGCAGCGGCAAAGTCGCCGTCGCTGATGGCGTCGAAGGTTTTCCCCAGTTGCGCCTTGTTGGAACGGTGGCGCAATTGCGCCCACCACAGGGCGCGCTCCAGGATCACGCACAGGGCGGCGAAAAACGCGATCAGGATCGGCCACATGACGGGGCCGCCCTTGAGGAAGGTGTCGAGCACGAGGTTGGCGAGGGGCAGGGTGTGCATATTCATTGCAGGACGAATTTGATGGAGACTTGGTACAGGCGTTTGGGGCCGGCGGGGAAATGCCAACTGCGTTTGACGGTGCGCAGGGCGGCTTGGTTGAGCAGGGGATGGTCGCAGGGTTTGGCCACTTCGGCGGCGGTGACTTCGCCCTGTTCGTTCACTTCCAATTGCACCAGCACGCTGCCTTCCTGCCTTCGGCGCAGGGCTTCGCGCGGATAGTCGGGGGCCTGTTGGTTGCCCTCGCCCTGGCCCATGACCAAAGTTTGCGCCTGCGGTCCGGCGGGAGCGGCGGAGGGGTGGGCCGGGGGCGTGGTGCCGGTGCCGCCCGGCGTGCCGTGGGTCGAACCGGTTACGCGGGTGGGAGCGGCCTTGGTGGCGGCGACCACGCGGGTCGGGCCGGCCACCGGCACGGCGAAGGCGATGGCCGCCGACGGCGCGGCCACCGGGGTGAAGGCCGGCGCATCGGGCGCGGCCAAGGGTGGTGGTGCCGTGGGAGCGCGAGGTGCCGCCCTCGTTTCGGGTGCCGGTGTGTTGTCGGTGACGGGCTGCGCCGTGGGCGGCGGAAGTTCTTCCGGCGTTTCGGGCTTGGGTTCTGCTTTGGGCAATGCCACCTCCGCCAGTTGCGCCAATACCGGCGTCGGCTCGGTTTTTTGCGCCTGCGGCCACGGGTAATGCAGCACCAGACCCAAGCCGCCGACGGCGGCGCACACCACCCAGATCACCAGGGTGAACAGGGGCAGGGGTTGCGGGGATTGGGCGGGTGCGGCGGACATGAGGGAAGGTGATTTTAGGCGGTTGGCGCGGCTGCAAGGTTTGCAGGGGCTGCGGCAAAAGGTCGCGGTGACTTGCGCCGCCGCCAGACCGGCAGTAGCCACATGCCAAGGCCCGACAGGGTGAGCAGGATCATCACCACCGCCGTCGGGTCGGAGACGAACCATTTGCCGTATTCGCGGTTGAAAAAACGGCCGATGTGCAGGTCAAGGGCCAGGCGGCCCCAATCGGTGGCGGTTGAGCCGTCGGCGTTTTTGATCTCGTAGCCGCGCCGCTCTTTCACTGCCACCGCGCCGGCTTGGGCGTTGACGGTGATTTCATATTCCGGCTCGGCTTGGCGCGGGGTTTTGATTTGGTAGGCCAGGGTGCCGCGGTCGTTTTTGAGCAGGATGGAATCCACCGGCGCATCGCCAAGCACCGGCGCGCACAAGGCCAGGGCTTGGTCGAAAGAAACCGGCAATTGCGCCAAGGCGGTTTGGGCCGTCAAAGCCGGCTTCTTTTTGTCCGCCGTTTTTTTCAGCCCCATGCCGGTTGGCGTTCCCAAGAACAGATCCTTGTGGTTCATGAACAAGCCGGTGCAGGCCAGCATCAGGATGAAGGCCGACAAGCCGATGCCCAGCCAGCGGTGCCAGAGGCGAAGTTGCGCCAAAAGAAAAGGGAGGTCTTTTTTCATCACATCTCCGACCATTGGCGCAAAAGATTGTGGTAAACGCCGGTCAGTTTTACCGCCGACGGATGGTCGGGGTGGTCGCCGGCCAGTTGCTGGATGCCCACATCCAGGTCGAACAACAGCGCGCGGCGGTCGTTGTCGCGGATCATGCTTTGCAGCCAGAAGAAGGAACAGGTGCGGGTGCCGCGGGTGACCGGCGTGACCCGATGCAGGCTGGTGGAGGGGTAGAGCACCAGATGGCCGGCGGGCAGTTTGACGCCCTTGGTGCCGTAAGTGTCTTCGATCACCAGTTCGCCACCGTCGTATTCGTCCGGGTTGCACAAAAACAGCGTGCAGGAGAGGTCGGTGCGCAAGCGCATGCCGGTGCCGGGCACATTGCGGATGGCCCCGTCGATGTGGTTGCCAAAGGTTTCGCCTTCGGTGTAGCGGTTGAACATCGGCGGCAACACGCGCAGCGGCAGGGCAAAGGACATGAACAGCGGGTTCTGGCCCAACGCCTGCAGGATCATTTCGCCGAGTTCGACGGCCAAGGGATCGGTCTGCGGCAGTTGCTGATTGTTCTTGACCCGCGCGCCCTGGTGGCCGGCGCTCATCAGGCCGCTGCCCCATTGGGTGGCATCCAGTTTGGCGCGGGCGTGGGCGACTTGCTCGGCGTTGAGGACATCGGGGATGGTGATGAGCATGGGGAGGGGGAAAGAGGGAAGAGGGCCGGGAATCCTGGGAACGCGGGCTTACAAGCCCGCTGTATGTGGCTGTTCTTGTTTCTTGCGGGCTTGTAAGCCCGCGTTCTCAGGGTTTCTGCCAGGGCGCAAGTATTAAAACTTAAATTCGCCGCTCAGAACCGCCGAGCGGCCGGCGCCGGGCACGGCGTGGCCGCCACTGACCGCACCGATGTAATCCTTGTCGGCCAGGTTGTAGACATTCAGGCGCATCGTGAAGTGGCTGCTCACATGGTAGGCCGCCATGGCGTCAAAGGTCACATAGCCGTCCACATCGCGCGGCGTGTTGGAGTTGAAGCCGTTGACCGCGGTGGCCGGCGTGGTGGTGGTGCCGCTCCAGCGGCTGCCGACAAAAGTCGCGCCGGCACCAAGATCCAGTTTGAAGGGGAAGGCGTACACCGTCCACAAACTGGCGGAATCAGCCGGGCAATTGGCCAGTTCGCGGCCGACTTCGCTTTGGTTGTCCGAGGAAAGGACTTCGCTTTCCATGTGGGCGTAGCCGGCGGTGATGGTCCATTCCTTGGTCAGGTTGCCGGTGGCGCCGAGTTCGATGCCGTACACGCGTTGTTTGCCGTTGAGCGTGGTGACGGAGGTCGGGTCGGTTGGATCGCTGGTGCGGGCGTTGGTCTTGTCGGTGTCGAACAAGGCGGCGGAGAGCAGCAGTTTGTCCTTCATCAAATTCCACTTGGTGCCCAGTTCGTAGGAGATGCTCTGTTCGGGCGCCACATTGATGCTGTTGGCCGAAGTGTTGGCGCCGGGAGCCGGATTGGCCAAAGTCAGGCCTTCGGCCGAAGGGTTGAAGGAGGTGCCGACCGCGCCGTAAATGGCGCCGTTTTCCGCCGGCTTATAGGTCAGCCCGCCCCGGTAGCTGAACATGTTGTCGGTGCGGCCCAGATCGGTGACCGCGCCACCGGTGAAAGTGCTGGCGGTGTTTTTGAAATCCACATTGAAGCGGTCCCAGCGCACGCCGCCCATCACCGACCACTGTTTATTCAGGTCCACCGTGTCGAAGAGGTAGAGGGCCTGGGAATCCGCCGAGGTTTTGGTCCGCGCGCCGGTGCGTTGGATGGAATAGGGCGTGGGTTGGTAGGCATCGGGCGCGTCCCAGGCAGTGGTGGGCAGCAAGGCGGCGGTGGCCAGGGGCGCCGAGGTGTTCGGGTTGGTGCCCGGCGCATAGCCGGCGCGGGCGTAGTTCACTTCGTTTTCAAACGAGAATTCGCCGCCGGTCACCAGCGTGTGCTTGACCGGCCCGGTGTCGAATTTGAAGGTCAAATCCAGTTGGTTGGTCAGGTTGGTGTCGGTCTGGTCGCGCGATTGCAATTCGTGGTAAAGCTGCGTGTTGGCGGGGTTGGTTTGGATCTGCGTGAAGCGCGGTGCGGTGGCCACCGAGTCGCGCGAAGTGACGCCGTATTGCGTGTGGTTGCGCAGGGTGACGCCGTTCTCGAAATCATGGTTGAGAGTCATCGACCCCACATCGGTCTTGATGTGCTCGTAGTCGCGACTGAGCAGGCCATAAAAAGTGTTGTAGGGAACGGGCGCCAATTGGTTGCTGCGGCCGCCGAGCGCCGCGCTTTTGTTGGCCGGCACAAAGGGGATGCCGTAGTCGGGCATGTCGTTTTCGGTCATGTGGAAGAACCCGATCGAAAACTGCGTCGGCGAGCCCAACCCGAAGGTCATGGTCGGCGCGACGCCCATGCGCTGGTTGGTCACATGGTCACGACCCGGCATGTCGGCATCGTGGGTCATGGCGTTGATGCGCAAGGCGGCGCCTTTGATGCCGTCTTTGTCATCGCCGTTGTCAAGCGATTGGTTCACATCCAAGGTCATGCGCTTGTAATCATCGGTGCCACCGGCGACGGATCCGGTGTAAAAAGTTTCCTGTTGCGCCTGCTTGGTCACCAGATTGATGGAGCCGCCGGTGGAGCCGCGGCCGCCGTTGACCGATGAGGGGCCTTTGACGATTTCCACCTGCTCCAGATTGAAGGGGTCGCGGGCGTAGCCGCCGAAATCGCGCACGCCATCAATGAACATGTCGGTACGGGCATTGAACCCGCGGATGGACAGGTTGTCGCCGTTGGGCACGCCGCCCTCGCCGGCCTGCATGCTGATGCCGGGGCTGTTCTTGAGCACTTGCGCCAGGGTGCTGACACCCTGCTGCTGGATGACGGCGGAATCCACCACCGTGACGGTTTGCGGCGTGTCTTTGAGGGATTGGGTGTATTTGGGCGAGGAAAGCTCTTTTTCCGCCTGACCCTTGACCACCACTTCGTCCAAGTTTTCGGTCTTGGCATCCGCTTTGGCGTCTTTTTTCGGTGCGGTGGGCTGCGTGGCGGCCGGCGCATCGGCACCCCAAGCGGGGGCGGACAGCAGAAGGGCTGAAAGGGCCAGGCTGGTGGGCATCGGGGCGAGGGTCTTGACGGACATGGGGCGGGGCCTTTCGGAAAGGGCGGATATTTTATTGAGAAAGAATCTCAATTGCTTATGAGGCGAAATTCTATAGAGGTTGAGAATTATTCGCAACTAACCATGCAAGGATTGCATGTGGCGTGTGGAATTTTGTGGAAATGCGGAGGAAGGCAGGCTGAAGCCGGCCTTCCCAGTGATCAAATCCGCCAAAAAACGCAAGTAAAAACCCGCCCCAACCGGGGTGGATTTTTCAGCGGCTCAGGTGTTGCACTTCAGGTTTGAATCTGCCACTCCATTCAACCGCAACCTATTCAACCACAACTTCAGAACATGCCCGTCACGCTGAGTCGGAATGACATCGGCTCGGTGGGATGGAACACCACATCGTTGACCGGGGCGGCTTCGCCCTTGAGTTGCGAGGGGTAGTAATAGGCCGCGTCCTGATCCTTGCGGTTGAGCAGGTTGAAGACTTCGCCGGTCAACTTCCAGTTGGAGTTGAACTGGTAGCCGGCGGAGAGGTTGACCATCAGGGCTTCCTGCGACATGACCGAGCCGTCATTGGTCAGCGGGCGGGGGCCGAAGTAGCGGGCGTGGAGGCCGCCGAAAAAGCCATGGAAATCATGCAGCGTGATGCCACCGGTGACGACCGATTGGATCGAGCCCGGTACCTCGGTGCCGGTGGTGATGTCGTCGGATTCGTCGCTGTGCAGGTAGCGCGCCTGCGAGAGGGAGACATCGGCGTCGAAGGTCAGCCACCGGTTCATCGCGTAGTAGTTCGACCATTCCACCCCGTAGCGGCGCGAGGGGCCGGTCGGCCCGGTGGTGCCGTCATCGCCGGCGAATAGCAATTCGGAATCGCTTTGCAGCACCCACAGCGATAGGGTGCTTTGCAGGCCCTTGACGGCCGTGGTGCGCGCGCCGATTTCGCCGCCGTAGGTGCGTACCAAAGGATCGGCGCTTGGCAGGGCCGAGCCATTGCCAGGGTCCACCGTGGTCGTCACGCCGCGCGCATCGTTGCTGTGGTAACCCATGCCGGCATTGGCATAGAACTCGGTGTCCGCCCAGGGGCCGACGACCAGCCCGAGTTTCGGGCTGATGATGCCGGCGGTCCGGTTGCCGGAATTCGCGGCCAGGGCGTCGTCCACATCGAAATTGAACAGGTCGCCGCGCAACCCGGCCATGGTGCGGAAATGGTCGCCGAAGAAGCAGGTATTTTGGAAATACAGCGCGCCGGAAGTCTGCCAAACGCTGTCGTTGCGGATCTGGCTGGTCGGCACCGCATTCACCGTGTGGAACAGGCTGTTGTCGATTTGGTCGGAGCGCAATTGTAGGCCGACCAGGTTTTCCATGCGAATGCCGCCGGCTTGCGTCCGGAACAGTTGGCTGGCGTTGAGCCCTTCCACCATGCGGCGGTCCTTCTGCTGGAACTGGTCGCCGTTGACCGGGTTGTCCATGAAGAAGGTGAAGTTGTTCACCAACCGCATGTCGTAATAGAAGACATAGGCGTTGGCTTTGAATTCCGCCTCATCCGTCCTTTGGTGCACCTCGCCCTGCAGGCTGTAGCGCTGCGAGTTGCCCAGGTCGCTGGGGTCGATGCTGCCGAAGGGGGAGATCAGGCCTTGGTCAATCGCCCGCTGCGGAATCTGGTTGGTGGCGTTCCAGGCGCCGTGGTAGCCCATGCCGGTCACCGACCAGCCGCTATCGGCGTCGCCGGCGCTGTAGCGCACTGTGGCGTTGTACTTTTCATAATCCTGCGGCTTGTCCCACGGGCCGTTGTCGTGCAGGTGCTCGGTGCCGATCAGGAGGGTGCCGTGGTTGGCTTCGTCCAGAAGAAAAGAGTCCGCGAACAATTCGCGCAGGCGGCCCCAGGAGCCGGCTTCCACCGTGGCGAAGCCCTGCTTCAGTTCGTTCGACAGGTGCAGGTTGGCCGAGCCGGCGGAAGAGAAGTCGCCGGTGTCGGCGAAATACGGGCCTTTTTTGAAGTCCACCCTTTCGACCAGCTCGGGAATGATAAAGTTGAGGTCGGAGTAGCCCTGGCCGTGCGCGTGGGTGGGCATGTTGACCGGCATGCCGTCCACGGTGGTGGCGAAGTCGGTGCCGTGGTCGAGGTCGAAGCCGCGCAGGTAATACTGGTTGGCCTTGCCGCTGCCGGAGTGCTGGGTGATGACCAGGCCGGGCACGGTTTCGAGGATTTCCCCCGGTTGCAGCAGCGGACGGTAATCCAGATGGTCGCGGCCGACCGAGCCTTGCGAGGCGGAATCGGCAATGCCGACCAAGGAGTCGGCACGGCCGGTGATGGTGACTTCGGGCAGTTTTTCGGCGGCAGCGGGCGGCGTGGCAGGCGCAACTTCCTGGGCAAAGGCGGCAGAAGAAACAGGGAGCAGCGCCAGTAGGGCGACGGTGGGGATTTTCATGCGCGAAGTGTAGGAAAGGCCCCCTTGCCGCATGGGGTGTTTGCCTGCGACAAGTTGTCGCGGGGGCTACGCTGGCGGCATCTTCTTCAACTTGCGCTGCAAACTGCGCCGGTGCATGCCCAGCTTGCGCGCCGCCTCCGACACGCTGCCGCCGCAGTCGGAGAGGGTGCGCTGGAGGTGTTCCCATTCGACGCGCCAGAGGGAGGGGGGTGTGGCATCCGCCAAAACGGGGGTGTTTCCCATATCGCCGGGCCGTCGTGCCGGCCCAGACAAAAGCGGCGTCGTGCCGCCGCACTCC
>CAZKVP010000030.1:0-12110 GCA_964556215.1 uncultured Phycisphaeraceae bacterium
GTTCTCCTCGTTTTTGCAAATGATGAAGACCCCGGCAGGGAATAGATTGGACATGGGAAAATGATAGGGGTTTTGCGCATCGGCCGGTCCGCACGCCAAGCGGGCCGCCGCGCCGCGGGGCAGGCGGGCGGTCCGGCAAAAATCCGGCCCCAGGCCTTAGGCCGGCGGACACAGGGTCAGCGGCTCGCGCCCGGCCCGGCGGCGCATCCAGTTGAGCGTCTTTAGGACCGGCCCGCGCGCGACAATCCAGCGCTCCAGCGCGTGCTTGCCGGGAAACTCCAGCGGCATGATGCCGGTCAGCAGCGTGATCACCCCCGGCCCGGGCAGCACCAGCATCAGCAGCCCGGCCAGCGCCAGCAGCGCCCCAAGCAAGTTCCTGCCCACACGCAGCCCGTGCGCAGCATGGGATGGCGATTGGCCCACGGCGCCGCCTGCCGCGGCCGGCAAAAATAATCCGCCGGCAGGCGCGCGACCACATGGGGCGCAAAGGCCGCCCCCAAGGCAAAAAGGACGATGGACACAATGCCCAGCCACCACACCAGGGCCTCGTGCTGTTTGAACCAGTCAAGCATCGCCCGATTGTAGGGCGGCGACGGGGAAGAGGGCTGGTGGCTTATTTTTAATGGTTTTTTTTCATTGGGTTATGGATAGGTGCAGAGTTTGCAAAACACTCAACGGCGCCGGCCCGAGCCGAGGAGGCAGAGAAAACCCACACCACTTGGCTCCCCGCTTCCCGCAGACAAAAATCAACTTTCGGCTCCCGCGCAATAACCGATAAACACACGATGTTAAAAAATGCCTTTTCGCCTTGGTTGCGGGCCTGGTGGCCGCTTGCGCTTGGATTGGCGCTTTATGCGATGAGTTGTGCCGGCCCCTCATGGTCTTGGGATGCGCCGATACCTGAAAACCCCGTGCGTTGGCGCTATTTTCAATTTGTAAACGGCGGCCTGTACTTTGGGACTGGCGTGCAAAACCCGCGCCACAATGACGCCACCTATTTCCCATACGACCGGTTTGGGAACGGATTTCAATGGAGCCATGCGGATGACCCTTCGCCTTGGATTCCATGGCCAACCCCCGTTTGGAACAACGACGCCGATATCGTCGGCGCTTATTCCGAGCATTTCATCCCGCTTTGGTATGTGCTGATCCCCATGGCATGGCTATCGTGGCGACGCTGGAAAAAACGCGATGAAAAAGCACGGCCTTGAGCTACGTTGAATTCACTCCTGCTCGTCTTTTTTCTGATTTTGCAACAGTGCCACAAAGCGGGAGCAATTAATCCGCTCTTGCTTTTCAAGTTGGTCTTCCATTGCCTGGAGCAAGCCCTTCATGGCTCTCACACGCGCGAGCATGTAAAAACTTCCCAAGGCCAGGATAAAAGACAGGGGAATAAGCACGAAAAATGCCAGCCATTCCCCTTTGAATGGCGCAATGAACCACGCGATGACCGAACAGACCAAACCAATGACAACAACGATTTGCGACACACCCAAACAAAATGCGGAGAACCCCCCAAACGCATAATGATTAGATACCTTTGGCTCTTCAGGCGGATCCTCCGCATTTACATGGCCGCAAACAGGGCAGCGAATGAGTCCGATGCCCACATTTTGACCGCATTTTTGACATTTGGCCATGGTTTGTTTTCCTTGAAAAAGAAGGTAGGCGGAGGAATATATCAGGGCCTGCAAGGATCGACCCGCTGGGTCGAAAACAAAAACGCGCCGCATGCGCGGCGCGTTTGTTTTCAGTTTCCATTCCCCTCACTTCACCAACGCCATCGGCCGCCCCGCCTCCGGCCAGTCCACATGGAAGAACTTGCCGCGCGGCTGGTCCACGCGCTCGAAGGTGTGGGCGCCGAAGTAATCGCGCTGGGCTTGCAGCAGGTTGGCCGGCAACACCGCGCTGCGGTAACCGTCGAAGTAGGCCAACGCCGCCACGCCGGCCGGAGTCGGCACGCCGCTGGTGATGGCCAGGGCCGCCACGGAGCGCCAGCCCTTTTGGCCCTTGGTCAGTTGCGCCTTGAAATAGGGGTCGAGCATCAGGTTCTGCAACTTGGGGTTGGTCTGGTAGGCCTCGGTGATCTTCTGCAGGAAGCGGGCGCGGATGATGCAGCCGCCGCGGAAGATGCTGGCAATCTGGCCGAAGTTGAGCTTCCAGTTGTATTCCTTGGCCGCTTCGCTCATCAGGGCGAAACCCTGGGCGTAGGCGCAAATTTTGGCGCAGTAGAGGGCGTCGCGCACATCCTTGACCAACTTCTTCTTGTCCTTGGGCGAGAGTTTCGCTGGCTTGGGGCCTTTGAGCACTTTGCTGGCGGCCACGCGCTCTTCCTTCAAGGCCGAGAGGCAGCGGGCGAACACCGCTTCGGCGATGGCGTTGGCCGGCGAGCCCAGGTCCAGCGCGTTGGTGCTGGTCCACTTGCCGGTGCCCTTTTGGCCGGCGGTGTCGAGCACCATGTCGACCAGGAATTTGCCCTTGGCCACCGGATCTTTCTGGCCCAGGATGTCGGCGGTGATTTCGATCAGGAAGGAATCCAACTCGCCCTTGTTCCAGTCGGTGAAAATCTTGGCCATTTCATCGGGCTTGAAGCCGCCCAATTGCTTGAGCATCTGGTACGCCTCGCAGATGAGCTGCATGTCGATGTACTCGATGCCGTTGTGCACCATCTTCACATAGTGGCCGGCGCCGTTGTCGCCGATGTGAACGGTGCAAGGCACCAAGCCCTTGCCAGAGACGATTTCGCCGGGGGTTTCGGTCAACACCGGCTTGCCGGTCTTCTTGTCGACCTTGGCGGAGATGGCTTCCCAGATCGGCTTGAGCGACTTCCAGGCTTCCTTGCTGCCGCCGGGCATCAAAGACGGGCCGAAACGCGCGCCGAGTTCGCCGCCGGAGACGCCGGAGCCGACGAAGTTGATGCCCTTTTCAGCCAGCGCCTTTTCGCGGCGGATGGTGTCGGTCCACAGGGCGTTGCCGCCGTCGATCAGGATGTCGCCTTTTTCAAGGAAGGGCAGCACCGCGTCCATGGTGGCGTCGGTGGCTTTGCCGGCCTGCACCAGCATCACGATCTTGCGAGGCTTGGAGAGGTTCTCGACGAAGTCCTGCAAATCGGCGAAGCCCACCACGCGCTCGGCGGAGGGTTCCTCGGCGGCGCACTTTTCGATGAAGGCCTCCATCTTTTCGGTGGTGCGGTTGTAGACGCCCACGGTGTAGCCGTGGTCGGCCATGTTGAGGACGAGGTTCTGGCCCATGACGGCCAGACCGATCAAACCGATGTCGCAAGTGGGGATGCTCATTGCAGATTCCTAAGAATGTGTTAAAAACTGCGGGGAAGGGTTGAAAGGATAAGAAACTTGGGCTTGCCGCGTGTCGGACAAATTGCCGAAAAAAGTGGCCGGCGGCGGTCTTAAGGCCTATCATCCCCCTCTCCTCCCTTTCCCCAGGTTGCCATGACCCCTCCCCCCCGCCTGTCCCGCGTTGCCGCCCTGTCCCTGCTCGCCCTGATCGGCGCAGGCGGCTTTGCCGGCTTTGCCGCTGCCGCCCCCACACTGGCGGGCGTGAACCTTGGCGAATATGCCAGCGGGCCCAAGGTCAGGGCCGCGGATTTGAAGGGGCGCGTGGTGGTGGTTGAATACTGGGGCAACACCTGCGCGCCCTGCCTGGCGGCCATTCCCCATGTGGCGGCCTTGCAGGAGAAATACCCCTACCAAGCGCTGATCGTCGTCGCCAACCAATGCTGGCCGGGCGACGCGCAGGACACCGCGAAGGTTTGGGCCGCCCACAAGGGCGGGGCCAAGGTGGCCGTGATCCACAACGGCGGCTTGGCCAAAACCGAAGTCAAGGGCGTTCCGCACGCCTTTGTGTTTGATGCCGCCGGCAAACTGGTGTTTGAGGGCTACCCGACCAACATGGACGCCGCCGTTGAAAAAGCCGTCAAAGAGACCCCCGCCGGCAAAGCCATGGACACGGCCCACGACAAGGCCAAGGCGTTGTTTGGCGAAGGCGTGCCCGAACCCCTGATGGCGTTGGCCATCCAGGCGGCCGACACCTCGCACTCCTCGGCCATGGCCATGCAGACGCTGGGTCGCGCCGCCAAAGCCAAAGACCCCAAAATCGCCGATGCCGCCAAAACCATGCTGGATTCTTTCAGCCAGGCTGTTGCCAAAAAATACGATGACGCCATGGCCAAGGCCGACGAAGATCCGGTCGGCGCATGGAATGGCATGGAGGAGATCACCAAATGGGCACCCCAAACCCCGGAAAACACCAAGGCCCACGAGCAGATGGCCAAGTGGCGGCGCGACACGACCTTTCTCAGGGAGTTGGCTGCCGACAAGCTATGGCTGGATTTGCAGGCCCAAGCCGCAAAAATCAACTTCGAGGCCCATCCCAATGCCAAGCCCACCTCCAAGCTGGAGTCGGACCTTAAAAAATTGCTGACTGAAAAACTCTACGCCGGCACCAAGGCCATTGACAAGGCCAAAGCGGTGGCCGCCGACTGGAAACTCGACCCCGCAACCGGCCGCGCGGACAAGTTCAAGCCCAAACCCAAAGAAGCGGCCAAAGACGCCACCACGGAAACGCCGGCAGAAAAAAGCCCGCAATAACCGCCACATCGCCAGATCCCGTCATCCCGCCCGCCATTCCCGCCGCCATGCGTTCACCCATCACCCCCGGACTGCTTGGCCTGCTGCTCCTGCTTGGGTGCCCCGCCCTTGGGGCTGATGCGCCGGTGACGCCCTCGGTGGCCGGCATCAAACTCGGCGAGCCCTTGGCCGGCCCCAAAATCAGCGCCCAAAACCTGAAAAACCGGGTGGTGGTGTTCGCCAACTGGGATGACGACCACACCGACACCATCATCTACCTGGCCGACCTGCAGGCCCCGTACCTCAAAGATGGGCGGGTGATGGTGGTGGCCAATTACTGCGGCAAAGGCTCGGTCAAAGACGCACTCGCCCTGTGGCAAGCCGGCAGTTCCGCCAAAAACCTGCCGGCCATTCATGGCGGGAGTGTGCCTGGCGTCGGCGACCCGGGCCACCTTTGGATCTTCAATGGCATGGGCACATTGACCTATGACGGGCAGGCCAATTCGGCCAAAGCGGTCAGCGCCATCCAAGCCGCCGTCAAATTCACCGGCCAGGGCATGAACCGCGGCCAAATGAATGCCATGGAGCGCGCACGGGAGATTTTCGGCGACAGCCTGCACCCGGACCTGCTCAAGGTGGCCCTCTTGCTGGCCGACGACAAGCGCCCGTCGGCCCCCACCCTGGCCATGCTGGCGCGCGGGGCCAAATCCGACAAACAACCCATTTTGGCCGCCCAAGCCGAGGAAATGATCGGGGCTTTCGACAAAGCCATCGCCACGGAATGGGAGCAAGCCACGACCCTGGCCGACACCGATCCGCCGCAGGCCGCCGACATTTTGACCCGGCTTGCCCGCTGGGTGCCGCAGAAAAAAGAAGGCGCCGACGCCAAGGCCAAACTGGCGGAATGGGGCAAAAGCAAAGCCTTCAACGATGAAATGGCCGCCGACAAACTGTGGCAAAAAATGGCCGCCCAGGGCGAAAAATTGGCTTTTGAAAAGAATCCCAAGCAAAAGACGCCGGCGGATTTGATCAGCGCCTATGCCCGGCTGCAAAAGAAATACCCGGCCACCGCCGCCATGAAGAAAGCCAAGGCCATGGCCAAGGAATGGCGCTTGGAGCCTGCAGAAAACGACCCCAAGCCCCCGGTTGTGCCGGCAAAATAGGCTACGCTTTCCGCCCCTGCCTGCCCCCTCTTGCCCCTTCTTGAATGTCGCCAACGGCGACGCGTATTTGAAGCCCGGGGTTGCCGCCTTGGCGGAAACCCCGGGAAACCTGATGCCCACCCCCGACCGCTTGCTGACCAAACTTGCCGAAATGCGCGCCGAATTTTCCGCGCTGGAGGAGCAGCTCAACAATGCCCTCGCCAACCCGCGCGAAGCCACCCGCATCTCCAAGCGCTTGAGCATGCTGCGCCCGGTGGTGGACCGGTATCTGCGCTTTTGCGGCTTGGAAACCGCCAAGCGGGAAGCCCTCGACATTTTGGCCGGCGAAACCGACGCCGAGCTGTGCGCCATGGCCAAAGAACAGGCCGACGCCAGCGCCAAGGAAGCGGCGCAACTGCTGGTGGACATCGGCAATGAATTGGTCACCAGCGAAGATGGCGCCGTCGGCTCGCTTTATCTTGAGGTGCGCGCCGGCACCGGCGGGGCTGAAGCCGCCTTGTTCGCCGGCGAATTGCTGGCCGCCTATCAGGCGTATGCCAAAAACCGCGGCTGGCAATTTGAATTGATGGAGATCAGCGCCGGCGAAGCCGGCGGCGTGCGCCATGCGATGGCCGCCGTGCGCGGCGAAGGCTGCTGGCAGGCTTTGGGCTACGAAAGCGGCGTGCATCAGGTCAAGCGCGTGCCCGCCACCGAAACCCAGGGCCGCATCCACACCAGCGCCTGCACCGTGGCGGTACTGCCAGAGCCGGAAGAAGGCGCGGCCGAAGTTGCGCCGGCCGAAGTGGTCGAAGAACTGTATTGCGCCTCCAGCGGTCCCGGCGGCCAGAATGTGAACAAAGTCTCGACCGCCGTGCGCCTGACCCACATCGAAACCGGCATCGAAGTGCGCGTGTTTGAGAGCCGCAGCCAAGGCTCCAACCGCGACCGCGCCTGGCGTTTGCTCAGGGCCAAAGTCGCCGAAAAACGCCGCGAACAGGCAAGCGCCAAACGCCAGGAACAGCGCAAGAGCCTGATGGGCTCCGGCGGCCGCGCCGACAAGATCCGCACCTACCGCTTCAAGGACAACCTGCTCAAGGACGACCGCGTGGCCGGCGAATTCCGCGTGGACAAGGTGATGGCCGGCGATTTTGACGCGCTGTTTGCCGCACTGTTGGCGGAGGACCGGGCGCAGCGGCTGGCGGACCTTTGATCTTTCCCCAAAATGATACCATTTTAAATGTGGTATCATTTGATACAATACTTTCAGAGATACCATGCCAAGAAAAATTCGCCAACTGCTCAAAGACTACAAAAAGGCCGGCTTTTACCACCTCAAAGGTCAAGACCATGGCGACCATAAAAAATTTCGGCATCCCAACCTGACGATTACCGTCATCGTTGATGGCCAAGACGGGGATGACGCCCGGAGGTACCAGGAAAAACAACTGCAAGAAGCCCTTGCCGAACTCAAAAAGGCGCAATGATCATGAAAAAACAAGACTTCATCAAAACCATCGTCTACGATGCGGAAGACAAAATTTGGATCGCCACCGCAACCCACGGTGCGGCTTTTTCGAAGGGATCGACCGTCATTTCAGCCCATTCCAAAACCGAGGCCGCCGCCCTCAAGCGGCTGGATGGCATCTTGGAAGCCCATCTGGCTGATTTGGCCGGCGAAGCTGCCGCCAAGAGCGGCAACATCCATTTGCGCTTGGGGGCGCCGCTGCATGCCCGGCTGTCCTCCTACATCAAAAAGCAAGGCCTCAAGCAAAACACCTTCATTGCTCGCTTGATCGAAGACGCATTGCCCAAAACACGCACGGCATGATCCACCTCCTCCCCGGCATGGGCGCCGATCGCCGGATGTACGACGCACCCGCGTGGCTGGGGCTGCCCGGCGTGCGCGCCTTGGATTGGCCGCTTTACCGAGGCGAGAAAACACTGGCCGCGGTGGCCAAGCGCGTGGTGGATGAAGCCAAAATCCAGGACGGCGATGTGCTGGTGGGGTCCTCATTGGGCGGCATGGTGGCCTGTGAAATCGCCCGCCGGAAAAAACTGCGCGCCGTGGTCCTCATCGGCAGCGCCATCGACAAAAGCGAAGTCTGCGGCCTGCTCAATTTTCTGCATCCCATAGCCAAGTGCGCCCCGCTGGAACTGCTGCAGTTCTCCGCCGGCTCGTATGACCATGAACTCACCCACATGTTCCGCGCTACCAATGCATCTTTCATGCGCGCCATGTGTGCGGCGGTTTTTGCCTGGGACGGTTTGCCACCAAAGCACCCCCGCCCCCTGCGTATCCACGGCCGGCACGACGGGGTGATTCCCCCGCCCAAGTCCGGCGTGGATCTTTGGCTGGACGGGGGCCATTTGCTGGCGATGACCCATGCGCGGGAGTGCGTGGAGTTTGTTCAAGCACAGTTGAAGTAAGGCGGGCATTAAAAATTTGATCTTCCTCTTGACTGATGCCCTTTACTCCTGTATATTCTGTTCAGACAGAAAATACTGAAAGAAAGGAAGCCATGCGCATTCGCACCACCGCCATCCTGCCCGCACCGCCCGCCGCCATCTGGCCGCTGTTGTGCGCGTCGAAGATGGATCCGGCCATCCCCTGCGTCTTTAGGCTGGGCATCCCCAAGCCGGTGGAATGCCGGTTGCCTGATGGCCAAGGCGGCGTGGGTGCAGAGCGGCAATGCGTCTCGCGCCGGGGCGTGGTGCGCCAGCGCATCACGCATTGGCAGGAACCGGCGCTGCTGCGCTTCCGGATGGAGGACACCACGCTGTACTTCCGCCCGTGCGTGACGGCCCTTGAGGAGGAATTTGCGCTTGAACCGACGGCCGGCAGACGCACCCGCATCACGCGCACCACGCGTTTGGCCACGACCGGCTGCGGCGCCTTTGCCAAGGCGCTGATCATGGGCGCGGGACTCAAATGCGTGCATCGGTATGTGTTCAAGAATTGGGCGCGGCTGGCGGCAGCGGGAATGGGGGACAAATGAAAAAAATCCTGAAATACATCTTGGTGTTTGGGCTGCCTGCGGTGGTTTGCGGCATCATCTGGATCCTTGGCGTCGCACGGCTGCTGGACGGCAACGACGGCAACATTGCCTCAAGGTTCTCGGCTGGCGAACTGCCCTTCACGCTTTATGCCTGTGGTGCCTGCTTCTCGGCTGCGCTGATCCTTGGCGTCGCCTTTCGTGGACGCTGGCTGCGTTCGACATGGCCCCGCCTGTTGGGATGGGCTGCCCTCCATGAAATTTGCGGCGCCACCCTTTTTGGAACCTTCCTCGTACCCATCGCCGGAACGGTCGCCGGATTCATCCTGGCCTTCCCGCTCATGCCGGTCCAAATTCTCGGATCCCTTTCGCAGATCCGCCTCTTCCGCTACCTGCACAACCGCTTCCTCACTCCTCAAACGGCCGGCTAAAGCCGACCCTCCTTATATGCCCAACCCCACCCCCCTTACCCCCGTCGAATCCGCCTTCATCCTCCATTGGGGCGCCATGGGCGAATGCTGGGGCGTCAACCGCACGGTGGCGCAAATTCACGCCCTGCTTTACCTGCGCGATGAGCCGATGGATGCCGAGGCCATCGGCGAAACGCTGTCGGTCGCCCGCTCCAATGTCTCCACCAGTCTCAAGGAATTGCGCGACTGGGACCTGATCAAACCGGTGCGCGTGCTCGGCCAGCGCAAGGAATGCTTCGCCACCGATTCCGACCCGTGGAACCTGTTCATGACCGTGATGGACCAGCGCAAAAAACGCGAGATCGACCCGACGCTGGCTTTGCTGCGCGAATTGGCCCAGCAATCCGCCAAAGACAAGACCGAATCCGCCGTGGCCCGCAAGCGCATCCTGGCCATGACCGACATGATCACCGCGATGGACAACTGGTACGCCTCGGCCCGCAAACTGCCGCGCCCGGCGCTGGAGGCCTTCCTGCGCGCCGGCAGCGGGCTGGCAGGAATGGTGATGTCGCTGAAGAAAAAATCGTGAAAGGATCCCCATGAACACCCCCACCCGCATCACCCTGCTCTACGACGGCAACTGCACCGGCTGCACCCGCGCGGCGCAATGGTTTCTGGCGCAAGAAGCGCTGCTGCCGCTGGACGCCATCTCGCTGCACGACACTGCGCTGATCGGCGCCCGCTTTCCCGGCCTGGCAGTCGGCCCGGATGACTTCGCCGCCATGGCGCAATTCGCCGACGGCACCTTCGAGGCGCAAGCGAAAGGCGACGGATGGTGGCTGGCGCTGTGGTCGCTCAAGCGTTTCCGCCCCCTGGCGGAAAAACTCGACCGCGCCGGCATGCGGCCCCTGGCCCGGCGCGCCTACGCGCTGGTGGCGGCCAACCGTTATTGGATCAGCCGGTGGCTGTTTGGTGAAAAAACCGTGGCCTGCCGGCTGGGAAGCGCGGCGGCAAAAGATGCGGAACAGCAGGCCATGACTTGCGCCTTGCCTCCACGAAAGAACCCATGAACACCCCCACCAAAATCATCATCGCCGGCGGCTCGGGCTTCCTCGGCACTGCCTTGGCCGAGGACCTCGTGAAGCGCGACTGTGAAGTCATCATCCTCACGCGCGGCGCCGCCCGCCAAGAAGGCAAGGTGCGCTTCGTGCACTGGGATGGGCAAACGCTTGGCCCGTGGGCCGATGAACTTGAAGGCGCCTCTGCCATCATCAACACCGTCGGCCGCACCGTGGACTGCCGCAAAACCCCGGCCAACAAACGCGTCATTCTGGAATCGCGCGTGCATTCGATCGAAGCCTTGGCCGCGGCATGGGCGCAAGTGAAGAACCCGCCCAAGGTCTGGGTTCAATTCGCCACCGCCCACATCTACGGCGACACCGGTGATGAAATCCTCGACGAGTCGTCGCCTTTCGGCACCGGCTTTGCCCCGATGGTCGGCCAGGCATGGGAAGGCGCATTCGCCAAAGCGAACCTGCCGGACTGCCGGCGGGTGGTGCTGCGCATCAGTTTCGTGCTGGGCAACGGCGGCGGCGCCTTGCCGGTATTGGCCCGTTTGGCCCGCTGCTGTTTGGGTGGCACCATCGGCAGCGGCAAACAGTACATGAGTTGGCTGCATGTGGACGATCTCAACGCCATGATCTTGCGCGCCCTTGATGATGATCGCATGTCGGGCGCCTACATCGCCACCGCGCCCGGCGCCGTGCCCAACCGTGACTTCATGGCGAAGTTGCGCCTGGCCTGCCACCGCCCCTGCGGCCTGCCCACCCCCAAGCCGCTGCTGTATCTCGGTGCCTGGCTACTCCGGACCGACCCCGAGTTGCCACTCTTAGGCCGCCGCTTGATGCCGACGCGATTGCTCAAGGAAGGCTTTGTGTTCAAACATCCGACATTGTTGAAAGCCCTGCGGGATTTGCTTTGGGAGCAACCATGAACACCCCCACCCTCACCCAACGCCTCGCCCAACGCGCCCGCCCCGCAAGCTCGCCGGCGATGCACCACCGCTGGCACAACCTGTGCTTCCTGCACTGGGAAATCCCGGTTGAAAAAGCGCAAGCGCTGCTGCCCAAGGGTTTGTTCGTGGACTGCTTTGAAAACAAAACCTATGTCGGCATCGTGGCCTTCGGCTTGAGCGAAGTCCGCCCGTGGTGGAGCCCGGCCCTGCCGCACCTGTCGAAATTTCTGGAGCTCAATGTGCGGCTGTATTGCCATGACGGCAAAGGCAACTCGGGCATTTATTTCCTCTCGCTGGATTGCAACCGCATGGCCGCCGTGTGGGGCGCGAAATGCCTGTGGGGCTTGCCGTACACGCACGCCCACATTGCTTCGATCAAAAAAGCGGATGCCACCCACTTCGCGTGCCAGCGCAAGGGCGAAGCGCAAAAAGCCACCTACGCCTGGCGGCCCACTGCGCCGGCGGTGGTGCCGACGCCGGGCACCCTCGAACATTTCCTGGTGGACCGCTACCGCTTGTTTGTGCAGGATGGTCAAGCGCAAGTGCGCTACGGCGATGTGTTCCATCCGCCGTATGAAGTGGCGCCGGTCGCGCTGGATGCCTGGAGCGGCGCGCCCTTGGGCTGGGACGGCTTGCCGGTGCCGCAAGAAGCACCCATGTCGGCATTGGTTTGCCCGGGAGTGACAGTGAAAGTGTTCGCGTTGAAAAAACTGGAGACAAAACCATGAACGCCCTCTTCACCCTGCTCCCCCGCCTCCTCTTCCTCTGCGGCCTGGGCCAACTGGCCTTGGTGTGCGCCAGCCTGCTGATCCCGCGCGTGCTGGGCTGGCGGGAAGACACCGCCAAATTGCGTCCGCTGACCCGGCAGGTGTTTTGGACTTATGCGCTGTACATCTGGAGCATCAATCTCTGCTTCGGCCTGGTCTCGCTGTGCCCCGGCCTGCTGCTCGATCATTCACCACTGG
>CAZKVP010000030.1:12210-33162 GCA_964556215.1 uncultured Phycisphaeraceae bacterium
TGCTTCGGCCTGGTCTCGCTGTGCCCCGGCCTGCTGCTCGATCATTCACCACTGGCCTGCTGCGTGACCGGTTTTATCGCGGCCTATTGGATGGGCCGCATTTTGATCCAATTCTTCTACATGGACCGCTCGGACGCGCCGGGTGGTCTGCACATGAAGTTGGCGGAGGTGGCACTGGTGGGTTTGTTCTTCTTTCTGGCGCTGACCTATGCCCTCGCTTGGTGGTTTAACTTCAAGGGGGGCGCGTGAACACCCCGACCGCTGTTTTTGAAGCTTGGCCACGCTGGGCCTGGATGTGGGCGCTGGCTTTCGTCATCTACGCCACCTGCAAGGTGCTGACATGGGCGATTTCGCCTATTCGCAGCGCTTCGGGCGCGCGGCAATGGGGTTATCTATTGGCTTGGCCGGGATTGGATGCGGCAGCATTCTTGGACACCCGGCAGCCGCGCGCACTTGCGCCCGCCGCCCGCGAATGGCTGTTCGCCTGGTCCAAACTTGCGCTTGGCATCGTCTGCTTCTTCGGCTTGGCGCGGCTGGTGCCTGCCGACCGTCCGTATCTTGCCGGCTGGGTCGGCATGGTGGGCCTGATCTTCATGCTGCACTTTGGTTCGTTCCATCTGTTGTCGTGCGCGTGGCGGCACGCGGGTGTGAACGCCCAACCACTGATGGATTGGCCGCTGGCGGCCACCAGCGTCAGCGACTACTGGGGCAAACGCTGGAACCGGGCCTTCCGCGATTTCGCCCACCGCTTCGGCTTCCGCCCGCTCACGCCGAGGTTGGGTGTGGCCGCGGCGACGATGGCGGTGTTTCTCTTCAGCGGGGTGGTGCACGATGCGGTCATTTCGCTGCCGGCCGGCGGCGGTTACGGCGGACCGACTTTGTTTTTCTTGGCGCAGGGCGCGGGGCTGTTTGCCGAGCGCAGCACCCTGGGGCGCAAGTTGCGCCTTGGCCGGGATTGGCGCGGCCGGGCGTTTGCGATGTTCGTCCTGCTGGCGCCTTTGGTCCTGCTGTTTCATCCGCCGTTCGTCGAAAACGTCATCGTGCCGATGATGCGAGACTTGGGGGCTTTGCCATGAGCAAAAAAGGTAGCGGCGGCATCTTGCCGCCGTATCTTCCCCCTTCCTTATCTAAGCCGCTGCGCGGCTACGGCGGCAAAATGCCGCCGCTACCTTGACCCATGCCCACCCTCCACCTCACCACCTTCATTTCCGCCCCACCCGAGCGGGTCTTCGACCTCTCGCGCAGCATCGACCTGCACATGGCGGCATCCTCCCCTTCCGGCGAACGGGCGATCGCGGGGGTCACTTCCGGCCTGATCGGCCCGGGCCAAAGCGTCACCTGGCGGGCGCGCCATTTCGGGGTGTGGCAGGAACTTTCGGTGCGCATGACGGCGTTCGAGCGGCCACACTTCTTTGAGGATGAGATGGTGAAAGGCGCCTTTGCCCGCATGAAGCATCGTCACGCCTTTGCGCCTGAAGGTGGCGGCACGCTGATGCAGGACACCTTTGAATGGGCCTCCCCGTTGGGGCCGCTCGGCTGGTTGGCGAATGTGCTGTTTTTGAAGCGCCACATGCGCAAGTTCATCCTCGAACGCAACGGTGAACTCAAGTGGGTGGCCGAATCCGAAGCATGGCGGAAGTATGTCGAAATTTGATCCTACTTCCCCCGCGCCGCCCGCTTCTCCTTGTCCTTGACGCGCCGCGCCCGCAGCAGCGCCTTGGGCGCCACGTGGAAGGTGGCCACACATTCGCCCACCTTGCGCTCTTTCTCGCCTTTGCGGGTGATGGCCTGCACCACTTCCAAATCGGTGGTGATGTTGAACTCCAGTTGCGCCTTGCTCAGCTGCGTCACATCCTCGCGCGGCTTCACGCGGTAGATGGCCGGGCCATGGCAGGGGCGGCGGAATTTGTAGTGGAGTTCCTTGCACACCACAGTGTAATCGCCGCCGAGTTTTTCGAAGATGTACATGCCGCCGGCCACTTCGCTGTTGGCCAGCAGCGCCGCGCCGGCCATCGCCTCGTACCAGTTCTTGTTGAATGATTTGAAGGGCATGAAGGCTTCGTACACCTCGCCCTTTTGTTTGCCCAGCTTGATGCCGGACTGGTAGGCCAGGGGCAGGAACTTCCAAGCGAACACGCGGTGCCAGAAGTTGCTCTTGGTGGACAGTTTTGACAGCCACGCCTCAATGATGCGGAATTTGCGCCCCCACCAGCCGGTGGGCGGCTCGTGGGATTGCAGGGTCTCGCGGGTGATTTTCGGACCGGCTGGGGGTGCCGGCGGGCCGGATTCGGGGAGGTTGGTCATGGGGGGGAAATAAAAAGGCCGGGCGTTGCAGCCCGACCTTGATTGTGTTTTGAACGCCTTACTGCAGGTTAACCGGCATCACGACATACAGGAAGTCGTCGCCGGTGCGGATGACGCCGGGGCGGCTGGGGCTGCGCATTTCCAGGGTGAAGGTCTCGGCCTCCACCACCTTGAGCGCGTCGAGCAGATACACCGGGCTGAAGCCCACGGTGACGGGCTCGCCGGTGTATTCCGGCACGGCCAGGCGCACTTCGGCCTCGCCGGTTTCCGGGGCGCGGCTGGAGAGCACCAGTTCCTTGGCGGTGAAACTCATCTTAAGCCCGCGCGATTCCTCGGTGGTCAGGACGGCGGCGCGGCGCACGGCACTCTTGAACCCTTCGCGCGGCAGCACGGCCTTTTTGTCGGAGTCCTTGGGCACCACATCCTTGTAGGGGGGGAAGTTGCCCTCGATCAGGTTGCTGGTCAGGGTGGCATGGTCGTCGCTGAAGGAAACCTGGTTGCCCGCCATTTTGACACGCACCAAGGCATCGGGATCGGTGAACACCTTGAGCATCAGGTTCAGGGTTTTGGTCGGCACGATGGCGGACTGCTTGGCGCCGCCCTCGGCTTTCACGCAATGGCCGCGCGACAGGGCCAAACGGTGGCCGTCGGTGGCCACCACCACCAGGTTTTTGCCTTCGCGCTCGATGAGCACGCCGGCGATGGCGTAGCGGGAATTGTCCTTGGCGGTGGCGAAAATGGTGGAGGTCACCAGACGGCACAGGGCGCCGGCTTCAATTTCAAAATCGGCGTCCCCGGCTTCCTTGGATGCCGGGGAGGCGGGGAAATCCGCCACCGGGTAGCCAAGCAGACGGAAGGTGGAGTCTTTGCCGTGGATCACCGCTTCCTCCGCCTTGGCTTCGATCATCAGGGTGGCATCGGCGCTTTCGCGCACGATCTGCTGCACCTTGTCGGCCGGCAGCAGGGCTTCGCCCGGGGTTTCGACTTCCACGCGGTTGGTGGTCAGCACGGCCCAGATTTCACCGTCACTGGCGGTCAGGGTCAGGGCGCCGGGCACGGCGGAAAAGCGCACGCAGGAGAGCGCCGGCTTGGGGCTGCGGGCATTGGTGACGGAGGAAACCAAACCAAGATGGTCGGAGAGTGTCTGGCGGTCGCAATTGACTTTCATGGGCTACATCCTTGTGCGCACTGCGCTGGGGGTAAAGATGCCGGCAGTATAGCCCGTTGACGCGTCAAAAGAAGCCCTTTCGGCTTGTCCACAATCCCTCCCCCGCCGCCCCTGGGGGCCGTCGAAAAAGCCCGGCGCGAAGCCGGGCTTTTTGAAACGGGGCCGTTTTGATCCTTATTCCTGGCCGGCGGTGCGTTCCTGCGTTTTTTCGAAAGTGCGGATGCTGTCGGCGGTCTGATGGGTGTCAATCATCATGTAGCCGATCATGATGGCCACGAAGGTGATCGCCAGGATGATGCACAGCGCATGGAACGAGCGGTCCCACTTCAAATGCATGAAGTAATAGATGACCAAAGAACCCTTCACCACCGCGATGGCCAGGGCGATCACGATGTTGAGCGCGCCAAGGTCGATCTGAATGGCCGCCACGGTCAGGAAGGTCAGGAACAGCAGGGCCGCAAAGATGACGGTCAGCAATTTCCATGACACCACGTGGTGTTCGTCATGGCCGTGGTTGCCGTGGCAGCGGGAGTCGGTCGGGGGGGTGCAGTGGGACATGGTCGGTTAACCGTGGAAGTTTGGACGGGAGGAATGACGGCGCTTAGTGAATCAAATACAGGAGCGGGAACAGGAAAATCCAAATCAAGTCCACCAAGTGCCAGTACAGGCCGCCGATGTCCACCGGCGCGTTGTATTCGGCGCTGAAGTGGCCCTTGGAAGCCTTGATGATCAGCCACAAGATGATGGCCATGCCGATGGCCACGTGCAGGGCGTGCAGCAGGGTCATCACATAGTAGATGCCAAAGAAGATGTGGACGCGCTCTTGTTCCTCTTTTGACAGGTCGGCATAGACCTTGTCGTGATGCTTGGTGCGGATATCGGGCGTGCCCAGCAGCTGAGCGAGGGTGGGCGGGGCGTCGCCGGTGATGGCATCCGTGGTGACACCCTGCGGCTGGGCGATGATGCGGGTTTGGCCGACGGAACCGAAGCCCTCGGGGGTGCCGGTGACCAAGGCTGGAACGGTGGCAGCCAATGCCCCCCCCTGTTCGGCGCCGGGTTCAGCGCCTGCCTCGTGGTGCCCCAAATGCATCGCATGCTCCAGATGCTCAATGGCCGCCAATTGCGCCTTGCGGCAGGTCAGGTTGTGGGCCTTCCAATACTCGGCATTGGTGACTTTTTTGGGCTCTTCGCCGGGTTTGGCGTTTTTTTCGTTTTCTTCCGTCGCCAGGTTGTCGGTGCCGGCCGGATTCAGGCCGCCCTCAAATCGCTCGTGCGTGGCGTCGTCCTCAAGGTGGACACGGGCATGGGTGTGTTCAATGGGGTAGTAAAGGTTCCACTTGCTGGGATAAAGCCCGTGGCCGAATTTGGTGCCGTATTCGATGCTCTTGACGCAGAAGAAGCCGACGCCGCCCATGAAGGTCAGCAGCAGCCAGATCACCAGGGCCTTTTTCCGGCCCAAAGTGGCGGCACGCACGCCCATCACCATGGTCCATGACGAGGCCAGCAGGATGACGGTGTTGGTCGCACCCAGCTTCCAGTCCAGCATCTGATGGGCATAGAGGTAAATGTCGGGGTGGTTGGCGCGGTACAGGGCGTACAGTGCGAACAGGCCGCCGAACATCAGGATTTCGGTGCCAAGGAACACCCACATGCCGAGCTTGCCGTTCTCAAACTGCTGAGCCGGGGTGTCGAAGTGGTGCGCCAAATAGGGCGGGTGCTTGTGGTCGTCGTGTCCGTGGGACATGGCTAAAACTCGAATTTGGAATGGAACGGAAAGAAAAAGGGTCGGACGCTGGGATCAATTGGGGTCGTAATGGCGAACGGCGGTGTCGGCTTCGTTCTTCACCACGTAGCCGTCCACCTTGGGGTCGTAGTGCCAGGCGTCGTAGTCGTAAGGATCCACGCCGACCACCTCATGGGTGAAGTTTTCGGTCGGCGGCGGGCTGTTGGTGTGCCATTCGAGCGAATTGCTGCCCCAGGGGTTGGCCGGGGCGATCTTGCCGAAGAACAGGCCGTGCAGCCAGTTGACCAGGATCAGCAGCAGGCCCAGCCCCAAGGTGTAGGCGCCCAAGGTGGAAATGAAGTGGTAGGGCCAGAAGTTTTTGACATGGTCCACGACCGGCTTGCGGGCGTAAACGACTTCGCCCATCGGCTGGTTTTTGGCATCCATGACGCGGCCGGTGAATTCGGTGACATCCTCGTTCTCGCCGGGGATGAATTTCTTTTCCCCGACGAGCATGCAGCCGACCGCCTCCTGCTTGTCATTGAACGCGTAGCCGACCACTTCGCTTTGGTGCTGGACGAAGAAGGGGTTCTTCTCGTTGTACACCGCCTTGGCCGCGTCATTGGCGGGGCCGGCGACGACATGGGCCAGAACTTCCTTCTTGCCGCCCAGGACTTCGATGTCGCCCTTGATGCGGTTGTCACCCAGCACATCCACATAGGGGGCCCAGTTCATCCATTCGCCGTCATAGGTGGCGTAGCGGCGGGGCATGCCCTGCTGGCCGGCGATGAACTGCACGAAGAAAGTGGCATTGAAGCCGATGAACATGGTGACCAGACCCACGAGGGCGAACTTTTGGTTGCACAGCCGGCCGAACATCTTGGGGAACCAGTAGTACATGCCGCCGATGAAGGCGAACAGCATGGAGCCCACCATCACGTAATGGAAGTGCGCCACCACGAAATAGGTGTCCTGGAAGTGCATGTCGGTGGACAGCGTGGCCAGGTACAGGCCGGTCAGGCCGCCGATGGCGAACATCCAGATGAAGCCCATGGCGTAAAGCATGGGGATGTCGCAGCGGATCGAGCCCTTGTACATGGTGGTCAGCCAGTTGAACACCTTGATGGCCGAGGGCACCGCCACCGTCATGGTCAAAAGCGAAAAAATCACGTTGATCATCGGGCTCTGGCCCGAGGTGAACATGTGGTGGCCCCAGACGATGAAGCCGAAAATGGCGATGGCCACCGACGAATACGCGATGAAGCGGTAGCCGAACACATGGCGGCGGCTGAAGGTGGAGATCAGTTCGGAGATCACGCCCATGGCCGGCAGAATCATGATGTACACGGCCGGATGCGAATAGAACCAGAAGAAGTGCTGGAACAAAACCGGGTCGCCGCCAAGCGCCGGGTCAAACACGCCGATGCCCAAGGTGCGCTCGGCGAACAGCAGCAAGAGGGTGATGGCCAAGACCGGGGTGGCCAGAATCTGGATCACGCTGGTGGCGTACAGCGCCCACAGGAGCAGCGGCATCGAGAACCAACCCATGCCCTTGGGCTTGAGCATGTGAATGGTGGCGATGAAGTTGAGGCCGGTCAGGATGGACGAGAAGCCGAACACGAAGGCGCCCATGGTGGCGAAGATCACGCTGGACTGGTTGGCCGTGTTGGTGGAATACGGCGTGTAGAACGTCCAGCCGGTGTCCAGGCCCTGCGGCAGCACGCTGCCCATCCAGTCCGCAGCGGCCGTGTAACCGAGGTTATGGGCCACGGTGGTGATGACCGGCCCGATCAGCACGCAGGAGAACAGCAGGAAGCCGCCGATCCAGCAGTAGAAGGACAGCAGGTTCAGCCGGGGAAAAGCCACGTCCTTGGCGCCAAGCATCAGCGGCAGCACGAAGTTGCCGATGATGCCCGGAACCGCCGGAATGATGAAGGCGAACACCATCACCGCCCCGTGCAGGGTGAAGGCCTGGTTGTAGAAGTGCCAGGCGGCGGCCGCACCGGGACCGTTCATGCCGTCCACCGCCTTGCCGAAGGTGAAGGTCGGGGCGGGGTTGATCAATTCGGTGCGCAGCAAAAGCGCGAAGATCCCGCCCAGCAGAAAGGCGCCCAGCACGACGACCATGTACATCAGGGCGATGCGCTTGTGGTCAAGGGTGAACAGCCAGGAGCAGATGCCGCGACCGTTGTTGATGTAGGTGTCGCCGGGCTTCTTTTCGACGGGCTTGCCGAAGATGTCGGTTGAGAGGGTGGTCAGACTCATGGGAGGGGCCGCTTGGGCGGTGAATGGGTTCAGGGGGCGGGAAAAGGGGCGGTCGCCGGCGCTTATTTGCCCTTTTTGCGGGCGTCGCGGTCGGTGTCGATGTCGCTCCAGGCGCGGGCCTTGTCCTCGACGGCGGGCTTGAGCGTCTTCATGTATTCGATCACGGCGTCAATCTGGTCGTCGGAGAGGGCGAACGGGGGCATGTTCTTGCCTTCGAACCCGGCGACGATCTTGGCCGCCGGATCATGGATGGATTCCCTGACGTAGTCATAGTCCACCTTGACCTTGCCCACGCCTGCAATGGATTCTTCCTTGCCCCACAGGCCCTGCCAGGAGGGACCGATGAGCGGGGAGCCGTCCACGCTGTGGCAGGACATGCAGTTGGCCTCGTAAATCTTTTTGCCCACATCCTTGGGCGCGTCGCGGCGGATGTTGTTGGTGAGTTTCATGAACAGGTCGAACTTCGCCGGATCCACCACCACCACGCGGCCGAGCATGCGCGAGTGGTTGTCGCCGCAGTATTCCTGGCAGTAGATGTGGTAGATGTTGACCTTGAAGTCGATCTTTTTGGGCTTGCCGTCCGCATCACGCTCGGAAGGGTCGATCAGCGTGCGGGTGAAGGTGTGCATCCGGTCCGTGGGGTCGTAAATGGCCTCGGCCCACATGTCGTTCTGGCGGCCGGGCACGGCATCCTTCTTCATGCGGAATTCCGTCACGGAGAACGAATGGATCACGTCCTGGCTGGTGATCACGTATTTGACCTTGGTGTTGCCCGGCACCACCACTTCGGTGTCGTTGATGTAACCGTTGTCGTACTGGAACTGCCACGCCCATTTGTGGGCGATGACCTTGACCGTCAGCTTGGTGTCCGAGGGGGTCTCGGTCATGTGCATGAAGTCGCGGAAGCCGATGATGAAGATGATGGCCAGGAAAATCGAAGGCCCGATGGACCAGACCAGCTCCAGCGCGGTGTTGTGGGTGGGGCCGTGCGGCACCGCGTTGCGGTCCTTTTGGCGGTACCGGATGACGAAATAAATCATCGTCAACACGATGCCCACCGTGCAGAGGATGGATACCCAGTTGATCAGGGCAACCACCCAGTCGGACTGGGCGCCGTAGGTTGAACCCACGGCATTGAAGTAAAAACCGCCAGGCGTGATGGCGCCTTCGGAAAGAATGGGCAGGAGCGTCGGGATTAAGTTCATCGCGGCTGCTGGGAAGGACGGGGAATACCCCGGAGGAAGGAACAAGAGAGGGTCGGTTCGGCCCGACCACGACTAAGAACGGACGGGATCAGGAATCGGTTTGGCTGGCCTTGCGGCGCGCCTCGGCCCGGCGCAACCAAAAAAAGCCGGGGATCAGAAGCAGAACCATCAGGGCGCCGCCCGCGCTCATGATTCCGCTGGCGGTGCGGGGGATGCCGTTTTTGATCAGGGTGGAACACTGGGAAAACAGCGTGGGCTGCGACAGGCTGGTCACTTGGCCGGCCTTGGCGTCGGCAAGGGCCTGGCGCCATGACTCGACGACCGCGGCCGAATCGGCGATGCCGCCATTGACGGCAAGCTGGCGCGTGACCCGGCCTTCGGGGGAGAGGAACACCAGGACGCCGGGGTGGGCAAACTGGTTGTTGGCCACGACATGGCGGTAACGGAAGCCGCAGGCGCCGGTGATCGTCTGGATGCTTGCCGCCGGAGCGGTGAGGAAATGCCAGCCCTTGGCGGCGTCTGCCGCCTTGAGCCCCCTGAGTGTGCGGCCGCGGGCGGCCTGGGCCTGCTCCATGGTTTCTTTGGGGTCGATGGAAAGCGACACCACTTCATAATCCCGTCCGGCGCGCAGATCATCGGTCTGATTGGCCCATCGGGCCAGGTTGCCAAGCACCTGCGAGCAGATCACCGGGCAGCGGTAATAGCCCAATTGAAGCACCACCGGACGGCCGCCGGACAAACCGGACAGCGTGACCGTGTGGCCCTGTTCATCCAGCAACGGCAGGGTCATCGTCACTTTGTCGCCCAGCACCGATCCATCAACCCCCACCTGCGAGGATTCGACCGACGACACTTCCGTGCGCGACTTGGCGAGCTTGTCCCCCGGCGTGAGCAGGGTGCCGTAATTGGGGTCTTCCGCAGGTTTCTCCGCCGGGACTTGCACCGGCTTGGCTGCCGTTTCCGTTTGCGCCACAGCCAACACCGGTGCGGCCAGGGCCGCAAGCAGGGTGAGGGTCGAAAGCAGGGAAAGAGGATTCATCGTGGCGGTGGGAACGGACGGGGATTATTTGGTGGCGGCGGCGGCGGCTTCGGCCTGCATGGCCTGGTCAATGGTCAGGCGGCCGGCGGCTTGCAGCGCGGCATTCTGCATGTCGGCCAGCGCGATGGACTCGGTGCTAAGGGTCGGACCGGCGGTTTCAGGGGAGAAGCGGGCGGCTTGGTGGCCTTGCAGGTACAGGCCCTGCGCGAACACGATGCCGGCGGCCAGAAGGAGCAGGCCGCTTCCCGTGATCAGGAAGAGGACCGGCGTGTCCATTTGTTTGCTGCTGCTTGCCATGGCTCAAAATTCCGAAAGGGAAGAAATGACGGAAGGGGGAAGGGAAACGGGCGCCATCGCTCAGTGATTGGTGTGGAACGGGGTCCACACATTGGTGTCCAAATTGACCGACTCGTGCAGGCGGGGGTCGCCGTGGGGAATCGGGCTGACCTTGCCAAGGGTGCGGGCCACGCCGGCGACCAGGAAGCCGGCCAAGCCGATGAAGGTGAGGATCTCCGGCCAGCCGAACACAGGCACGGTCGGAGAGCCGGTCTTGAGGAAGGAGTACGACGGCATCACCAGCCAGTAGAAGTCCAACCACACCATGGCGAGCAGCCACACGGCGGCGATGCCAAGACACAGACGGTTGCGCTTGACATGGCGCGAAAGCAGGAAGGCGAAGGGGATGAACAGGTGGCCGGCCAACAGGACGACCGAGATCCACGACCAAGCCGAGCCGTATTGCGGCGAACTGCCCACGGTGGTGAGCCCGTGGAGTTCAAACCAATAGGTTTCATCCGGGATGCTGGCATACCAGATCAGCATGTACTGGCTGTAGGCCACATAGCCCCAGAAGAAGGCGAAGGCGAACATCAACGTGCCGATGTCGTGCAGGTGCTCAGTGGTGGCGGTCTTGAGCAGCCCCTTCTTGGACAGCAGCATGGTGAGCAACGCGACCACCGACAAGCCCGAGACGGTGGTGTTGGCGAAGAAATACACGCCGAACATGGTTGACGACCATGATGGATCCAGCGAAAGGACCAAGTCAAAGGAAGCCACGGTGGTGGTGAGGGCAAACACGATCACCGACAGCGGGGCCCACCATTCGCGCTTGTTGGTCAGGGTATGGTCACGGGTGGCGTCTTGGCGCACCGAGTGGCGCCAGAAGAACCAGGCCATCAGGCCCCAAATCATGAAGTAAGCCGCCAAACGCAACACAAAGAAAACCTTGTTGTACCAGAGGAAGCCATGCTCCCCGCCCCAAGCCTTGTATGCGAGTTTTTCCTCGGTCAAGCGCCACCAATGGGCCTTCTGCTGGGCCTGCGCAGTGGCGGGATCCAGGGAGTACTGCGACGAGGATTCGGCATAGGGCATCACACCGGCCTGCCCCTTGTCATTGAGACGGGTGTCCACCACATGGACATTGGCATATTCCGAGGATTTGGGCAGCGGCTTGGCTTCTTCCTTGTTGAACACCGCATCCACATGATTCAGGAATGCGGCGGCATCGTCAGCCTTGTCAACCACGACTTTTTGCTCGTTGGACCAGGGAAACAGCATGCCAGGCTTGGCCGCCGCGAAAAAGCCGATGGGGATGGCCAGCAAACCGACCAGCCAGATGTTGACCGCCACCGCCTCGAACAAACGGCGCACCACGACCACCCAGCCGGCCTTGAACAGGTGGGTGATGATGACCATGAACAGGCAGCCCAGCACCACGGCCAGTATCCAGATGAAGTTGGTGAGGTAGGCGAAGGCGAAGCGGGTCAGGCCGGCATCGTCGGCGCCCTTGTCGGCCAGGGCCAGCGCGAGGGCTGCGCCAAGGCCCACCAGGCCGGCGATCAGGCCGAAGGCGAAGACCTTGCCCGTTTTGAGGGGCTGCTTGTCAGAGTCGTGGAGCTGTTTGGCGGAATGGGCCACGGGGGATTACCTGGGAAACGGTGGAAAAGGGATCAGGGGGAACAGGCCGGAAAAAGCGGAACGCTCATTTGCCGGAGGCGGCCACGCGCTGCAAGGCGCGCACATAGGCAACAATGGCCCAGCCTTCTTTTTCAGTCAGTTGCGCGTCGTAGCCGTACATGTGTCCGGCGCCATGGTTGATGGTGAAGAACAGGTGCCCGTTGGCATATCCGCCGGCTTCGCTGAACGCCGGCAGGCGCAAGTCGGCGGGGGCCGTCCAATAGGTGGCGGTGGGGTTTTTTTCTTCCGCATTCAAGGCGGCGGCGCGGACATGCACCGGGCCCTGGCCCGAACCGTCCTTGCCATGGCACATGGCGCAGTTCTGGGTGTATTTGGCCTGGCCGATCTTGAGCAGGGCGCCATCCACGGCCACCTGTGATTTGTCCGGGTAGCCGGTGAAGAACGCCAGCTTCTTGTCCGCCACCACCGGCTTGCCGGCGGCGTCAACCTTGTAGCCGCGGAAGAAATGGTCGTCGGCCTTGAGGCGCACGGGATCCGCATTCTTGCCGAAAGAACCGGTGCCGAAAGCCACGGTGCCGGCCACCGGCTCGCGCATGATGCGGCCGTCGGCGAAGAAGGTGGTGTCGGCCTGGGCCTTGAACTTGGGCTGGCGGGCCATGTCCTGCGGGATCAGGATGCGCGGATGGTCCGAGGTGGAGAAGCGCATCTTGAAGATGGTGGCCGCCACCAGCAGCAGGGCGCAGAAGCCAAGCACCGGCACCGCCACCAGGAACAGGGGCGGTTTGGGCAGGCGCATGGCCTTCATTCCCTTGGCGATGGGGCAAGGGCGGCAGGGGTCGGAATGGGGAGTCTTGTCGGACATGATGGAGGGTTGCAAAAATAATTTTTAGTGGCCGGCCATTTGAAAAGTCACGGATCAATCCTGAACGGTTTCGACGGCCAGCACGCCGTGCATGCCCTCAAGGAGCTGGCGGGTCCGGTCCATGTCGAAGTGTTCATCCTCGGCCTCGACCGCCAGGAAGAAGCGGTCCTGGGTGGCGCGGCGGAAGCGCTCGGAGGTGAACAAGGGGTGCGAGAGCATCGGCAGGCGGTTGAGCACGAACATGCCGAACACCGCGGTGTAGGCCGAGAACATGATGGTGAGTTCGAAGATCGGCGGGATGTAGGCCGGGATCGACAGCAGCGGCTTGCCCGAGATCAGGAACCTGTAGCCCTTGAAGTTTTCCACCAACCATGACGGGTGTGGAATCCAGTCGGCCATGCAGTAGGTGGTGAGCAGGATGCCCACGGTCATGCCGGTCAGGCCCATGCACAGCACGATCCAAGGCAGGATGGTGGGCTTGATGCCCAACGCCTCGTCGGCGCCGTGAATGGGGAAGGGCGAATGGATGTCCATCTTGGTGTAGCCGGCGGCGCGCGCCGTTTTGGCGGCGACGCAGACATCCCCCACCACATCAAATTCGGCGATCAGGCCGTAGATGACGGGTGCGGTGCAGGTCGAGGCTGCGCCGTGGGGGCAGCCGGAAGCCGTGTGTGGGGCGGACATCAGTGTTTCTCCTGGTCATGGGCGTGGTCATGCGGATGGGCGTGCTGGTGCCCCTCCGGGTGGGCATGGCCGTGGGAATGGGCATGGGCCTGCGGCATGACGGTCTTGACTTCGGAAAGCGCAACCGTGGGCAGGAACTTGAGGAACAGCAAGAACAGGGTGAAGAACAGGCCGAACGAACCGGCCAGCATGGAGAAGTCCACCCAGGTCGGCGTGAACTGCGCCCAACTCGATGGCAGCGCGTCGCGCGACAACGAGGTGGCGATGATCACATAGCGCTCGAACCACATGCCGGCGTTCACGCACATGGCGCAGCACATGATGACGAACAGGTTGTTGCGCGCCCACTTGAACCAGAGCAGTTGCGGCCCCAGGCAGTTGAGCAGGAACATGCACCAGAAGCCGTAACGGTGGTTGCCGAAGGGACGGTTGAGGAACAGCGACTGCTCGAAATGCGCGCCGGAATACCAGGCCACGAAGAACTCCATGGCGTAGGAGTAGCAGACCATCAGGCCGGTGGCCAGCATCACGCGCGCCATGTTCTGGATGTGGCGCATGGTGATCAAATCCTTCATGCCGAAGAACTGGCGGCACGGGATGGCCAAGGTCAGCACCATCGCGAAACCGCCGTAAATCGCGCCGGCCACGAAATAGGGCGGGAAGATGGTGGTGTGCCAGCCGGGCAATTGCGCCGTGGCAAAGTCGAATGACACCACCGAGTGCACCGAGAACACCAGCGGGGTGCACACGCCGCACAGGATCACATAGGCTTTTTCAAAGCGGTGCCAGTGGCGCGAAGAACCGTTCCAGCCGAAGGAGGCCAGACCGTAGGCAAACTGGCCGATCTTGCTCTTGGCGCGGTCGCGCAAGGTGGCGAAGTCGGGCACCATGCCGGTGTACCAGAAAAAGAACGACACCGTGGCATAGGTTCCCACAGCGAACACGTCCCACAACAGCGGCGAACGGTACTGCGCCCACATGGCCATCTGGTTGGGAACCGGGAAGAGCCAATAGGCCAGCCAGGGGCGGCCCACGTGCAGCGCCGGGAAAATGCCGGCGCAGCAGACGGCGAAAATGGTCATGCCCTCGGCAAAGCGGTTGATCGAGGTGCGCCAGTTCTGGCGGAACAGGAACAACACGGCGGAAATCAGCGTGCCGGCGTGGCCGATGCCGATCCAGAACACGAAGTTGATGATGTCAAAGGCCCAGGCCACCGGCTGGTTGTTGCCCCAGATGCCGATGCCGGTCAGCACCAGATAGCCCAAAAGCGAAAAGAAGAAGGTGCACAGGGTGGCAGCCACGCCAAAAGCGATCAGCCAGCTGATGTGCGGCTTGCGCTCGGCGATGGAAGCCACGATGTTGGTGACATCGGTCAGGTTTTTGCCGCCGGTGACCAATACGGCGCGCTGGCGCGGATCGTCGCCGATGTTTTCGCGCTCTTGCACGATGGCATGGGCTTGTGGGGGAAGGGTGGACATGCGGGGGAAGTGGGGAATGAGAATTTAAGGATTGGGAATCGGTGCCATCAGGCGGGCTTAGTGCGCGGCAGGCGCGTGCTCGGCATCACGCTCCGCCGCATGCGGCTCGCCGTGCCCGCGGGCCGAGGCCCCGGCCTTGCGCAACTCAAGGGTATCGGCATGCGGGTTGCTGATGCGGGCCAAGTGGCGGGTGCGGGGACGGGTGTTAAGTTCGGCCAGGAGCGCAAAGGTGCGCTTGTTCTTGCTCTGGATTTTGGAAACCTGGGAATCCTTGTCCTTGAGGTTGCCAAACACAATGGCGCCGGTGGCGCAGGCGCTCTGGCAGGCGGTGACGATTTCACCTTCCTTCACCAGCGGCTCTGGGCGGGCGTCAGCGAGTTCGCCGCGCTGGCCTGCGCCCCATTCAACGCGGGCGTTGAGTTTGGCGCGGCTGATGCGCTGGGTGCAGTAGGTGCATTTTTCCATCACGCCGCGCATGCGCACGGTGACATCGGGGTTCATGCCCAATTTGCGGATTTCCGCCACCAACGTGTTCTGCTCGGCGTCGGGCAGGTTGAGCCACGGCAGCGCGGTGTCGCGCGAGAGCGGCTTCGCGTTGTAATCAAAATAGTTGAAACGGCGCACCTTGTACGGGCAGTTGTTGCTGCAGTAACGGGTGCCGATGCAGCGGTTGTACACCATGGTGTTGAGCCCCTCGGTGTCGTGCACGGTGGCGGCCACCGGGCAGACCTGTTCGCACGGCGCATTCTCGCACTGCACGCAGGTGACAGGCATGTGGGTGGCCTGGAACTTGACCGAATCCTGCGCGGCCGGGTCGCCCTGATAATAGGTGTCGATGCGCATCCAATGCATTTCGCGCGAGCGCCACACCTGGTCTTTGCCCACATTGGGGATGTTGTTCTCGGATTGGCAGGCGATCACGCAAGCACCGCAGCCGGTGCAGGCGTTGGTGTCGATGGCCATGCCCCAGGCATGGGGATCGTTGAACACCTGCGGCTCCTGGTACAACTGGAGGCGCAAATTGCCTTGCGACTCGTCCACGGCAAAATTTTCATCGACGTAATCTTTGAGTGAGAACTCTTTGATCACGGTGCCGGTGCTGCCTTCCTTGAAGCCGACCGGCTTGCCCACGCGGGTCTCAAGGATGAATTCCTTGGGGGTCTTGTCGCTGCCCACGCCAAGGATGTTCATTTTGACATCCAAACCGTCGTTGATCAGATGGTGGATGGATGTGAACGCCAGACGGTAGGCTTCGCCGGTGTTGGTGTACGTCGCCGGGGCAAAAGCCCATGCCGCGCCGGTGCGCAGCGCATAGGTGTTGAAGCCCACCTGATAGTCGCCGGCGCCGCCGACGCGGCCGGCCAGGGTGCGGCCATGGCCCGATGAGATGGACAGCACGCCGTCGGCCTGGCCGGGGGCGATGAAGGCCGGCAATTTGAGGGTCTTGCCCCCCACCACCACGGCCAGCTTTTCTTCGTTCTTGATGTCCTTGTCCTTGGCATCGTTCACCGAGATGAACACCGGGTTGTCCCAAGTGACTTTGGACACCGGCTGGGCCAGTTCCTGCAACCAGCCGTTGTTGGCGAAGCGGCCGTCAAACAGCGGGCCTTGGATGGCGAAAACGATTTCAACCGGCTGGGCCTTGGGATAGGTGATGGCGGCCGGCACTTTGGCGGCAACCGTCTTGGCGGGTGCGGCGGGGGCGCCAAAATAACCGTTCTGGACGGCTTCGCGCCAGGCTTTTTCATCGCCAAGCCCCAAGCCGGCAAAAGTCACGCGCACCAAAACCTGCCCGGTGGAAACGGCAAGCCCTTGGGCTTCGCCGGCCAGGAAGCCGGCCAATTCGATGTCGCTGCGGCCATCGAACAGCGGCAGGATCTGCGGCTGCTGCAGCAGGACGGTGCCATCCCAGGCGCGGCTGTCGCCGAAGGCTTCGAAGGCATGGGCGCGCGGCAGCACATAGGAACACTGGGCTGAAGTTTCGTTCTTGTGCGACGTCAGATGGGCGGACCAAGCGGCCTTTTTGATCAGGCCGGCGAATTCCAAATCGCTGGGCGCGTCAAAAGCGGGGTTGCCGCCCAGGATGACCAGGTTCTTGACGCTGCCGGCCTTGAGGGCCTCGGCCACGGCCAAGATGCCCGCCACGCCGGCTTCGTCCGACGGATTGGCGGCATAGGACACGGTGGTGCCCACCGCGCCCAATTGCTCGTTGATGGCGGCGGCCAAGGCGTGCGCGGCGGCGGGCTGGCCGGCGCCGGCTTCCACCACCGAGCGCTTGCCGCTGGCCTTGAGGTCGCCGACCAAGCGGCCGACGAAGGCCTGCGCGGATTCGCTGATCTCAGGCAGCGCGCCCACGCCAGCCACGCCGACGCCGGCGGCCACATGGGCCAGCACCGCCAGCACCTGCGAGGGCTTGACCGCCACGCGCTCATCGCTGTTGGAACCGGTCAGGGACAGCGTGGGCTCGACCACGTACAGGCGGCTCATCTTGGCGTTGGTGTCGCCGTCCTTCAACTTGTCGGCGCGGGTGCGGCCGGCGGCCCAGCCGCGCGCGTTGGTGGCGGCGGCCGGGTGGGCGCCGAGCAAATCGGCGTCAAAGGCGGCAATCACATCAGCCTGTTCCAAATCAAGCACCGGGCGCAGGTTGACGCCGTAAGCCTGCTGCAAGCCTTCGGTCTGGGTGTTGCGGCCGGTGGCTTCCCAAACCGCCCACGTCGCCTTGGGGAACTTGGCGGCGAATTGCTTTTTCAAGCGCTCCATGGTCGGGCCGGAATGCGCCTCGGAGAGCACCACCAAGCCTTCGCCGGCGGGGGATTCCTTCAGGCGGTCGCGCAGGGCTTCCTCGAACTTCTCCCACGAACCGGCGGCTTCGCCCTTGCGCACGCCGCGGGCGCGGTCCGGATCGTACATGTTGAGGACTTCCGCCTGGTCAAAAACGGACGGGGTGCCAAACAGCGGGCGCCCATCGGCACCCTTGGCAGTGTGGGTTTCGACCTTGATCGGGCGGCCGTCAAAGGTGACCACCAGCACGGCCTGGCCCACGCCGGCGCGCTCGATGGACGAGGCGTACAGCACGGGGGTGCCGGGGATGAAATCCTTGGGGCGCGAGCCGAAGGGCACCACTTCTTCCTTGGGCCAGCGGCGGCAGCCGGTGAGCGAGAGGCCGGCCAGGGCCATCGACGCGCCGGCCAGCATCAGGAATTTGCGGCGCGACAGCGACAGGATCTCGTCGGGGTCGTAGGAGGTGAACTCCTTTTCCATCGCCTCGCGCAGGGCGGGCGATTGGGCGCGCTCGGCAATCGAGCGCCAGTAGATGCGGCCGGTGGTGTTCTCGTTCAGGTTCGACACAGGGAAGTCTCGTGGGTTGGATCGGGGATTTCAGAAAACTGGGAACCAAGCGAAGCGGACCGCCCGCCTTTAACGGTGGCAGGTCGAGCAGGACTGCATGTATTCCTTGGAGCGGATGTGGTATTGGGCCTTCAAATGGGCGCCCAAGGCGGCCTGCGCCTCTTCCTGGGTGGTGGCGCTTTGCAGTTCCTTGAGGCCGGCGAAGGCCGGCAGGGCCTTGGCATCCAACGGCTGCCAAGGCATGTTGGTGATCTGGTCAAGGGGACGCAGGTTCTTCTCGGGGCTGCGGTGGCACTCCAGGCACCAGGCCATGGACAGGTTCTTGGCCTGCATCACGCCGGGCACCGGATCGCTGGTTTCGCTGCCGCCCATTTTGTCGATGCGGCCATGGCAGGAAGCGCAGCCCACGCCGCGGTTGGTGTGCGAAGCATGGCTGAAGTAGGCGAAATCGGGCAGATCATGCACCTTGACCCAGCGGACCGGCTTGCCGGAATTCCAGGCGTCATGCAACGGTTTGAGCAGCACGCTGTTGGAGTGAACCTGCTCGGTGCCCTTGATCTCATTGCCTTGCGCGTCCTTTTTGGGGCCATGGCAGCGGATGCAGACCTCGGCCGTGGGGATGGAGGCGAAGTTCGACTGGTATACGGTGTTGTGGCAGGTGGCGCAATCCAAACCCATGCGCAAATGCTTCTCGTGGCTGTACGGCACCGGCTGGGTGGGCTGATAACCCACCGCCAGGGTTTCGGGAGACAGGCCAAACAACACCACGCAGGCCGTGGTCGGCACGCCAAGCGTCAGCGAGACAAGGATGATGGGGAGCAAATAGTTGGCCCACTTCGGAAAAATGAAGCGGCCGGCCTTTGTGCCAGAATGTGCGGCAGAATGCGCCGATGGGGGGGTATTTTGCGGGTTCACGGAGTCAGACACGGTGTGGCCCAAAAGGTGCAAAAAGTGAGGTGTGACGGGCGGCTGATGCGCGAAGAAACGCAAGAGCGAACCGGAAAAGCCGAATAGGTTAGCGGATGACAAGTTATGCGGCAACTTGATAGGCTGGAGTTTTTTTGCCGCTCCCACTTTGCGACTTATTCTCATTCATCCACACGCACTTCAAATCCGTCCTGGCGACGGCTGGAAGCACGAAAAATCCGCGCATGGACCACCCTCGGCCCCGAGTTGACCCATGTGGACGCCTATTTTCATCCACAAGCCCTCCCCATCCACGCCCCGGTTCGACAACCCCCCTGCCCTGCGCTATACTCCCCGCCCTTCTTTTCTGCCAGACCCAATCACTTGAGAGGCCTCCCTCATGTCCACCCACTACGAAAAACGCCGCAGCCACATCAAGCGTGCCCGCAAGTTCGGCTTCCGCGCCCGCATGAAGACCCACACCGGCCGCAAGATCCTCAACCGCAAGCGCCGCCTGGGCCGCGCGGTCAACGTGCGCGCCAGCTGGTGATTCCAGCCCGGCATCGTGTGAAACAAGCAAAACCGCGCGCCAAACCCCCGGGCCAGGCGCGCGGTTTTTCCATGGCGCAGCGGCCTGCCGACCTGCGGCGGCATCTGTCATACACCCTGCCCGCGCGGCGCCCCACTAGAATGGCGCCCTCAAAAATTTCCCCACTCCCCACCCAAGGAACCGTTCATGTCCTCCACCATTGATTTTGTCCACGGCCGCCAAATCCTTGACTCGCGTGGCAACCCCACCGTTGAAGTCGAAGTCGGCCTCTCCGACGGCACCATCGCCCGCGCCGGCGTGCCCTCCGGCGCCTCGACCGGCGAGCACGAAGCCTGCGAACTGCGCGACGGCGACAAGAAGAAGTTCGGCGGCAAGGGCGTGCTCAAAGCCGTGGACAACATCAACACCGTGATTGCCGGCGAATTGATCGGCGACGATGCCCGCGACCAGGAAGGCATCGACACCCTGCTGCGCCAGCTCGACGGCACCGAAAACAAATCCAAACTCGGCGCCAACGCCATCCTGGGCGTTTCAATGGCCGTGGCCAAAGCCGCCGCCGAATCCAGCGGCCTGCCCCTCTACCGCTACCTGGGCGGCAGCGCGGCCAAGACTTTGCCGGTTCCGATGCTCAACATCTTGAACGGCGGCAAGCATGCCGACAACACCGTGGACTTCCAGGAATTCATGATTCAGCCCTGGGGCTTTGACAACTTCTACGCCGGCCTGCGCGCCGGGGTCGAAATCTACCACGCGCTCAAGGGCGTGCTGCACGACAAGGGCCTGTCCACCGCGGTCGGCGACGAAGGCGGCTTCGCCCCCAACTTGAAGAGCAACGAAGAAGCGCTGCAGATCATCGAAGCCGCCGTCAAAAAGGCCGGCTACAAGTGGGGCGAGCAGATCTTTGTCGCCTTGGACCCGGCCACCAGCGAACTCTGGAACGAAGCCGAGAAGTTGAACAAGGGCAAAAAGGGCGCCAAGCCCGGCTACTGCTTCTTCAAGAGCGACCCCAATCGCGTGGTGTCCTCCGACGAAATGGTGGACCTGTGGGCCGGTTGGTGCAAGAAGTACCCGATCCGCTCCATCGAAGACGGCCTGGCCGAAAACGATTGGGCCGGCTGGAAGAAGCTCACCGACAAGGTCGGCGAGAAGGTGCAGATCGTCGGCGACGATTTGTTCGTCACCAACCCCAAATTCCTCAAGAAGGGCATCGACCTTAAGACCGCCAACGCCATTTTGGTGAAGGTCAACCAGATCGGCACCCTCTCCGAAACCTTCGACGCCGTGAACCTCGCCCAGCGCTCCGGCTACGCCGCCATCCTCTCGCACCGCTCCGGCGAAACCGAAGACAGCATCATCGCCGACATCGCCGTGGCCACCAACTGCGGCCAGATCAAGACCGGCGCGCCCTGCCGCTCCGACCGCAATGCCAAGTACAACCAGCTCATCCGCATCGCGGAAGAGTTGGGTGACGACGCGGTGTACGGCAACGGTTGGAGCAAGTGA
>CAZKVP010000031.1:0-28881 GCA_964556215.1 uncultured Phycisphaeraceae bacterium
GCCGACGCCGGCGGACACCGCACCTTCCATGTCTCCTGCGGCTCTGGAAACGATTCGAATCCAGGAACGGCGCATTCCCCCTTCAAAACCATCTCGGCCGCGGCGCAAAAAGCCATGCCCGGCGACACCGTGCTCGTTCACGGCGGTGTGTACCGCGAGCGCGTGGACCCGCCGCGCGGAGGAACCTCCAACACCCGCCGCATCACCTACGCCGCCGCGCCGGGCGAAAAGGCCGTCATCACCGGCTCCGAACCGGTCAAGGGTTGGACCAAGGTGCAGAACGACACTTGGAAGGTGGATGTCCCCAATGCCTCTTTCGGGAACTTCAACCCGTATAACGATAAGGTCCAAGGCGAATGGTGCGAGCGAGGCGGACATACCGGCGCGGTCTACCTCAACGGCGACTGGCTTGATGAAGCCGGTACGCAGGCGCAAGTTTTCGGCCCCGCCGCACCCCTCGCCGCGCCTCGCCCCAAGTGGTTCGCCAAGCCGGAGGCGCAATCGACCACGATCTGGGCGCAATTTCCAGGGGTTGACCCCAATGCGTCCAATGTCGAGATCAATGTCCGTCAAAGCGTTTTTTACCCCTCCAAAACCGGGATCAATTACATCACTGTGCGTGAGTTTGAATTGTGCCGGGCCGCCACCCCGTGGGCGGGTGCCATGTCCGAACAGGTCGGTTTGATCGGCACGCATTGGAGCAAGGGGTGGATCATCGAAGACAACGACATCCACCATTCCGTTTGCACCGGCGTCACCCTGGGGCGGTATGCATTGCCCAAGAACGAGTTTCCCCCGGCCACGGCGGAAGGGTTCATCAATTCCATCAAACTGGCCCTGCGCGACGGCTGGTCGAAAGAGAAAATCGGCGGACACATCGTGCGCCGCAACCACATCTCCCATTGCGAGAAAAACGCGATCCACGGCAGCTTGGGCGCCGTCTATTCCGAAATTTCCGGCAACGACATCCATGACATATGCACGCGCGGCTGGCTGAAAGGCGCCGACACCGCCGGCATCAAATTCCTCTGCGGCGTGGACATGGTCATCCGCGACAACCATATCTACCGGTGCGGCCAGATGGCCGGCATCTGGATCGATTGGATGGGCCAAGGAACGCAAGTCAGCGGCAACCTGCTCCATGACAACACCGGCATATTCAGCGATATTTTTTTGGAAATGCAACATGGTCCGATTGTGGTGGCCAACAACATTTTCCTTTCCAACAGGTCACTTTCCATCAACTCCGAAGGCCTCGCCTTGGTTCACAATCTTGTGGCCGGAACCACGGCGAACTTCAACGATCCGCGCACCACCCCGTTCCAGCCCGCGCACGCCCTCACCCTCGCCGGGGTGCATGCCGCGTGCGGCGGCGACCACCGCGTCCACAACAACCTGTTCATCGGCAACTGGACCGGGGGCGGAAGGCTTCCCAACTTCTCCTCCGGCAATGTGTTCACCGGTTCCGCCACACCCTTCACGTTCGCCCCGGCCAAGGTTCCCAATTTCGATGCCAAACTGAAGCTCACCCAAAAAGCCAACGGCTGGTATCTCGCCCTGGCGCAGGACAAGACCTGGCGCAACGGCGCCAACGGCCAGCTGGTCACCACCCAATCCCTTGGCAAAGCCGCGATCACCAAGTGCGCCTATGAAAACGCCGACGGCTCGCCGCTCACCCTCGACACCGACTACTTCGGCAAGAAGCGCGACGCGCGCAGACCCTTCCCCGGGCCTTTTGAAACACCGGTGAACGGCGAGGTGAAGGTCTGGCCGAAGTAAAGCCAATGGCGCCCTCACGGGAGCGCGGGTGCTCCCATGAGGGAAACCCAATGACCAAAAATAGGACAATTTGCAGCAACACAAGCGCTTCAAATCCGTAATCCACGTTGTCCAGAAACATCCCTTCTTCACACAATGGCCCCCACAGGCCCATCCCAAAGCCCCCCTCCCCTTCCTTCAAGGATTTCCATGCGCACCCGCCACGCCACGACCCTCGGTTTGCTTGCCGCCCTGTTCCTGGCCCCGGTTGCATGCCTCGCCGCGCCCGCCGACACCCAGGCCTGCGTCGTGGCCAGCGAGGGGGCGTGGACATTCACCTCCCAATACGCCAGTTTGCGCGTGGATGCCAAGGGCTTCGTCACGTCGATCAAGGCCAATGCCACCAAAAAGGAATACAGCCCAGCCAAGCACCCTTCACCGCTTTTGAGCCTGCACGAAAACGGCCAACCCGATGAAACGCTCCTGGCGCCGGTGGCCGCGGCCTTCGACGCAGCCAAAAAAGAAATCGCGCTGACCTACCCCAACGGCGCCGTGGCCGTGGTCAAGGCCGAGGCCAAAGACGCCTACTTCCGCTTTCAGCTCGTCTCGCTGACCCCGCGCGGCAAGGTGGATGTGATCGTGTGGGGGCCGGTCAACACCACCATCAACAAGACCCTCGGCGACATCATCGGCGTGGTGCGCGACGATGATTTCGCCATCGGCCTTTACGGGTTGGATGACAACACCCTCACCGGCGCGGTGGTCGATGGCGCCGGCCGCGGCATGAGTTATGAAGCCCATTCGCCCGACCCTGAAAAGTTCCCCCTTCCCGCCGACATCAAGGAAGGCCAGAAATTCCGCATCGGCGGGGGGGGCTCGAACGACGTGGCCTATTTCTCGAAACCCGAGGAGTATTTCCGCTGGGTCATGGGCACCGGCGCCGACCTCAAGCCGGAATTCGGTTCCAGCATCGCTTACCACTCCCGCGACCGTCAGCGATCCTACACCTACTTTACCTCGTTGCTGCCCGGCTTTGAGAATTTTGGCAACCGCCACATGATCAGCGATCCGCTGCCGGGTGTTGATTTCATCGGCTCGGGCGTCGCGCTGTATGCCTGCCCCGATGACCAGGGGCTCAAGACCCTTGAAAAAATCATTCTGGCTGAAGGCCTGCCTTACATCACCATCCACGGCAAGTGGATCCGCGACCCGGCCTCCTTCAGCCCCACCGTCTATTGGATGGGCTCGGTGGACAAAGCCATTGAATACACCAAAGCGCTGGGCATCAAGGACCTCTCGCGCGATACCGGCGAGTTTTATCCCAACCTGGCGCTCATGGGTCGCCACGCGGTCGGCAAGGTGGGCTTCTCGGATGGCAAGACCATCCCGTTCCAGGATTTCACCGCGGAGGCGCACAAGCATGGTCTGACCCACGGCGGCCTCCACACCCTGTGCATGTTTTGGCAAAGCGGCAAAGAGGGCAACCCCTCCCTGCCAAGCGAGCATCTCCAAACCGTCTGCCGGACGAAACTCGCCAAGGATGTCTCCCCCACCGACACCGAAATTGAGGTGACGGAACCATCCCTCCTTGCCGAACGGGGCACCTGGCCCAGGGGCAAGGATTCCAACTATCTGCGCATCGGCGGCGAAATGCTCTATCTTGAAAGCATCAGTGATTCCGCGCCATGGATTCTCAAAGTCCGCCGCGGTCACGCTTCCAAAGCGCTCGCGCACAAGGCTGGCGATGAATTGGTGAAACTCATGCAGAATTGCTACAACGGATTCGTGCCCGACATGACCAAGTTGCCTGAATTTGCCGAGTACTATGCGGATTTAATGCATCGCAACGGCATGGACACGATCAATTTCGACGGCTTCGAGAGCGCGATGTACCAGCAGCAGGGCTATTACGGCGTGCGAAAATTTTGCCGTATTTTGTTCGAAACCTACCACAAACTCACCGGCAAATACCCGCGTGTCACCGCCTCCTGCGTTTTCGGCGGTTCGTGGGAATACCTCAATGTCTGTGATCTGGGCGGCGGCAGCCACATGTTCAACCCCAGGACCGGCCGGCGCGCCACCGAAGGCAAAGACATCGGCAATGCATTCAGCGCCAGTTGGTTCCCCGCCACCTTCGGTATCCAGGGCTGGGACGGCAGCTGGTCGGTGTATGACGCTCAGAACCTGCAGGCCAAGGCCATCGGCTGGGAGGCGACCTACGCTTTCAAATTCAGCCAGAAGGAAGCCGACCTGAGCGGCGAGCGCGACGCCATCTTCACCACCTTTTCCGCCTGGCAAAAGGCCCGCGAGGCGCAAGTCTTCACCAAAGCGCAAAAGGAAAAACTGCGCGATCCTGACCTGAAGTTCAACCTGACCCAGACGGATGCCACCCATTTCCTCCTGCAAACCGTCAGGGAACTCAAAGCCTCCGGCGTGCCGACCGCCGCCGCCGCGGGGCAGGTGGCAATCGCCAATCCCTACGATGCGCAACCCATGCAGTTCGACCTGTGCGTGACCGGTCCCGTGGACGGTTGCTCCATCACCCTGCCCGATGGCGGCCAAATTGAATCCGAACACAAAATGGAAAAGGGCCAGTTCATCATCTGCAAAGGCTCCGAGGCTTATGTAGCCGACAAATTCAGAAAAAAAATAGCCGACCTCAAACTGGCCAAGCCGGCCGTCTTGCCCAAGGGCGAGGCCAAGGTGAGCGCCCAATATGCCGGCAAATCCAAGCCCCGCTTTGATCTGACCGTGTGGGCGCTGGACCAAGGCGAAACGATCGGCAAGTGAATCCTCGCATGACAACGCGCGCCGAATTTTTCGGCGCGCGTTTTTTCGACTTGCTTGGATTGACGCGGGCTTGCAAGCCCGCGCCCCCATTGCCATCCAACCGCCGCCGCGTTTGATGAGGCCCGTCATGCATCGACCCTGCAGGATCCGGACGAATGACGCAAAACAAGACAATATGCAGCAAAACAAGCATCCAAAGTTCGTAATCAAAGTTGTCCAAGAACATCCTTTCCTTGCACAATAGACTTGCAGGCTTATTCCAAACATCTCCACCTCCCTTCAAAGATTTCCATGCGCACCCCCCACGCCACAACCTTCGGTTTGCTTGCCGCCCTGTTTTTGGCCCCCACCCCATGCCTCGCCGCGCCCGCTGGCACCCAAGTCCCCGCCACCGCCGCGCCGGATGCGCCGTTCATCAACAGCTGGCTGGTCTGCGGCCCCTTTGAAAAAGCCGCCGCCATCGAAAAGGCCGCGCCCCAACTCGGCGGGACGCTCGGAGGCATGCGGTGGGAATACTGCGACGACCGCCTGTGGAACCGCAACTACGACAATTACCAGGACCTCTCCGGCTACTACGCGATCCGCAAGGGCGTGGACACGCGCAACAAATACGTCTACGCATCCACCCAGGTGTACAGCCCCGCCGACCAGACCGCCGAATTCCGTTTCGGCGCCAGCGGTTCGTATCGCCTGCTGGTCAACGGGGCGCAAGTGGCGAAAGCCGACAAGCCGCGGGAAGTCCAGCGCGACATGTTCAAGCAGGCCATCGCGTTGAAAAAAGGCTGGAACGCCGTCTTACTTGAAATCCGCCACGATTACACCGACGACAAGAACGCCAACGGCGTTCCCATCGCCCATGACGCGGCCGTCTCCTACCTTGGCCTCTACGGCCGCGTGTCGGACTCTGACGGGCACCCGCTGCCGGGCATCCTGTATTCCACCCTCGGCGGAGGCGCAAGTTTGGCCATCGACGCGCACCCCTTGGCGGCGACCGATGTCGTGCCCGACGCCACCCTCAAGGGCCGCGGCCTGCCGGCCAACATCCTGCCGATCGGGTACATGGAATGGCCCTATGTTTGGAACAAATCGTTCTATCCCCGCGACAACCGGCGCATTTGGGCCGACGCCTACCGCTTCCAGGCCGGCGGCGGGCAGCCCGGCTACCGGTTCGCCGTCGTGTCCGGCGCGTTGCCCGACGGGCTGACGTTGAAGGAGGACGGCACGCTCGATGGCGTTTGCGCAAAGATCGGCACCTTCGACTTCACCCTGCGGGTGACCGACAACCAGGGGAAAACCGCGAAAAAGAAGTTGGCCATCACCGTCAAGGACCGCCCCAACCGCCACTTTGAGGAGGGCCGCGTGGGCGCCTTGAGCCATTGCATCGCCGTCTACCCCTTTTGGGTGGATGCCAACTACTCCGCGGATCTGTGGGCACAGCGCGCCAAGCGCGAGGGACATGCGCTGGTCTCCGTCGAATCGTTCCAGCAGAACTACTATTGGCCATCCCGGTTCGAGGACCCCAAGTATGTGCGCAACCTGTACCAACCCCGCGACCGGGATGGCAAGATCGTCGACGCCATCAAGCCCTTCGCCGAGGCGGTCAAGCGCTACGGCATGCAATTCGGGCTTTATTACGCCACCATGCCCACCGACCTGTGCGTCCAGAACTGCGCCGACCTGATCCGGCGCTACGACCCCGACTATCTTTACTTCGACGGCCCCCAGGGGATGGCGGGCCTCAATTACGACGTGATATACAGCAATGTGCGCAATTACGGCGACGACATCCTCATCAACGCGAATGTCTGGGCCAGCGACGGCGAATACGGCGACGCGGACCTGGGCACGACCGAAGCGTCCCCCATCTTCTCCCATGCGGGCGCGGTGCACCACAACAAACGCACCATCATCGAGCCGTGGAAATCCATCATCACGCGCAGCAACTACAACCCCTACTACGGCAGGCGCGACGATTTCCGCCTGGTGGTCAAGGAGATGGTGATGAACGCCGCCCGCGGCTTCGTGGACAACAACGACCAGATGCCGCTGATGAGCCGCGGACCGAACTTTGATCCCCCCGCCAAGATCGCGCGGAACTACCCGATGGGCATCCAGGAAAACAGCGATGTCCGCGAAGGATTGGCCCGCTGGTTCGCGCCCCAAGGCTTGCCCGAGCGGCATGAATCCACCACCGGAACCGTGCCCTACTTCCTCTCCGGCTGCGGCTACGCCGACGACGGCAAGGGCAACATCGGGGCTTTCGCCGCCGGCAAAGGCCCCGCCTGGGGCTACGCCACCGCGCGCGACAACAACATCTACCTGCACTTCATCCAGGGACCCGACGGCAAGCAGGGCTACACCGGCGAAAAAACCGTCACCATCAACCCGGTCCCCCACCGCGTGCAAAAGGTCACCTGGCTCAACCAAGACAAGCCGCTCACCTTCACCCAGGACGGCGACAGCCTGACCATCGCTTTGGACGGCGTCAGCGCCGACCCGGCGGACACCATCGTGAAGATCGTGACGGACAACCCCAAGCGCAAGTACCAACTCACCCATTTGTCCGCTTCCGGCAGGCAACTTGCGCCAAACGCGCTGCAGGTCGCCGTGGAAGGCTGGATGACCTACCCGGCCCTCAAAGTGCCGTTCGCCAAGGGCGAAGTCCGCTTCAAGAGTTCCGACACCCAGGTCGCCACGGTCGATGCCGAAGGCGTCGTCACCGCCGTGGCACAGGGCCAGGCCACCATCACCGTCAACGGCGCCCATGAAGGCGCAAGCGCCGCGGATGCCCTGCCGGTCGTGGTGGACGCCTCCAAACGCATCCGCGTGGGCGGCGAACTCATCGGCGCCGTGCTGCGGGTGAACGGCAAGGAAGCCCACACCACTTGCGCCGGCACCGTTCCCCTCCCCTTCACCCTCGAAGGCCGGTCGAAAAAGGGCGGCCCCATTTCCCTTCAAACCGCCAAGGTGGCGTGGAAGTGCGGCGTGGTGGACTACGCCAAGGGCACGAAAATGCAGCCGGTCTTCATCGAGGAGAAACCCGTCTTCACCCCGGCCCTGAACAACAGCCTCACCCCGGTCCAGGTGCAAGAGGCGACCCGCGCGGTGGTCTGGGCGGAAGTGGACCTTGCCGGTGCGACGTTCACCACCAACAAAGTGTTCCTCGACCTGGAGCCGGCGATTCCCGTCACCGGGCCCGGCACCGCCGTCACCGCCAGCGGCCAGCTTGGCGCATGCGCGCCGGCCAACGTGCTCGACGGCATCACCGCCCCCGACGGCACCGGGCGCGGCATGTGGTCCGCCGACGGCAAAATGCCTTCCTGGATCGCCTTCGACTTCAAGACCCCGCGCAAAGTCTCGCTCGTCAAAATCCATTTCAACACGCTCGACCAGCGTTACATCAACACGCCCGACCGCATGGAGATCCAGGCCAGCGAAGACGGCGCCACCTGGACGACCCTCTCCACCCTCGTCCCCCCGGCCCAAGGCAGCGACGCCTATTTCGGAGCCGTGAACCCCTTCCGCTTCAAGCCCGCCACGACCCGCCACCTGCGGCTCAACTTCCCCAAAGGGAATCCCAGGGGCGCCAGCGTGGATCTGCTGGAAGTGGCCGTCCAGGAGAGCCTCAGCAAGAACGTGGCCGCTTCCGCCAAAGTGACGGCCTCCTCCGTTTTCGGGAATTATCCGCCTGAAAACGTCCTCGACGGCGTCGTGGGCGAACATGCCCAGGGCGAATGGGCGAGCACCGAAGTGAATCCGTGGATCCGCTTGGACTGGGCAGACGGCGTCACCCTGGGCAAAATCGTCCTGTACGACCGCCCGCACCCCCAAGCCTATATCAAGCAAGGGACGTTGACGTTCAGCGACGGCAGCAGCGTGGAAGTCACCGACATTCCCAATGACGGGGCGCCCAAGGCAGTGACCTTTCCCGCCAGAAAGGTGGAATGGGTCAAATTCCAAGCCACCGGCGGCATGGGGCAGAACAATGGGCTGGCCGAGTTTGAGGCGTACGAGGCGAAGTAAGTCGCCCCTGGCACCTTTTTCCCATCTGTCCTCCAAATCCATGAATCCTCCTCAAAACGGCACCGTGCCGCCGCTCCAAATGATGAAAACCACTCCCTCCGCCGTTCTCCTGCTCGCCCTCTTGGGCGCTTCCTGCGCGGCGCCGTCGGCTTCCCGGGATCTGTCCGGCGCGTGGAAGGTCCGCCTGGATCCCAAGGACGAAGGACGCGAAGGCCGGTGGGCCGCCGCGCCGCTGGCGGGCGACACGACGATCCGTTTGCCCGGAACCACCGCCTTGGCCGGCCTTGGCGAAAAAACGATGAACGCCGACAAAGGCATGTTGACCGCCGCCTACAAATTCGTCGGCGCGGCGTGGTACCAGCGCGAGATCGACATTCCGCAGGCGTGGGCCGGCCGTCCGGTGGAACTCGCGTTGGAACGGGTGCTCTGGCGCAGCGAGGTTTTCGTGGATGGGAAGCAGGCCGGGGCGCCGGTGGACTTCCTCGGGGCTCCGCACTGCCACCTCCTGGGCGTTCTTGCGCCGGGCAAGCACCTTCTGACCGTGCGCGTGGACAACCGCCTCATCCACCCCATCGGCACGGTGGGGCACCATTACTACGAGGGCATGCAGACGCTTTGGAACGGCGTCGTGGGCCGCATCGAGCTGAAGCCGTGCCCGACGGTGTCGTTGGTCCGTTTTTTCCCGTCGTACAAGAACGCCAGCGTCGGCGTGGAGATCACGGCTTGCGCAAAAATTCCGGCGACGGTCGTCATCCGCGACAAAGCCACCGGGGAAATCGTGGCGCAGGCGACCGTGCCGACTTCGGGCCGGCATGAGTTGAAACTCAACCGCGCCCCGCTGCCGTGGGATGAATTCACGCCGAACCTCTACGTCGCCGAGGTGAAAACCGGCGATGAAACCCACCGCTGGGACATCGGATTCCGCGATTTGGGCAAGACGGAATACCACATCACGATCAACGGGCGGCCGCTCTTTTGCCGCAACAACCACGACGGATGCCTGTTCCCGATGACCGGACATCCGCCCATGGATGTCACCGAATGGAAGCGGATTTTGGGCATCTACAAGGACCACGGCCTGAACGGGATCCGTTTCCATTCCTGGACGCCGCCGGAGGCCGCCTTCACCGCCGCCGATGAACTCGGCATGTACATCCAAGCCGAACACTTCTGGTGCACGCTGGACGCGAGCCCGGATGTCGCCACTTTCGCCAAGGCCGAAATGCGCGAAACACTCGACCGCTACGGCAACCATCCTTCCATGTGCTTCGTGCTTTACGGCAACGAGCTGGGCGGGGATCTGGAAAAGATGGGGCGCGAATGGCTCAGCGCAGACCGGGCCTACGATCCGCGCCACCTCTACAGCGTTGCGGCGGGCCGGCGCATCGCGGGGGCGGACGACTTCACGGAATACGGGGCGAAGATGAACTGGCAGTCGCCCGGCACCGACTGGGACTATTCGGGCTATTTCGACAGATCGCATCTGCCGGGCATACCGGAAACCACCCACGAACTCGGCCAGGCGGTCGTGCATCCGGATTGGCGCGAACTGGCGAAATACACGGGCATTCTCAAGCCCAGGAACCTCGAAGCCTTCCGCGAGGCCGCCCGCGCCGCCGGGGTCGAGGCGCAATCCGCCGAGTTCCAGAAGGCTTCCGGCAACCTCAACCGCATCAGCTACAAGGCGGACATCGAAGCCCTGCTGCGCACACCCAAAAGCGCCGGCTACGGCCTTCTGGACATGCACGATTATGCCGGGCAGAAGGAAGCCCTCGTCGGCTGGCTCGATGCCTTCTATGACGCGAAGGGATTCCTTTCCGCCAAGGAATTCAGCCGTTACGGTTCAGCCACCGTGCCGCTCGCGCGGCTCCCCAAGTTCGTCTTCACCCAGGGCGAAGTCCTGACCTGCAAGGCGGAAATCGCCCATTACGGCGCGTCGGAACTCAAATCCGCCGGCATGCGCTGGACGCTTGCCCGCGACGGTGGCGAGGTGCTGGCTTCCGGCGATCTTCCCGCCCGCGACGTGCCGGTCGGCGGCGTCACCCGCTTCGGCGAATTCTCCTGCCCGTTGACGTCCGTCCCGCCGCGCGGCGAGCATCTGGTTCTGGAATTGTCGCTGGCAGGCCATGCGAACCGCTGGGATGTCTGGGTGTTTCCCAAAGAGGCCGACAGTCCCGTTCCTTCGGGCATCCGGATCGCGACCAACGCCAACGACGCCGTCTCGGCCATGCGCGAGGGGCACAAGGTGCTCCTGGTCGCCGACAAACTCGGGCCGAAATCCGGGAGCGTGTTCGCGACCTTCAAGCCCGTGTTCTGGTCGGGCGGGTACTTCGGCGGACAAGACACGCTGGTCGAGGGCGCGGTCGTCCAAGACCGCCATCCCGCGCTGGCCCTGTTCCCGACGCAGGATGTCATGGACTGGCAATGGCAGCCGCTCTGCTCGGATGCGCGCGATTACATCCAAAATCCGACCGCCGCCTGGCGCAGTTCGCCGCCGGGCCTTTACAACGACGCGCACGGATTCGATCTCACCGGATTTCCCGCCGATTACCGGCCCATCGTCCAGCCGGTCGCCGACTTCCATGCCCCCCGCAAACTCGGGACCGTCTTTGAAGTGCGCACGCAAAACGGCGGGAAACTCCTCGTCACCGGTTACAACATCCTGGCTCCCAATCCGGCGGCCCGCCAGTTGCGCCGCAGTTTGCTGGCTTACATGGTCACCGACCAATTTGCGCCCGCGCAACCCGTCGAGGAAGCGTGGATCTTGAAAACATTCGAAAACTTGGCCGCCCCGGCCCCGATGCCTGCCGGGTTCGAGAATGCGATTTTGTATGTCAAAGCCGGCGGGCACCATCCCAACTTCAGCGGCGACGTGGCTTGGACGGGCAGTGAAGACGCCTGCCTCCCCGTGGACGCGCCCGCTTTCAAGGTGCGGGGCGCCTCCGTCTGGGGCGGCATCCAAGGCACGGCCTGGGTTGGCAAGAAAATCCGCGTTGAAATCGCCACCAAGGCCGCCCTGGGCGGCGTTCTCAAGGTCCGGTTCGCGGACTGGGACCACAAGGGGCGCCAAGGCGTCGTCCGCAGCGAAGACGGCCAAACGCAAAAACTCGGCGCGCACGAAGCGGGCCAGTGGATCGCCTTCCCGATCCGCCGCGAGGACTGCCTGGATGGCGAAATCGTCCTTGAAGCCGAAGCCACCGCCGGCCCCGATCTCATGATCACCGATCTGGCATGGGTGCCGCAATGAATGCGGGTTCTTTTCCAAAGGACTGGCGTTTGGAACCGGCAATCCTGTTCCAAGAGCCTATCCTGATAACCCGCACGAAAATTTCCCCTTCCCCGTTATGAAACCCTCCACCCCCACCAACCTCTTCCCCCTCTTTCAGCCTTTTCCATGAACACCGCCCGCCCCGCCCCCGCCTGGTACGCCCTGCGCCGCACTTTGCCGCCTTGGCGCTTCGACGAACTGCTTGCCGAACTGGTGGCGCAATTGCCGCGTTACGGCGTGGACGAAGTGATCATGCTGATGGATACCGAAGAATGCTTCCACGGACATCCGTCCCCCCAGGCCGCAGAGGCGTACGCCGCCGACCTGATGAAAGTCAAAGCCGCGCTGGAAAAGGTCGGGGTGGCCTATTCCTTCAACCCGTGGATCACCCGCGGGCACGAGGACCGCTGCCGGGTGGCGGCCGACACCGTACCGGGCATCCAAACCGTGGTCGAGGCCGATGGCAAAGAGTCCACCTGCATCGCCTGCCTGCTGTCGCCGGCTTGGCGCCAAAATTTCGCCACCCTGTGGATGCACTACGCCAAGACCAAGCCCCGCGTGCTGTGGGTGGAGGACGACATCCGCGACATCGGCAACCACGCCTGCTTCTGCCCGCTGCACCTGGCGCGCTTCGGCCAAGTCATTGGCCAAACCGTCACGCGCGAAGAAGTGGTGGCGGCCCTGTACCAGCCCGGACCGCCGCACCCTTGGCGCGCGCTTTGGCTCAACATGCAGGCCGAAATCGCGCTGGAGCCGCTGCAGTTGGCGCAAGCCGTCACGCGCGAGCATGCGCCGGAAACGATCCTGGGCCTGATGTCCAGCGGCCCGCGCAACCATGTGCGCGAGGGGCGCGATTGGACCAAAACGGCGCAAGCCCTGGGCGCCGCCGAAGGGCACCCGATCCACAGCCGCCCCTGCCTTGGCAATTATTGGGAATGGGGTCCGCCCCGCGGCCTGTATTTCAGCCAGGACTCGATCAAGATCACCCGCCACTGCCTGCCGGCCGGCACGGTGGACATGACCGAGATCGAAAGCGTGCCCTTCTCGCGCTACGCCAAAAGCGTGGCCTTCATGAACGCCTCGATGGTGGTCACTTTCGCCTTCGGCGCCCGCGGCGCGACGATCAACATCTTCGACCACCTGGGAACGACAATGGAATCCGAGCCGCATTACGGCCGGGCGCTGGCGGCGCAAAAACCGTTCTTGAACGGCCTGGCCGCGCGCGCGCAAACCCCCGGCGTGTTGCGCGGGGTGCGGCTGTTTTTCGACAAGGATTCCGCCACCACCATGCACCTGGCCCCCAAGGCAGCGCCCGAAGCGCTCGGGGCCGAGGGCTACCAGGGCATGGAGGCGTTCGAGGCCGCCGGCATTCCCACCACCTACGACGACAGCGAAGTCACCTTCCTTTGCGGGCAACAGCCGCGGAATTTGAGCGATGAAGCCCTGCGCGCGCTGCTGTCCAAGGGCCTATTCCTGGATGCCCCCGCCGCCGCCATGCTTTGCGAGCGCGGCTTTGGGCCGCACATCGGGCTGTCCGCCATGGAAATGGCCAAGCCCCTGGGCCAACTCGGCATCATCGCCGCCGAATCCATTTCCCACCCGGCCTTTGGCGGCGCCCCCCACCAGTACGTCAGCGCGCTGCTGCCGCAAGGCAATTACACCGCCAAATTCGGCGTGCCCACGCCGGTCACCGGCACCGAAATCATCGGCCATTTGGTGAACCAAGATGTGCAACCCGTGCATCCGGCCATGACTGCTTTTGCCAACACCCTGGGCGGCCGCGTGATCGTGCATGGGTGGGATTACGCTTCAGCCATCGGACCACTGGGCGTGTCGTTCCACCATCCGCTGCGGCAAAAGCAACTGCAAGCCGCCGTGCGTTGGCTGTTCAAAGGCAAGGCCCCAGTGATGGTGACCGGCGACGGCGCTTGGCCATTGGCCCTGCGCAAGGACGGCGCCAATGGCACGTTGACCGGCCTGATCAACCTCTCGCTCGATGCCTGGCCGACGGCGCAACTTGCCTTGCATGCCACCCAAACCGTGAAGTCTGTGGAAGTGTTGGACGCAAAGGGCGCGTGGCGGCCCCTGCCGGCGGAGCACTGGCAACTGGAGGGCGACCAGTTGCGCCTCAACGCCCCGCAAGCGGTGGGGCTGGAGACGCCGGTGTTCTTTTGGGTGGCTTGGGATCAAGCATCGAATTTCGCCACAACATAAGCGCTTCAAATCCGCACTCAACGCCATCCCCAAACACCTCCCCCGCAAGAAGGCGCCATGCACGGCGCCTTCTTGTTTTTGATCTCTGGTCTTCGGATGTTTCGGTGGGTAAACCGCAACGGCGCGGTTCGCCACCACGGCAAAAAAGTACCTTGGTGTAAGTAAGACAGATGATATGACGTCCTATTTTCAACTTTTTGCCCAAACTGCCTTTTGCTCCTTGATTTTGCCACCGCTTTCCCAGTCCCACTCCAGTTTTCAATCGAAATCCCTTCCCATGAAAAAAGCCCTTTCGTTTGCCTCTTGCCTGATGTTGGCCTTGGCGGCCTGCCCGCCGGTGTTGGCCGCCGATGCCGCTCCCGCACCAAAGCCTGCGCCTGCCGATGCCGGCGACCTCTTCGCCCAGATTGGCAAGCAAAAACAGGTCGAGCCCAACGGAATCCTTGAAGGCAAGCCCTTGGATGTGATCACCAATGTCCTGTTCCCGTGGGACCCCCAGCCCACCGCCGGATTCACCCCCGAAGACAAGATCGACACCCAGGAAAAGCTGGAGGCCGAGCTGGCGCGCATGCGCGAGCGCTACGCCCCCTTCTTGAAAGACCTTGCGCCTGCGATTCCCGCGCGGCCTGCAATCAAATTGGAAAAATTCGACTGGCGCCTGGAAACCAAAGAGGATCAGACCGACATCCACCACGCCTTGGATGGCAAGGGCGAGTGGGCGCAAGTAAGCATCCCCCACTACGGCGGCCCGATCAACGATGCCGTCTCCTATTACCGAACCATGGTGAATATGGATGCCGACATGTTGAAATCCGGCACGCCGTACCTCCATTTCCAGGCGGCGGATTACATCGCACAGGTGTACTGCAACGGCAAATTGCTCGGCCGCCACGAGGGTTTGTTCGACCCCTTTGAATTCAACCTCGCCGATTGCCTCAAGCCGGGCGAAAATGTGCTGGTGGTCAAACTGACCAACGAACCGGTTCAGATGGGCGAATTCTTCGACATCGGGCCCAAGCGCCAATTCGGCAAGAAATTCGCCGCTTGCGGCGGCCCTGGTTGGAACAACCCGCCCGTCAACCCGCCCGGAAAGTTTGATGACCTGGGCTGGACCATGTGCCCCCCGGGCTTTGGCCTTTACCAGAAGGTCTGGCTGGAAGTCCGCCCGAAGGCTTTTGTCAGCGACCTATTCGTGACCCCGATTCCGAGCCGGCACGAAGCACAAGTTTCGTTGGAAGTGACGCGCACCGATCCGGCAGCCCCGGCCCTGCCGGCCACCGACATCCGCTATTCGCTCTACGGCCAGAACTTCAAACTGACCCTCGCCCAGGGCCAGGCCCTGCCGGCCGGCGTGGAGGTCAAGGAACTTGCGCCCGGCGTGAGCCAATACCGCTTCTTAGTGCCGATGCCCGAGGCGCAATTGCATTGGTGGTCGCATGAGGAGCCTTGGCTGTACCAGATGCAGGTCAGTTTGACCGATGGCACCCGCACCATCGACGTGCGCAAGCGCCAGTTCGGGGTCAAGACCTTCACACAGGACCGCGAGGCGTCCCTCAAAGGCCGCTTCTACCTCAACGGCAAAGAGATCAAACTGCGGGGTGCCAACACCATGGGCAACCTCATCAACGATGTCATGAAGAGCGACTTTGACCAGTTGCGCGACGACATCTTGCTGGCCAAAATCGCCCACATGACCTTCTGGCGCATGACCCAGCAACCGCCGCCGGAAGAAGTCTACGACTACTGTGACCGCTTGGGGCTGCTGCTCCAGACCGACATGCCGGTGTTCAACGGCATCCGCCGGGACCAGGCCGAGGAAGGCCTGCGGGAACTGAAGGCCATGGTGCGGCTGGTGCGCCCCCATGCCTGCAACGCCCTGATCACCTACTGCAACGAACCGGATTTCAACAAACCGGGCATGATGAACATGGGCGAGCACCGGGCCCTGTTCCGGGCTTTCGACGCCGCCACTTTGGAACTCAACCCCACCCAGGTCATCAAGTGGATCGAGGGGGACTACCCGGGCGTCACCGAGGGAACGGGGTATGTTGACCACCACGATTATGCCGGCTGGTACAGCGGAATGGGAGGCATGTACTGGGGCGGCCCCGGCGTCAATGCCGGCTGGATGCGGGCGGTGGGCGAGTTCGGCGCCGAGGGGCTCGACAGCGTGGCCCTGATGAAAAAGTACTATCCCAAGCAATGGCTGGAAACCCGGCCCGACGGCACTTGGTCGCCTGAGCACATCTTCCGCAACCAGCAGATCGTCGCCGGGAAGCAGTGGTTCGGCCTCCCGCATGTCACCATGGAGGAATATGTGCGCATCAGCCAGGACCACCAATATTGGGTCGTCCGGCTGATGACCGAATCCATGCGGCGCAACCCGAAAATCAATTCCTTCGCCGTCCACCTGTTGATCGACGCCTGGCCCAACGGCTGGATGAAAGCCCTCATGGATTACGACCGCCATGCCAAGCCCGCCTATTTCGCCTACCGCGACGCGCTGACCCCGCTGGCCGTCAACTTGCGCCCCGGCCGATCCTTCCTCTTCTCCGGCGAGTCCCTGATTGTGCAGACTTGGATCTGCAATGACCTGGCGGAGGCCCCCAAGGGCACCACCCTGCGCTACCAGGTCAAATTGGGCGACAAACTCTTGGCCACCGGATCAACCCCGGCCCAGATATTGGTCAGCAGTTCGAAATTCCAAGGCACGCTGAAGTTCACCCCCTCCCCCGCGGTGGACAAGGCCCAACCGCTGACGGCGGAAGTCGGGCTGTTCGATGCCAACGGCAAACTTCTGCACAGTTCCACGGTGAATATCGACTTGCTTCCGGTGGCTTGGAGGGATCCCAAAAACCGTCCGAAAGACCTGCCGCCGATCGGCGGCGCCAGGCGCAGATTGATCGGCAAATGATTCATTCGCGGTGTAATGGATTCCCTGTTTTCCTCATCCCTCTCCAACCATTCCAGCAACCCTTTTTTCACGCTTCCCATGAAAAATCCCCCCACTTCTCTTCCCCGTCGTGACTTCCTTGGTTTGTCCCTCGCCAGTGCCGCCGGCCTGTGCATGGCCGGGGTGGCCGGCTCTGCCGAAGCCGAACCCGCCACTTTGTCGGTCCCGTCTTTGCCCAAAGAACCGGCCAAGGACGCGCTGCGCATCTGCTTTTTCACCGACTCGCACCTGCCCGGCTGGCACACCCACGAAAAAGACCGTGGCGGCAGCATTTCCAACGAGCATTTGCACTATCAAACCCGCATCCGCCACGCCTTTGACAAGGCCAATGCCTTCAACCCCGAGGTCTACGTGTTCGGCGGCGACAATGTGTTCGCCGTGGACCAGGGCAACAGCGAGGAAAACGCCAAGGCGCAATTTGAAAGTTGGACCACGCTGGTGAAAGAAAAGGTGTTGGTGCCCCATTACAGCGTCATCGGCAACCACGACATCTGGCACGGCCCCACCCCCAAGGCGATGGCCATCGAAGCCTACGGCATGCCCAAGCGTTACTACAGCTGGAAAAAGGGCGGCTGGAAGTTCATCATGCTCGACGTGTTCGGCGGCGACGGCAAAATCGGCCCGAACACCGAGCAGGGCAAATGGCTGATTGAGGAATTGGAAAAGCCCGAGGACAAAGAGCCGGTGTGCGTGGTCACCCACACGCCGTTCGCGGGCTTGACCTCCCAGCATGTCGGCGGCGCCGTGGGCCAGATTGACTACCGCGTGTTTTTCTACAAATACCCGCAGGTGCGCCTGGCGCTCAGCGGTCACCAGCACATGGTGGACTGCTGCCGCTTGGACCGTGTGACCTACATCTGCGGCGGCGCCGTCTGCGGCGGCTGGTGGGAAGGCGACTACCAGCACTTCGGGCCAGTCTTCCTCATCTTTGACCTCAAGCCAGACGGCACCTTCGACCACCAGGAAATTTTCTGGGAAAGCGACAATCCGGGGCCCTACAACGAGAAGGTGTTCCCGGTGGCCAAGCACAAGGACCTGTACAACAAGTAATCATCCACATTCATGTCTGGCGCCCTGCTTTTCATCCCCTTTCATTCCCCACCCATGACTTATCGCACTCTCGTGGCCACCCTCTTTGCGTTGATGTGTGCAGCCCCCCTTTCGGCCGCACCAGCCACCGCGCCGGCACAGCCAACCCCCGCAACCACGCCTGACCTGGCCGGCAGCCGGCCCAACATCGTGTTCATTTTTTCGGATGACCATGCGCTGGCCTCCATTGGGGCCTACGGCTCCAAATTGGGCGTGGATGCCACTCCCAGCATTGATCGCATGGCGGCGCAAGGCATGCGTTTTAACAATTGTTTCTGCGGCAATTCCCTGTGCGGACCCTCGCGCGCCACGCTGATGACCGGCAAGTTCTCCAACGCCAACGGGTTTTACGGCAATGTCGGCCAGCCGCCCTTTGATGGAAGCCAGCCCACTTTGCCCAAATACCTCCGCCAAGCCGGTTATGAAACGGCGATTTTCGGCAAATGGCATTTGATGTCCAAGCCCACCGGGTTCGACGATTACGCCATCACCGGCCAAGGCGTTTACTACAACCCCTCCTTCAGAACCCCCAAAGGCCCCATCAAAGCCACCGGTTATGCCACCGATCTGGTCACCGACATGGCACTCAATTGGCTGGACCGCAAACATGACGCCAAAAAACCTTTCCTGTTGATAATCACCCCCAAGGCACCCCACCGCACCTGGGAACCGGGCCCGCAGGAAATCGGCCTGTGGAAAGGGCACCCATTCCCCGAGCCATCCACCCTGTTCGACGACTACGTCAATCGCGGCCCGGGCGCGGCCAAGCAACGGATGCAAGTCGGCCGCGACCTGCACTTGTTTTACGACCTGCATGTGGCGCCCGACTGCGTCCCCAAAGGCATGCCCAAAGGCGATCTTGGCGGCTATTGGCAGGACCGCAAAACCGCAAAGCCCGTTGGTATTTCCCCTGAGACATTGGCGGCCTGGTCCGCCTCGCTGGACGACGAAAATCAGGCCTTTTTCAAGAATCCGCCCGCCGGCAAGGATTTGACCCGCTGGAAATACCAGCGCTACATGATGATGTACATGCGCTGCGTCAAGGGGGTGGATCGCAATGTCGGCCGCGTGCTGGATTACCTCAAAGAACACGACCTTGAAAAAAACACCCTCGTGATCTATTCCTCTGACCAGGGCTTTTTCCTGGGCGAGCACGGCTGGTTCGACAAACGCTGGATCTATGAGGAATCCCTGCACATGCCGCTGATCGCGTACTGGCCGGGCCATATCGCCGCCGGCGTGGCCCAGGAGGGCACGGTGCAGAACACCGACTTCCTGCCCACCTTCATGGCTTTGGCTGGCGCGCCGCTCCCGACGGACATCCACGGCCAAAGCATGCTGCCGCTCTTGGAAAACAAGACGCAGACCCTGCACCCGGCCGCCTACTACCACTACTACGAGGGCGGCGGCGAGCACAATGTGCCGTGCCATGTGGGCATCCGCACCCCACGCCACACCCTGACTTGGTTCTACGCGCAAAAGAAACCTTACTGGGAACTGTACGACCGCCAAACGGATCCGCAGCAATTGAAAAACGTCTACAACGACCCGGCCTACGCCAAAGTACGCGACGATCTGACGGCGCAACTGACGGATCTGGCGAAACAATACAACGACAAAACCCGGCCGTGGGGCGATGAAAAGCCCGCCGCCACCGGCGGACGCATGGACTGAACGGGTGCCGCCGGCACCACCGCACGGCCTCCAATAACAGAACAGCAAGAAACAAGAAGGCGCTCCCGATGGCACCGCACAAAGACTTGGACAGCAAGTGATCCTCCGCGGGAAAACCGTGGCGTTGTTGAAAAATGAATATGATCCGTCGCCGGATCCACCTTGCCTTGGCGTCCAAAATGGACCCGTCCATGCCTGACGCCGCCACCTCCTTTCATCCTCCACCCATGACTTATCACACTCCCCTGGCCGCCACCTTTGCGTGGATATGCGCCCTCCCCCTTTCGGCCGCACCGGCTCCCGCCGCGGTGCAACCCGCACCCGCAACCACGCCTGCCCTGGCTGGTAGCCGGCCCAACATCGTGCTCATTTTTTCGGATGACCACGCACTGGGCGCCATCGGCGCCTATGGCTCCAACTTGGGCGTGGATGCCACCCCCAACCTTGACCGCATGGCGGCCCAAGGCATGCGCTTTGACAATTGTCTGTGCGGCAATTCGTTGTGCGGCCCTTCGCGCGCCACGGTGCTGACCGGAAAATTTTCGCACGCCAACGGGTTCTCCGACAATGATCACGGCCGCTTTGACGGCACACAGCCCACTTTGCCCAAATACCTCCATCAGGCCGGTTATGAAACTGCGATTTTCGGCAAGTGGCACCTGATCACCAAGCCCACCGGCTTTGATGATTACGAAGTTCACTTCGGTCAGGGCATTTACTACAACGCCCGCTTTCTCACCCCCAAAGGCCCGGTCAAAACCACCGGTTACGCCACCGATCTGACCATCGACATGGCGCTGAATTGGCTGGACCACAAACATGACGCCAAAAAACCGTTCCTGCTCATGATCCAGCCCAAGGCCCCCCACCGCAACTGGCAGCCGGGGCCGCAGGAAATCGGCCTGTGGAAGGGGCATCACTTCCCCGAGCCACCCACCCTGTTCGACGACTATGCCAACCGCGGCCCCGGCGCGGCCAAGCAGCAGATGGAAGTCGGCCGCGACATGCACCTGTTCTACGACCTGCATGTGTCGCCGGACTGCATCCCCAAGGGCATGTCCAAGGGCGACCTTGGCGTCGGCTGGCAAAACCGCCAAACCGCCCAGCCCACCGGCATCGACGACGCAACGAAGGCGGCCTGGTCTGCTTCGCTGGATGACGAAAATCAAGCTTTCTTCAAAAATCCGCCCAAAGGCAAGGATCTGACCCGCTGGAAATACCAACGCTACATGATGCAATACATGCGCTGCGTCAAAGGCGTGGACCGCAATGTGGGCCGGGTGCTGGATTACCTCAAGGAACACGGTCTGGACAAAAACACCATCGTCCTTTATTCCTCCGATCAAGGCTTCTTCCTGGGTGAGCATGGCTGGTTTGACAAGCGCTGGATCTACGAGGAATCCCTGCACATGCCGCTGATCGCATACTGGCCTGGGCACATCCCCGCTGGCGTGGTTCAGAAGGGAATCGTGCAGAACACCGACTTCCTGCCCACTTTCATGGCTCTGGCCGGCCTGCAGGCCCCGGCCGGCATCCATGGGCAAAGCATGGTGCCGCTGCTGGAAAACAAGACGCAAGAACTGCACGAAGCGGCCTATTACCACTATTACGAAAAGGGCGAACACAATGTGCCCCGCCATGTGGGCATCCGCACCCCGCGCTACACCATGGCCTGGTTCTACGCCGAAAAGAAGCCCTATTGGGAGTTGTTCGACCGTGAAAAAGACCCGCAGGAAATGAAGAGTGTCTACGACGATCCGGCTTACGCCAACGTGCGCGCTGATCTGACGGCGCAACTGACGGATCTGGCCAAAAAATACCAGGATCACACACCGCCATGGGGCAGTGAAGAGCCCGCCGCCACCGGCGGACACATGGACTGAACCGGATGCCGCAGGCACCGCCGCGCGGCCGTTCAGACCCGGTGGTGAGACACCAGGACTTGCACAAGCGATGGCCCTAAATGCCATTCATCTTTCCAACCCTTTTCACATGACCATGCGCCAGTTCTTCCCCACCGCCCTCATCCTCTCCCTCTCCCTCTCCGCCTGCGCCTCCGCCAGACCATTGGCCTCCACACCTCCCCCCGCTCCCTTCGGCGCCACGCCCACACCGGCGCAAGTCAAGCACGCCAAGCGCGCCTTTTACGCCTTTTGCCACTTCACGGTGGACACCTTCACCGGCGCCGAATGGGGCAGCGGCGCGGAAAAACCGGAGATCTTCAACCCGACCGCTTTTGACGCCAATCAGATCGTCAAGAGCCTCAAGGCCGCCGGGGCCAAGGGCGTGATTCTCACTTGCAAACATCACGACGGCTTCTGCCTGTGGCCGACCAAGACCACGGCGCACAACATCAGCGCCAGCCCGTACAAAAACGGCAAAGGCGACATCGTGCGCGAATTCGCCGACGCCTGCAAAGCCAATGATTTCGACTTTGGCGTGTATGTCTCGCCGTGGGACCGCAACAACGAAAAATACGGTACCCCCGGATATGTGACGCAGGTGTACCGCAAGCAGATCGAGGAACTGACCACCCAATACGGCAAACTGTTCGAGATCTGGTTCGACGGCGCCAACGGCGGCAGCGGCTACTACGGCGGCAAAGGCGGCGGCCGCAGCATCGACCGGCGCACCTACTACGGCTGGCCGGAAACCTGGAAGCAGGTGCAGGCCAACCAGCCCGGCATCATCATCTTTTCCGACATCGGCCCCGGCGTGCGCTGGGTGGGCAACGAGCACGGCGGCTCCGGCGATCCGTGCCGGGCCACCATCAACATCCTGCCCACCGACGGCGTGGGCCAGATTGATTCCGGAAAACTGGGCACCGGCACTCTGGGCGGCTCCAGCTGGATTCAGGCCGAGGTGGATGTCTCCATCCGCGGCGGCTGGTTCTTCCACCCCCACCAACAGCCGCGCACGCCCGAAAACCTGATGCAGATTTACATGAACTCCATCGGCCACGGCACCACCTTGAACCTCAACGTGCCGCCCGACACCCGCGGCTTGGTGCACGAAAACGACGCCGAGAGTTTGCGCCAACTGGGCGATCACCTGCACCAAACCTTCGCCGTCAACCTGGCCGACGACGCCAAGTTGACCGCCAGCAACACCCGCGGCAACGACCCTTTCTACGGCCCGCAAAAACTGCTCGACAACGATATCTGGAGCGCCTGGGTGAGCGACGACGCCGTGACCACGCCGGAAGTGATGTTTGAATTGAAGGGCGACAAAACCTTCAACCTGATCCGCATGCGCGAAGACATCCGCCTGGGGCTGAGGGTGGAGGGCGTGAGCGTGGACGCCTTCGTGGACGGTCAATGGAAAGAGTTGGCCAAGACCCAATCCATCGGTTCCTGCCACCTTTGGCGCGTACCCAAGACCACCACCGGCAAGGTGCGCATCCGCGTCACCAAGGCGCAAGTTGCGCCTGCCCTGTCCGACTTCGGCCTGTTTCTGGAGCCTGAATTCGAAAATTGGATCCCCCCCGTTGGCGGCGACCCCAAGGCCGCGGCCAAAGCCAAATGGAAGGTGGTTTCCGCCTCCTTTGAGGCCCAAGGCGCCGAGGCCCGAAAAGCCATCGACGGCAACCCCCGCACCCTCTGGCACACCCACGCCCAAAGCGGCGAAAGCGGCCTGCCGCAGAACATGACGGTGGACATGGGCAAGGAAAAAACCATCAAAGGCTTCACCTACCTGCCGCGCCAGGACGGCCTGACCGCCGGCATGGTGGACCAATACGCCTTTGCGGTGTCGGTGGACGGCAAGATCTGGAAAACCGTGGCCGAAGGTGAATTTGGTAATCTGCGCGCCAATCCGGTGGAGCAGAGCGTCGCCTTTGCTCCGGTCAAAGCCCGCTACTTCAAATTCACCGCCAAACACGCACTGGCGAAAAACCACGCGGCCGTGGCGGAAATCGGCGTGGTGGAATAAAAGCGATCCCATGCCCTTTTCCCGCCACATCTACCCCCTGCTGTTCGGTGCCATCGCGGTGCTGTGCGGCTTGGCCATCGGCGCGGACATCGGTTTTTTCAATATCGCCCTGCCCCACCTCCAAACCGGCCTCGGCCTTGACAACGGCCAAGTGGGCACCCTGTCCGTCGCCATGCCGCTTGGCATTGTGATCGGCGCCCTGGGCACCGGCGCCCTGTCGGACGCCTGGGGGCGCAAAAAAACCCTGATTGGCGCCATCTTGGCGTTTGCCGCCGGCATCGCGTTTTGCGTGACGGCCCGCGCTTATTGGCCCCTGCTTGCGGGACGCAGTCTGGTCGGCGTGGCCATCGGCATGTATTACACCGTGGTGCCGGTGTTTCTGAGCGAAAGTTTGGCCACCAAAGCGCGCGGCGTGTGCATGGTTCTGTTCGCCTTGGCCTCCGCCATCGGCATCTTCGCGGCCATGAGAATCGGCGCCTGCCACACCGGGTGGGTGGACGGCCAGTTGGCGCAAGTCGCGCAAGACGCGGCCCAAACCGCCCTCATCCATGACCGCGCCTGGCGCCGGCTGCTGACGGCCGCCGCCCTGCCGGCCGCCGCCCTGCTGCCGGCCGCCCTTTGCGCCCCGGAATCCCCGCGCTGGCTGTTTGCCCGCGGCAAAAAAGACCGGACCTTGGCCGTGCTCACCCGCGAACACCCGCCGGAAAAAGCCGCCATCATCCTGCGGGAGATGGAAGTTTTGGCTGAAACCGAACCGACGCAGGCGGCCCGCGTCTCCCTCTGGCAACGCCGCTACCTTTGGCCCTTGGGACTGGTCTCGACCATGGTGTTCTTCAATAACGCGGTGGGGGCCGGCGTGCTGGGCACCTTTTCCACCACCATGCTGGGTCAGGCCGGTTTGAGCGCCCCCCAGGCCGCTTCCGCCGGCGCTTGGGCAGCGGCAATGAATCTTCTGGGTATCGGGATCGGCCTGTTGGCGGTGACCAAACTGGGGCGCAAGACCATGATGGTCTGGGGGTTGGCCGGCGCGCTGTTGGCCGCCATCGCGGCCGCAACCCTGCTGTGGTTGGTGCAAGGTGAAAAAATCCACCTCGCCCCCGAAACCGGCGGTTGGCTGCTGTTTGCCTGCCTCGGCACCTATGTGCTGACACTGGCTTTCGGCCCGGGCACCTGCGGCTGGCTGCTGCTGTCGGAATTGCTGCCCACCCGCGTGCGCTCCACCGGCACCGGCACCGCCATCCTGCTCGGCTCGGCGGCCAACATCGGCATGCTGAAACTGCATCTGCCCATCGTCAGCCATTGGGGGCTTGGCACCCAATGGGCCCTGTGGAGCGCCATGGCCGGGGGTTATCTGGGCTTTTGCCTGTTCCTGCTACCCGAAACCCGCGGCAAAACGCTGGAAGAAATCGAAGCCCTGTTCACCGCAAAAGATTGACCGCAGGCGAAGTCCATGCCGAAGTTGGCCGGCGGCGGCTTGCGGAAAGGTCGGGCAGCATCCCATTCCCCGCATTCATTTCGGCGCCACCGCCGTGCTGCCACCGGGGGACAACTCGGGGGGGACCAGCGATTTTTTCACCGCCGGCTCACCGCGCAATTGCGCCAGCACCAATTCCGCCGCGGCGCGCGCCAATTTGGTGACAGGGGCCCCCATGGTGGTCAATTGAGGACTGAACAAATTGCTGATTTCCGGAAATTGATCGGTGCCGAGGATGGACAACTCCCTGGGCACATGGATACCACGGGCTTTGGCGGCAGCCAGCAAAGGGAAAGCCTGCATGGAGGTGTAACACACCAGCGCGGTCGGGCGCCCGCCCGCCAAAGCCTGGTCGATGATCTCCTCGGTGCATTGGTAAAAAGACGAGGCGCGCCCGAGCACAAAACGGTCCAGGGAGTGGGCGATCACCTTGGGTTTGAGCCCGGCCTCCCGCATGGCCCGCACATACCCTTGGTGATGATCACCGGCATCCCAATGGCGCGGATCACGGTAACGGTCATGCGTGACCAAGGCAATGCGGCGGTGCCCAAGCCCCAGCAGGTGTTGGGTGCCTTCGTAGCCGTTTTGCTCCATGTTCTGATAAACGGAAGGCACCCCCGCCGGGGCCAGCAACCGGTTGAAAAGTTCCACCATGGGTATTTTTTTTTCAACCAACTGGGCATAGGCTGGCAATGACGGGGTTTGGCACGAAACAAGCACCGCATCCACCTGCCGTTGCAAGAAAATATGCAGCGCGGTTTCTTCTTCATCCACCGTTTGATAACTTAAAAAAAGCGGGGTCAGGCCATGCGGCACCAGCACATCCTGCAAACCCGTCAGCGCATCATCCTGGACATGGTTTTGAAACCGCGGAATCATCACCCCCACCAAAAAAGACCGGTTGGCCTTGAAACTCTGCGCCAGGATGCAATGGTTGAACCCCATCCGTTTGGCGGCAGCCTCCACCTTGGCTTTGGTCACTTGCGAATAGCGGATGGTGGATTCCCGCCCGCTGAGCACCGCAGATACCAATTGGTGCGAAACCCCGGCAGCCTTGGCCACGTCTTTAAGGGTGATCTTTTTTTGCATGGCGGTTTTTTTTGTCATGAATAATCATAGTGTACAAAAAAAATAGAATCGGAAATAGAACGACCTATTGACTTGCTTAATAGCACATGATATTATCCCTCGAGAATACCCTTTCTAACCAGCCACAGGGCGCCTCGTTGTTGGGATTTCCAAAAACACCCAAACAATGCTCCGTTTTTTGGAAAAAATCCATGCAATCACCAACTGTCCATCCCAAAAAAAGGGCGCTAATGCCAATGCAAGGCTTCCTCCCCGTTTGGGATATTCACCCCACCCGCCGCCATCCGGATAGCTGCCTGCGCCGTCGCCAGGCCTTCACCCTGATCGAATTGCTGGTGGTGATCGCCATCATTTTGTTGCTGACGGGGTTGCTTGTGACTTGGGCCTTTGCCGCACGGCGCAGCCAGCAGGTCCGCGCGACGGAAGCCGCCATGGGCAACCTGCTGCTGGTGGCCGATACCGTCAAAAATGCATCGCCGATTTTCCCGGACCACCGGCTGGCCAATTATTTTTTCATCCAACCGCACACGGCGGCGGCCGGCATCCAACCGGCTTGGGTGGGCGGCGCCAACAACCGCCGCATGAGCAGCGGGGAATTCATCGCCTTTCTGGCATCCTTGGTCCCCTCCGCCAACACCATGGTGAACTCATTGGGCCCGCAATACCTGCCGGCTTCGCCGGTGCCGTCGTCATGGGGCATGACCCAGAACCCATCCGGCCCCTTGGTGGACGTGTTTGAACAGGATCCGGCCCATCCCGGCGCCTTGGACAAAGACAAAAACAACGCCGAATTTTCGCTGGTGTCACCCAACGACGGCTACCGGTTGCGCGCGCCGGTGGATGCATGGGGCGCGCCTTTGCTTTACCGGCTGAGCACCGACCTTGGGAACCTGAACCAGGCCGACAACGATGGCGCAACCCTGCTCGACGCGTTCGGCACCGCCAACGGAACTTACAAAATTCGTGAGCACATCCTCCAGGATGAGCAATTCACGCGCGACCGCTACGCATCGCTTGGCGTGGCGGTGGATTCCGCAACGGCCAACTGGACCGGTGGCATGGCCACCACGGCGACAACCGCCGAATATGTCCGCCCGGCCATTCCCGCCTATGGCTTTCCGTCTTTCATGTCGGCCGGCCCGGATGGAATCTGGGGCCGATTTACAGATCTGACGCCGCCCAACACGGCGCCCCACTACACACGCGACGCCCAAGCGGACAAAGGGATCGCGCGGGACGCCCAAGCCAAGGACAACATCTATTCCCAGGAGTCCGGACGATGAAAAAACGCGCGTTTACCCTGATCGAGTTGCTGGTGGTCATGGTCATCATGGCCTCCTTGGCGGCCGTGTCGCTGCCGGTGATCGGCGCCATGATCCGCGATGTCAGGCTGGGGGCCGCGGTGGCACGCCTCAAGGCTGGCTTACAGCAGACCCGTGCCCTTTTGGCCGATCATCCCCTCGCCGACCTCAGCAACACCGCCTCGCCGCTTCCCAATGCCGTCTACACCGGCACCGCCTTGGTGCTGCGCTGGGACGATGTGCGGCAGGATTACGACATCTTCTACGCTTTGAGCAACCAAACCGCCACGGGAGTCGGCGCCGCGCCCGACTATCTCGTCAACCGCACCCCCGCACTGCGCGGCTATGCACCGTTTACCACCTTGGAGCCGATGACCCTGGGCACCGGCCTGCGCCTGGCGGGCCTGCGGCGCAACGACGCAACGGCATCCAAGTTGGAATTGGTCCCCAGCCCAAGCAATTCCTTCGCCGTCTGCATGGATGCCACGGGCGTGGGCATTCCGCCGGCGCCGGCCATTTATGTGAATCTGCAGCAGGCACCCGAGCAAGGCGGGGCCGGCCCGTGGACCACTTGGAACACCGCCATGTACGACGGCGGGAAATCGGACCAAACCTTCGATGCCGGGCCGTTCAACACCGGGGCTTATGCGTCGGCTTATGCGGATCCGATTGCCGCCCCGGCCACGGCGGGCAAAGGCGAGGGCTTTCTCACCGCCCTGCCCATGCTCATTGTCTACCGCGATGACGATCTGCCTTTGTCCGGCAATTCTCCCACGGGGCGGGCATGGCGCGTGGCCAATCCCGCCAATCCCGGATCCTTCATGGTGAATCCGGCGCTCGACCCCAACGAATTGTTGGCCCAGACCCGTGGCCGGATCGTCATGCTCACCATGCAGGGCGGCTCGCCGGCGGATTATTGAGGAGGGTCGGCTTTAGCCGACCAGTTGCGCGTCCTATTGACCCATTTCACGCGAGGCAAATGTATGAATTCATCCACCCCAAAAGTCTCCCGCGTGGTTGTGCGTTCCTCTGGTCGGCTAAAGCCGACCCTCCCCCGCGCCTTCACCCTGATCGAGATCATCATCTGCATGGCCATCTTCGCCATCGGCTTCGCCGCCATCGCGATGATGCTGCCGGCTGGCGCGGTCATGCAGCGCGACATCGAGGCCCGCGGGCTGGGCGACATCATCGGGCGCAACAGTTTGGAGGTGGTCAAGGGCAAGGGGGTGCAGTCGCTGACCTTTGACACGATGGGGAATAACCTCCCGATGGCCTTGGCGCTTGACAGCGGGGTCGCGGGGGTGGGCGCAGCAGGCCT